>NZ_CAKKMF010000110.1 GCF_918697925.1 Arthrobacter sp. Bi26
CCCGAACCTTTGACATGCGTCTTTTCACGGATCCCCATTCCGTTAGCGGGAGGCCCAGCACCCGGACCTGCAAAGCCGCAGACCCACCCGCCCTAGACGCCTCCCTCACCGGCAGCCAGCCCCGTCAGGTGCACCAACACAGCCCCGGACCGGCCATCATGAACAGTCTTATCCAAGGACCCTGCAGTTTTCTTGACCCACCCGCCCCGAGGCGATGGATTCACCGGCAACCCCGGGCGCCGGCAGTCCTGATTCGCCCGTCCGGGCACATGTTCCTTCGGGCGGCCGGCTGTCCATCGGGCCGCGCTGCGGGACGGTTCCACCAGCCGGGCGGGCGGAAGTGTCCGGGCATGCCCGTGTGAACGCCCACTATGGGCAGGACGAAGGCCGTTGCCGGCAAGGCGCCTAGTGTCTCGCTTGTGTATCTCGCTTGTGTGTCTCACTAACATGTGTCACCATGTTGTTAGGAAAGCACCTAGTGAGATATCGATGGTGTCTCTTGGGCATAGGGGACACCATGAACAAGCTCATTGGATACGCACGAGTCAGCACCAAGGACCAGAACACCGAGCGCCAGGAGATTGACCTCAAGGCGGCTGGCGTCCGCGCTGACGATCTGTATATGGATCATGGCATCAGCGGAGCCAAGGCCGAGCGCCCCGGCCTTACGGCGGCGCTCAAGGCGCTACATGAGGGCGACACGCTGGTCATCACCACCCTTGACCGACTGGGCCGCTCCACCGTAAACCTGCTTGCCCTGATCGACGGGCTAACGAGGCGCGGCGTGCACGTCAAGATTCTTGGACTCGACATTGATACCCGCAGTTCAGCGGGTCGCATGGTTCTGACGATGATGAGCGGACTGGCGGAGATGGAACGGTCCCTCATTCGGGAACGGTCAGCGGATGGAATGCGCAAAGCGCGCGACGCCGGCCGCATTGGCGGGCGTAAGAACACTTATAGCGAGAGCCAGATCAAGAATGCCAAGCACCTGATAGACGCGGGCAAGCCAGCAACCGATGCGGCGCGTGATCTCGGCATGAGTCGCGCAACGCTGTACCGCCGCATGAACGCGCTGTAAGCCGTTCTAACGGCGTCGGACACAGAAAAGCCTCAGCCATCAACGGCTGGGGCTTTTGTCGTCGCTGAGGTTAATCAGTGGCGTGTGAGCCCGATTCTCGGCTAGTCCGTCACTCGCCGCTGGCGAAGCCAGTTGGCAATGTCTGTCTCGCTGTAGCGGATCGTGCCGCCCGGAAGCTTGTAGTAGTCGGCGCCGCTTGCGGCGTTGCGAATCAGCCAGCGAGTGCTGACGCCGAGGCGCCTGGCAACCTCTTCACGGCTAAGCATGGCCGGAACCTCCGGTCCCGCCTTTGCAGGTGTCGCGGGCGGCTCAAGTGGCAGGGCTTGCGGCACCTGCGAAGAGTTCAGGATTGCAGCTACTCCTCTGGCTGGTTCCTGCGACGGCTCCGGCATGGCGTCCACAAGCCGCTGGACCTTCGCCTGCATCTCCTCGCGCTTCATCGATCGACCTCCGAAGGCTCGCGCCCATCCCGTAAAGGGAATGGCATGGCTGGCGTGCTTCATCTTTCGTCATCCGAACTTCCCAGAAGTAGCGGCCGAAGTCCACAGCGCTTCAATCCCTGCACCGTTTTGGCTGCTTCCGCCGCTCCGGGCGCCACTATCGGACTGAATCCAGCTACATCACGCGGAAAACAGGGCCTCGTCCGACCCTGCCGACTATCCAAAAACTATCCAATAGCTGGGGAACAGCCAAGAAAAGCAGGGAACGCATCGACGGCCCATTCTGTCAACCATTCACCCGCCGGAGACAGCAAGAGAGGCCCGGTTCCCTTTGTTTGCAAGGAACCTGGCCTCTCTATTTCAGTAGGGCTACTCGGACTTGAACCGAGGACCTTAGGATTATGAGTCCCGCGCTCTAACCAGCTGAGCTATAGCCCCCTGTGCCCGGAGCCGGACCTGGCCCGCGGGGGCCGGATTGAGTCCGGGCAAAAATACTCTAGCAATACTAGACGCATCACACGTGCACGCGGCCACCGGTCGGCACGGCCCGCATCCAGCCGGCCGGCCGACCCGGAGCCTGCCTAGACGACGAGGTCGTCGTAGCTGGCGCCCCGATAGATGTCCTCAAACGTCTGCAGCGTGCGCGCGATGCCGTGGTTCTCCACCATTTCACGGCTGGTCTTGCCCATCGCCGCGAGCTCGTGAGCGGGCAGCGAGAAGACACGCGCCAGCTTGGCGGCGAGATCATCGCTGTCATTGGGCGTGAAGAGGTAGCCGTTCTCCCCGTCGCGCACCAGGTGCGGCAGCGCCATGGCGTTGGCCAGCAGCACCGGAGTCGACGCCGACATCGCCTCCAGGGTCACCAGGGACTGAAGTTCCGCCGTGCCGGGCATGCAGAACACGTCGGCCGTGATGTAGGCCCTGCGAAGGTCGGCGTCACTGGCCATGCCCAGGAACCTGACCCTGTCCGTCAGCCCGAGCCGTGCGACCTGGGCTTCGAGGGCCGGGCGGACTTCTCCGCCGCCGACGATTTCCAGGTGGATGTCCAGGTCCTTTGGCGTCTTGGCGACGGCGTCAATCAGCACGTCCACGTGCTTCTCCTCCGCCAGCCGGCCGGCGAAGAGTACGGTCGGGCTGGCGTGGCGTTCCACGGTTTCGTCGGGACCCAGTTCGTAGGCCGCAGCGTCGATGCCGTTGGAGAGGGGCAGGACCTTACGGAGGAAGGCATGCTGGTGCATGGCTGTTGCGGCGAGCGGCGTGGGTGTGGTCACAACGTCGGCTTGGCCCATGACCTTGCCCATGTCCCGCCAGGAGATCCGGCCAATGATGTCTTTGAACCATTGCGGGAACGGCAGGAAGGGGTTCAGGTTTTCCGGCATGAAGTGGTTCGTCGCCACCACCCGGATGCCGCGGTTCACGGCCTCGTACAGGACGTGCTCGCCGATCATGTAGTGGCTCTGGATGTGCACCACGTCCGGCTGGATGCGGTCGAACAACAGTCCGATTTCCTTCTTGATCTCCCACGGGAAGGTGACCCGGAAGTACTCGTGCGTGGGCACGGAATGGGAGCGGAGGCGGTGCACGGTGGCCTCATCGCTGAACTCGCTGTAGCTGGCGCCCTTGCCCGGGCGGCAGGCCAGGACATGCACTTTGTGTCCGCGGGCCGTCATGCCCTTGGCGAGGCGGTAGCCGAACTGGGCGGCGCCGTTGACGTGGGGCGGGTACGTGTCAGCGGCAATCAGGATGGTCAGCGGGGGCTGGTTGTCGGACTTGGTCACGTGAAGGGCTCCTGGTGGTCGCTGTGCGGACAGCTGGATCAATGGCGGCCGGTTGGCGGTCGGCACAGGCGCGCCGGGGCCCGCAGCCGGAATCTGGACTGACGCCCTAGGACCTGCCCGCTGCCTTCCGCGCGTCCTTCTTGCGCTTGGTGACTTCCGGGTGGTGCCTGGAGAGGGCTATGACTCCCACGATAGCAAGCAATGCGGCCGTCCCCATGGCAATAGCCGTCACGGCTTGGACATCTGGACGCAGTTCTCCAAGAATGACGATGCCGATCGCGATGCCCACAATGGGGTCGATCACGGTCAATCCTGCGATCACGAGATCCGGCGGTCCGCTCGAGTACGCGCTTTGGACAAACCACGATCCCAGAGCGCCGGCAGCAATAATCGCCACAACGCTGTACCACGGCACGTTCAGCAGGAACTGTCCGTTGGGATCGAGCAGGTGCCTGCCGATGATGCGGGTCAGGACCGCCACGAAGCCGAACAGGACCCCGGCGCCCAGGATGTAGACGAAGGCGCTCATGCGGTGCCTGAACAGGACGGCGAGCGTGCCAAACGCCGCGACCGCCACGGCCAGGAGCAGCACGATGGTCAGCTCGTCCTCGCTGCTGACGTTGTGATTCTCCTGCGTGGCGGTGACGGCCAGCAGCACGAACAGCGCTGAGCCGGTCACGCAGAGCGAGATGGCCACGATGGTGGCCCGGTTCATGCTCAGGCCCTGGTCCTTGGTGTTGACCACGGTAGTGATGACCAGGGCGATCGCGCCGATCGGCTGCACCACCGTCAAGGGCGCCATGACGAGGGCGATCGCGTTCATCCCCATCCCGACGCACAGCAGCAGGAACCCGAATACCCAGCGCGGGTTGCGCACGAGCCGCAGCAGGCCGTGGGTGCTCAGCGCCAGTCCGCCGGTATCGGCCTTGACCGCACTGCCCTGGCGCTGTGCCCCAAACGCCAGGCAAAAGGCGCCGAGGACCGCAAGCAAGACCGCAAGCCAGACCATCAGTGGGAGCCGCCGTCGTGCGCCCGAAGCTGCCTGCCCTTGCCGATGATGGCCCAGACGTAGTTGTAGGCCGCGATCCAGTGCCCCACGAGTCCCAGTCCCAGGAAGATCCACGCGACCACGGCGTAGACGTTCGCGGCAGGCACCGGAAGTTTGGACAGCACCAGCAGCGGTGTGCCCACCAGAAGCAGACCCGTCCGGATCTTTCCGATGCGGCTCACCGGCAGATCCGGGTGCCCGTGGAAATAGAACAGCGACAGGGCCAGCAGGACCGCGTCCGGGACCAGCAGTGCGACCAGATACCACCACTGGACGACACCGGCGATCACGAGGGTCACGGCCACGGCGATCAGCGAGAGCCTGTCGGCAATCGGGTCCATGACCCGCCCGAGGTTGGACATCTGGTTGAAGCGGCGGGCGATGTAGCCGTCCACCCAGTCAGTGCTGGCCATGATGGCGAGCACGAGGGCGCCGTAGCCGTACTCGTGTTCCGAGAGGACGAGCCAGATGAAGAGGGGAACACCAAGGAAGCGCACCACGGTCAGGACATTTGGAACCGTGAAGATTGCGTCGCGGTGCACAAGGGGCTGCCCGGGGCGGGCGCCAGCGCCGATGAACTTCATCGATTCCCCCCTTCCGTGGACGGCAACAGTTTGGCGTTTCGGTACAGGGGTCTGCCTAGCCCTTGATCAGCTTGCGCAGCAGAATAGCCAGGGCAGCGGCCGCCGCGGCCAGCACGGCAAGGGGCTTCCAGCGGTCCTTGATCTGGCCGGTCAGGTTTTGCCCGTCAGCGGATGTGGGCGTCCCCGCCGAGGAGCGGGCTGCGGAGCGGAAGCCTGCGATCTTGTCGCTGAGCTGCCCTTTGCCGACCTGCAACCTGGCCTGGGTGGCGGCCAGCAGCGTCTGCGCCTGGGTCCTGACATCGAGTTCCCGGCCGAGGTCGTCCCGCACGCTGGTGAGATGCGTGCGCCGCTGGTCCAGACGGCGTCGGAGTTCGGCCTCTGTGGGGGCGGGCCCGAAGTCGGGCTTTGCGGCCGCCCTGGCTTCCTTTTCCGCCTTTTCCTTAGCGGCGGCGGCTTCCTTGGCGGCCTTGGCGGCTTTGTACTGTTCGGAGTTCGGATCCAGGATTGCTGCGTCGAAGGCGGAGCCTTCCTTGGCGATGCCGAGATCGTACTTGAGTCCCCGGATCGTCTCCTCGGGAACCAGCGGCATGACCGCCTTGAACTTGTTCAGCCCGATGAGCGCCCCGATCGTGGCGATGATCAGGCAGACGGCGGAGACCAACAAGGCTGCGAGCCACGCCGGCATGATCGTGGCCAGACCCATGATCGCGGCGACCATCAGACCGATCACCAGGAGCGCAACGAAGACCAGGGCAACGCCGAAGAAGGCGCCGGCAACACCGAGCTGGATCCCCTTGCGCTTGATTTCGGCCTTGGCCAGAGCTATCTCGTCATTGAGCTGGCGGGGGGCCAGCCTGAAGATCATCTTCAAGGTTTTCGGCAGCGCCGAAATGCGCAACCCGCTGCCTGTCCCGCCGCTGTGACGTCCGCTCATCGGTCCCGCCTAACTGGTGCCATCCGTCGATCCGCTCGCGCGGGCTTGCCGGGTCTGGACAGCTTCGCACAGACCCCGGTGTCAAAACTATCATTTCGGCTCTTGGGAGGCCCTTTCGGGCAAGGTGTGGCGCGCCCGCGCAACCACCGGCCAGCCGCCCTTGCGGGCCCTAGGATGGACCTCTGTGAGCACACCCCCCAATCCCGGTGATTCCCTGAGCCGGCGTCGCAAATTCCTCTATATCCTGACGCTCGGCGCCCTGACGGCACTTGGGCCGTTCACAGTGGATCTCTACCTGCCCGCGTTCCCGGCCCTGGAAGACAGCCTTGGCGTTTCCGAGGCCGCGGTGCAGCTGACGCTCACGGGGACGACCATAGGTTTCGCGCTGGGACAGCTGGTGGTGGGCCCGCTGAGCGACAAGTTCGGCCGGAGGCTGCCCCTGATCCTGGCGACGGCGGTCCACATCACGGCCTCCCTGGGCGCGGCCCAGTCCACGGATATCGCCACGCTGGGTTTCTTCCGTGTCCTCATGGGCATCGGGGCCGCCGGCGGCGGTGTGGTGGCCATGGCCATGGTCCGTGACCTGTTCAGCGGCTACGCGATGGTGCGGATGTTCTCGAGGATGGCACTGGTCAACGGGCTGGCCCCGATCCTCGCCCCGGTCATCGGCTCCCAGCTGCTGTTGCTGATGCCCTGGCCCGGCATCTTCCTGTTCCTGGCCGCCTACGGGACCTGTGTCATCATCGCGGCCCTGTTCGTGATCCGGGAGACCCTGCCCCCGGAGCTGCGCGGCAAATCCGGGATGACCGCGCGCCAGCGCTACAAAGTGCTGTTCTCCGACCGTATCTTCGTGGGCCTGCTGCTGGTGGGCGGCATGAACTTCGCGGGCCTCTTCGCCTATCTCTCCGCCTCGCCGTTCCTGTTCCAGAATGTCTACGGTTTCACTCCCCAGCAGTACGGCCTGCTCTTCGGCATCAACTCACTCGGCATCGTGGCAGGCGTGCAGACCAGTGCACGGCTCATCAGGCGCGTTCCGCCGCAATGGATCCTGGCCTGTTCCACGGCCTGGATGTTCATCATGGCCGTCCTGATTGTCGTCTTCGACCAGCTGGGATTCGGGCTGTGGGGCATCCTGGTGCCGCTGTGGTTCTACATCCTCGGCGCCGGTTTCACCTTCCCCACCGTGCAGGTGCTGGCCCTGGCCAAACACGGCGCCCAGGCCGGAACCGCGGCTTCACTTCTTGGCGCGGCGACCTTCATGATGGCGGGCCTGGTCTCCCCGGTGGTCGGCTGGCTCGGCGTCGACTCCGCAACCCCCATGGGTGCCGTCCAGGCAGCCTGCATCCTGCTGGCGGCCGCTGCGCTGTGGCTGGTTGTTCGGCCCAGCACAGTGCCCCCGATCCAGTAGGGCCGGGCCGCCGCGCTCTCCGGCGGGACGTGCCCGTTCTTCGCGGCACCCCGGCGGGACATGCCCATTCTTCGCGGCATCCCCGGCGGGACATGCCCATTCTTGACGCCCGGGAATGGGCATATTGGCACTATGTCCACGCGCCAGGACCAGCACTGAGCATGTCCCCATGGGCACCTCACCAGGACTGAGCATGTCCCTCCGGGCACCTCACTGATCGGACCAGGGCGGGGCATGCCCATTCTTCGCGGCGTCCCGGGCGGGGCATGCCCATTTTTCGCGGCGGCCCCGGCGGGACGTGCCCATTCTTGGCGCCCGGGGCTGGGCATATTGGCACTATGTCCACGCGCCAAGAGCAGCAGTGAGCATGTCCCCCGGGCACCGCGGACTCCTCGACCCCTCACTCCCTGGCCCTGGCCCGCTCGCACCCTGTTCGGCGTCCGCGGCGGGCGATAAAGTTATTTCATGCCCGACAGGCAGGACCCCCCGCCCCTTCCGGCCACTTGGCAGCGGTGCGACGCCGGAATCCTGCCCCTGTGGTGGGATCGTCTGTGCAGTCAGACCAGTCCCCAGTCGGCGGCCCTGTACGCCTCCGGCCTGTTCACCGAAGACCGCCGCCGTCCGATTGCCCAGTGGTACAACCCGGCATACGACTCCGCCCTCCTCGTGGCACCGGAATCTTCCCCGGAGTGGCCGGTGCAACGGTTCGGCATCTTCTATGCGCCCCCGGGCGGCGGATTCACCCAGGTGCACTCGGCGCCGCATGAGTGGCACCCGCGCGAGCCGCGGAAGTCCCCCACGGAGCTGGAGGCGTTCCAGGCCGCGGTGGCCGAGGCCCAGCGCTTCCTCCAGGTGGAAATGTACTTCGTCTGAGTCCGGCACCTGAAGCGCCCGGACCACGGAACGGAACCATAACCACGGGGCAACAAAAAAGGTCCCGCGGCTGGTTTTCACCGGCCGCGGGACCTGTCCGCTCCTCCTGCTGGACTTGAACCAGCAACCCTTCGATTAACAGTCGAATGCTCTGCCAATTGAGCTAAGGAGGAATGAAGCAGGTACGACATTAGCAAACGTTTTGCCGGTAGGGAAATCGGCGAAGGGACCAGTGCCGGCCAGCCGCTAAATACCCCCTCCGGGTATAAAAAAGTCCCCGTTCCGGAACCCGGAACGGGGACTGCGCGCTCCTCCTGCTGGACTTGAACCAGCAACCCTTCGATTAACAGTCGAATGCTCTGCCAATTGAGCTAAGGAGGAATGGAGCGGGTATAAGCCTAGCAAACACCAGCCCGGGAAACGAAATCGGCGGCTCAGGCGTCCGAGCGCAGGGACCGCCGCTGCATCTCCAGTTGCATGAGTTCGCGGTTCAGGCGCTGGAAATCCTCGGGATCGGCCGAGGCGTCCAGACGCTGCAACTGGCCCATCTTCTCGGCCTTGACCCGGGTGATCTGGAGTTCGAACAAGCGGGCAAGGATGTCCTTGCAGTAGCGCAGGACACCTTCGGGCGTGTTGGCCGGCAAGGGCACCACCGCGAGTTCGGACACGAGCGGGCGCAACGGCTCAGGGACCTCCTGCAGCAGCTGCTCCACCCAGCGCACCGGGTCCCCGGCAAACCCGAGTCCGGTGGCCCGGATGGCCTCGTGGATGGCCAGATAGGCGGGCGTGGAGAACCGCGCTTCCGAGAAGCGCTGCCACGTCTCGCCCTCGAGCATGCCGGGTTCCTGCAGCGCGACCTCGAGTGCCTGGCGTTCCATCGCTGCCACGGGGTCCCGGGGATCAGGACGGTTGAAGGACGGGAGCACCGCCGACGGCGGCAAGGGGGCAACGCCCGGCCCAGTCCCGGCAAAGCCGCGGCCGGACCCGGGATGTCCCTGCCCGCCGCCATGGCCGCCGCCCGGCGGGGCCGAGGCAGCCTGTGCGGCACGCTTGGTCGCGGCACCGACGGCCCTGCTGACCTCCTCGACCGGCATCCCCAGCCAGCCGGCGAGCTCCCGGGCGTAGGCCGGCCGGATGCCGGCGTCGCGGATCTGCGCCACCACAGGCGCGGATTCACGCAGGGCAGCGATCCGGCCCTCGACGGTGTCCAGATTGTGCCGCTTCAGGGTGGCACGGATGGCGAACTCGAACAGCGGCCGGCGGCTCCCGATCAAGTCCCGGACGGCGGAGTCGCCCTTGGACTGGCGGAGTTCGCAGGGGTCTGCGCCGCTGGGTTCCACCGCCACGAACGTTTGCGCGACAAACCGCTGGTCCTCCTCGAAGGCGCGCAGTGCCGCCTTCTGGCCGGCGGCGTCGCCGTCGAAGGTGAAGATGACTTCTCCCCCGCTGCCGTCGTCGGAGAGCAGCCGGCGGGCGATCTTGATGTGCTCGGTGCCGAAGGCGGTGCCGCACGTGGCCACCGCCGTCGGAATGCCGGCCAAGTGGCAGGCCATGACGTCGGTGTAGCCTTCCACCACCACGAGCTGGCGGTCCTTGGCGATGCTGCGCTTGGCGAGGTCGATGCCGTAGAGGACCTGGGACTTCTTGTAGAGCGCGGTTTCGGGGGTGTTCAGGTACTTCGGGCCCTGATCGTCCTCATAGAGCTTGCGGGCACCGAAGCCGATAGTGTCGCCGGCGATGTCCCGGATGGGCCAGATCAGCCGGCCGCGGAAACGGTCGTAGATCCCCCGGCCGCCTTCGGAAAACATCCCGGTGAGCTTGAGCTCGGCATCCGTGTAGCCGCGGCCGCGGAGGTGCTTGAGCAGCGAGTCCCAGCCCTGCGGCGCGTAGCCCACACCGAACTGTTCCGCCGCCGCACGGTCAAAGCCCCGTCCGTAGAGGAAGTTGCGGCCCTCGGCCGCGCCCGGGGTGATCAGCTGGGCACGGAAGAATTCGTCGGCCACTTTGTGCGCGTCCAGCAGACGCTGGCGCCGGCCGATATCCTCCCGGTTGGGACCGGAGCCGCCGTCCTCGTAGTGGAGTTCGAAGCCGATCCGGTGGGCCAGCTTTTCGACGGCCTCGTGGAAAGTGGTGTGGTCCAGCTTTTGGACGAAGGAGATGACGTCGCCGTCCTCGCCGCAGCCAAAGCAGTGGTACCGGCCAACCTGGGGGCGGACCGTGAAGGAGGGTGAGCGTTCGTCGTGGAAGGGGCACAGGCCCTTGTAGGACCCCAGCCCGGCTCCCTTGAGCGTCACGTAGCCATCGACGACTTCCTTGATGTCAGTGCGCTGGCGTACTTCATCGATGTCTTCGCGTTTGATCAGGCCGGCCACAGTGCCATCCTAGTCCCCGGGTACGACGCCGACTGTCCGGCCACGGCGGCACTCACCACAGCGACGGCAGGCTGCCCACGAGGCGCTCGTACATGGCCAGCGCTGAGCCGTCCGTCAGCGAGGCGACCTGGTCGATGACCACGCGCAGCCGCGCGGCGTCGTCCGCGGCGTCGAGCCAGTCGGCGGCGAACATCGGCTCCAGGTGGCGGTCACCCGTGGCGCTGAGCGCGGTGACCAGGGCATGCAGGACCTCGCGCTGGCGCTCATAGATGGGCTGCCGGTGTTCGGTGGTCATCACGAAGGTGGTGGCCAGGCCCTTCATCACCGCGATTTCCATGACAGTCTCATCCGGGACGATCAGCTCCGCGTTGTAACGGGTCAGGTTTTCCGGGCCGTAGACCGTGCGGGTGGCCTCCAGCGCACTCTGGCAGAAGCGGCCGATGAGCTGGCTGGTCATGTCCTTGAGCGCCGCCATGGCCTTGCGGCTGCCATCGGCCTCGCGCACCCAGACGTCAGTGGCCTCCAGCCGGGCCAATGCGGCGTCGATCGCGGCGGGATCGTTGTGCGGCAGGTACCACTGCTTGGCGTAGCCGACGACGCGGGCGCGGTGGTCCGGGTTGTCCATCCAGCGCAGCTGGAAATGGCCTGCCACGATCGCGTCCTCGACGTCGTGCACCGAGTAGGAGATATCGTCCGCCAGGTCCATGACCTGCGCTTCGAGGCAGGACCGGCGTTCCGGGGCGCCGTCGCGCATCCAGTCGAAAATGGGGAGGTCGTCCTCGTAGGCGCCGAACTTGCTGGTCCGTTCCCCGTGGATGACCGGCGCGTTCACGGCGGACCAGGGGTACTTGGCGGCGGCATCGAGGCTCGCCCGGGTCAGGTTCAGGCCAGCCGGCCGGCCGTCGGCGGCAAGGACCTTTGGCTCCAGCCGGGTCAGCAGCCGCAGCGTCTGGGCGTTGCCCTCGAAGCCGCCGATCCCATGGGCCACCTCGTTGAGGGCGGCTTCGCCGTTGTGGCCGAAGGGCGGGTGGCCGAGGTCGTGGCTGAGGCAGGCCGTGTCCACGACGTCGGGGTCGCAGCCGAGGGCACGGCCCAGTTCGCGGCCCACCTGGGCAACCTCAAGGCTGTGGGTGAGCCTGGTCCGGACGAAGTCGTCAGTATCCGGCGCCACCACCTGGGTCTTCGCGCCGAGCCGGCGCAGAGCCGAGGAATGCAGGACCCGCGCACGGTCGCGCTCGAAGTCCGACCGGTAGGTGCTCTTGGGCGGCTCTTCGACCCACCGGGCGCAGTCGCGGGAGGTGTAGCCGTCCAGGACGGGGGCGGTGGTCCGGGTCTCAGCCACCGGAGACGTCCAGTTCAGCGAAGGAGATGTCGCGGGTCTGCGCGTCATTCAGCGTCCGGTTCAGCAGCCAGTCCTTCGGCAGCGCAGGCTTCTTCGGAGAGCCGGCGCGGCCGCGCGGGCCCTCGGCGTCGCCCCCCGGATATGGCGAGTCGAGGTCCAGCTGGTCCAGGGTCCCGCGCAGCACCTCGAGGCTGGTGACGAGTGCCAGCTTGGTCCGCAGTTCGCTGCCGACCACGTAGCCCTTGAAGTACCAGGCAATGTGCTTGCGGATTTCGCGCAGGGCCTTGCCCTCGTCCCCGAACGTCTCGACCATGAGCTCGGCGTGCCGGTACACGCTTTCGGCCACCTGGCGCAGATCCGGCCGGTGCCGCTGGTCGCTGCCTTCGAACGCGGCCATGAGATCGCCGAACAGCCAAGGCCTGCCCTGGCAGCCGCGGCCGACGACGACGCCGTCCACACCCGTTTCGCGGACCATCCGGACCGCGTCTTCCGCGGACCAGATGTCTCCGTTGCCAAGGACGGGAATGTCCGGCAGGGCTTCGCGCAGCCGGGCAATGGCGGACCAGTCGGCCTGGCCGGAATAGAACTGTGCGGCCGTGCGGCCGTGAAGTGCGACGGCGGCGACGCCGGAATCACGGGCAATCCGGCCGGCATCGAGGTACGTCAGGTGGTCCTCGTCAATGCCCTTGCGCATTTTGATGGTCAGCGGGACGTTGCCCTTGGAGGCTTCCTTCACCGCGGTCTGGACGATCGAGGTGAAGAGGTCGATCTTCCACGGCAGGGCCGAGCCGCCGCCGCGGCGGGTCACCTTGGGCACAGGGCAGCCGAAGTTGAGGTCGATGTGGTCTGCCCGGTCCTCCTCGACGAGCATCCTGACGGCTTGGCCGACGGTCACGGGGTCCACACCGTAGAGTTGGACGGAGCGGACTTTCTCGTCGTCGTCGTGCGAGATGATGCGCAGCGATTCCGGCGTGCGCTCCACGAGGGCACGCGAGGTGACCATCTCCGCCACATACAGGCCGCCGCCGTATTCACGGCACAGCCTGCGG
>NZ_CAKKMF010000111.1 GCF_918697925.1 Arthrobacter sp. Bi26
CCGGGCGGACGCGTTCGGCATGGTCAGGTCCGAAAATTTGTCGACTCTTCGGCATTGTGTTACGTCAAAACATCCTAATGTCAGGACAAACTATTGACAACTGTGATTGGAGTCACCATGATCGGTTGTAGATGGCTCATGGACCGACGCGATGAAGCGGCCGGCGTGGCCCGGAATCAAAGGAGATTGATCGTGACCAAGTTCTCGTGGCGGAAGGCGACCCTCGTGGCGGCCGTTGTACCCATGCTGGCCCTGAGCGCGTGTTCCAGCACCGGCGGGAAGCCCGCAGACTCAGGCAATGCGGCTGGCGGAGGCCAAGTTGCCACTACAGACCGGATCAAGATCGCCCTGATCACCCATGCAGCAGCAGGTGACACCTTCTGGGACATTGTTCGCAAGGGCGCCGAGGAAGCATCGGCGAAGGACAACGTTGAGCTCCTCTACACGTCGGATCCCGAAGCCGGGCGCCAGGCCCAACTCATCCAGCAGGCTATCGACCAGAAGGTCGACGGCATCGCGGTCACGCTCGCCAAGCCTGAAGCCCTCAAAGACGTCCTGAAGAAGGCCACGGACGCCGGCATCCCCATTGTGAGCCTCAACGCCGGCGAAGGGGTCTCCCAGGCGCTCGGAGCCTTCACCCACTTCGGCTCCAACGAGCAGCTCGCCGGTGAGGCAGTCGGCACCCGGCTCGCGGCAGAGAACTTCAAGCACCCGGTCTGCGTGATTCAGGAACAGGGCCACGTGGGACTTGAAGCACGCTGCGCGGGCGTCAAGGCGAAGGTGCCTGGAACGGAGATCCTTTACGTCGATGGCAAGGATATGACCTCCGTTCAGTCCACCGCGACGGCCAAGCTCCAGGCTTCCAAGGACGCCGACGTCATCATCGGCCTCGGCGCCCCCATCACGCTGACTCTCCTCAAGTCGGTCACCGACGCCGGCAGCTCTGCCAAGGTTGCAAGTTTCGACCTGAACGCGGATCTCGCCCAGAAGATCGCGGATGGTGCAGTTCTGTTCACCGTGGACCAGCAGCCGTGGCTGCAGGGCTACGGAGCCGTCGACGCCATCTGGCAGAACAAGCGCGGCGGCTTCAAGATCGGCGGCGGCCAGCCTGTGCTGACGGGCCCGGCGGTCATCGACAAATCAAATGCGGCCGATGTCCTGACCTTCGCCCAGCAGGGCGTCCGCTAACAGCCCGCTGGCCGGGCCGGTTCGCGCCGGCCCGGCAGCAAGGAGAATCATCATGACCATCACCCAGACAAAGACAAAGTCGCCGGCGCCCGATGAGCGCGTCGCCAAGCGCAGTCCGTTCCAGAAACTGCTCGGACGTCCCGAGGTCGGTGCCCTGGTAGGCGCGATCGTCCTCTTCATCTTCTTCGCGTTGGTGTCCCCGACCTTTACCCAGCCCGGTGCCCTGGCAACCATCCTGTACGGCAGTTCCACGATCGGGATCATGGCGGTGGGGGTGTCCTTGCTCATGATCGGCGGGGAGTTCGACCTCTCCACCGGTGTCGCGGTGATCACCTCGGCGCTGACGGCGTCGCTGTTTAGCTGGTACTTCACCACGAACGTCTGGGTCGGCGTCGCCCTGGCCCTGGTGGTCTCCTTGTCCATCGGGTTCATCAACGGGTGGATCCTGATCAAGACCAAGCTGCCGTCCTTCATCGTCACCCTGGCCACGTTCCTGATGCTGACCGGCCTGAACCTGGGCCTGACGCGCCTGATCGGCGGCTCCGTGTCCTCACCCTCGATCTCCAACATGGACGGCTTCGCCTCCGCCCGGGCGGTCTTCGCCTCCTCGGTGAACATCGGCGGCGTCGACATCAAAATCACCGTGTTCTACTGGTTTGCGCTGGTCGCGGTGGCCACCTGGGTGCTGATGCGGACCCGGGTCGGGAACTGGATCTTCGCCGTCGGCGGCGACGCGAACGCGGCCCGCGCCGTGGGTGTGCCGGTCAAGGCCACCAAGATCGGCCTGTTCATGGCCGTGGGCTTCTGCGCCTGGGTCCTGGGCATGCACAACCTCTTCGCCTTCGACACCGTGCAGTCCGGTGAGGGCGTGGGCAACGAGTTCCTCTACATCATCGCCGCGGTGATCGGCGGCTGCCTCCTCACCGGCGGCTACGGCTCGGCGATCGGCGGCGCGATCGGGGCGTTCATCTTCGGCATGGCCAACAAGGGCATCGTCTACGCCCAGTGGAACCCGGACTGGTTCAAGTTCTTCCTGGGCCTGATGCTGCTGCTGGCCACCATCGTCAACCTCATCGTCAAGCGCCGCGCGGAACTGAAGTAAAGGGGCCCGGAAAAATGAATGCCAAAGAGATCGACCAGCAAACGTTGCTCCAGAACGAAAAAGACCCACTCACCCACACCCCCGTGCACCTGCTCTCCCTCGACGGGGTCGCCAAGCACTACGGGAACATCATCGCCCTGTCCGATGTCACCATGGCAGTGGACAACGGCCGCGTCACCTGCGTGCTGGGCGATAACGGCGCGGGCAAGTCCACGCTGATCAAGATCATCGCCGGCCTGCACCAGCACGACGCCGGGATCCTGAAGGTCATGGGGGAGGAGCGGAAGTTCAGCTCGCCCCGTGACGCCCTCGATGTGGGCATCGCCACCGTCTACCAGGACCTCGCGGTGGTGCCGCTGATGCCGATCTGGCGGAACTTCTTCCTCGGCTCGGAACTGACCTCTGGATTCGGCCCGTTCAAGAGCATGGACGTCGAAAAGATGAAGGAGATCACGCTCAAGGAACTCGCCGCGATGGGCATCGACCTGCGCGACGTGGAGCAGCCCATCGGCCAGCTCTCCGGCGGTGAACGCCAGTGTGTCGCGATCGCCCGTGCCGTGTACTTCGGCGCGAAGGTCCTGATCCTGGATGAGCCCACCGCGGCCCTGGGCGTAAAGCAGTCCGGCGTGGTGCTCCGCTACATCCTGCAGGCCCGCGACCGCGGCCTCGGCGTCATCTTCATCACCCACAACCCGCACCACGCCTTCCCGGTCGGGGACCGCTTCCTGCTGCTCAAACGCGGCAAATCGATCGGCTACTACGACAAGAAGGACATCACCCTCGACGAACTCACGGCCCAAATGGCCGGCGGCGCCGAACTCGCCGAACTCGCCCACGAACTTGAACAACTCGGAGGCCACGGCGACGTGGTCAAGGAAGTCCAGAGCGAAGTCGCCGACGTGTCCCAGACCACCGGCAAGACCTACGAGTAACTGCCGTCCCAATTCCTGAAAGGACAAGCCTTTGGCTTACCTCAACCGCAACCCGTCCGACGTCGCCCTGCCCGTGCGGATCGGGCTCATCGGCTCGGGCTGGATGGGCGCCTTCCACGCCGAGAGCATCGCCCGCCGCGTCCCCGGTGCCGTCCTTGCCGCCATCGCGGATCCGAACCTTGAATCCGCCGAAGCGCTGGCCGGCGCGCTGGGCACCACGAAGGTGACCGCCGACGCCGCCGACCTCCTGGCCGACCCGGAGATTGACGCGGTCGTCATCGCCAGCCCCGCACGCTTCCACTCCGCCCTGATCAGCCAGGCCGCAGCCGCCGGAAAGCACGTCTTCTGTGAGAAGCCCGCGGGCCTGGGGCTCGAGGAGCTCGACGCGGCCCTGGCCGCCGTCGAAGCCGCCGGGGTGCACTTCCAGATCGGCTTCAACCGCCGGTACGCCGCGGACTTCCAGGCAGCCAAGAAGGATCTCGCCGCCGGAATCGCGGGGGAGCCGCAACTGCTGCGTTCGCTGACCCGGGACCCGGGCAGCGGAAGCATTGGCCACGCCGCAAGGATCCCGGCGTGGACCATCTTCCTCGAAACCCTGATCCACGACTTCGACACCCTGAACTGGTTCAACGAAGGCGCCGAACCGGTGGAGGTCTACGCCGTCGCCGACGCGCTCGTGGAACCGGGCCTGCGGGACCAGGGCTTCCTGGACACCGCCGTCGTGACCATCCGGTACAGCAACGGCGCAATCGCCGTCGCAGAGGCGAACTTCAGCGCACTGTACGGCTACGACATCCGTGGGGAGGTCTTCGGCTCGCGCGGCATGGTCCAGGCCGGCCGCGCCACCGAAACCGCCGCCCGCCGGTACACCGCCGAGGGGATGTCCGCCGACACCCCACGGCTGAACGTCGAGCTCTTCCGGCAGGCCTACACGGACGAGCTCGTGGACTTCGCCGACGCCGTGCGCGCCCGGCGCGACGGCCGCAGTGACGATACAGCGCCGGCGTCGAAGCCGTTCACGCTCACGCCGGGAGCCAATGACGCCCGGCGCGCACTGGCCATGGCGCTGGCCTGCATCGAGTCGGTCAAGCAGGGCACGCCGGTGGCCGTCAACGAGAGGGCGGTCCTCTGATGCGGCTCGCCGTCTGCGCTGAGATGGTCTTCACGGACCTGCCGTTCACGGAGCGGGTGCGCCGGCTCCACGAAGCCGGCTTCGACGTCGAGCTCTGGGACTCGCGGTCCAAAGACATCGGCGCGCTCAAGGCCACCGGGGCGGTGTTTTCGTCCATGACCGGATACATCTCCGGCAGCCTCGTGGATCCCGACACCGCGGACGACGTCGTGCGGACCGCCGAGTCCCTGATCCCTACTGCCCTGGAGCTTGGCGTCAGCCGGCTGGTGGTCCACCCGGCGGAACTCGTCGACGGCCACGCCGCCAGGCCGGTCTACCGGTCCAGCGGCCACATGTGGGCCACCGGCGCCCGGACCCTGGAACGGCTCGGGCAGCTCGGTGAGAAGTACGGGGTGACGTTCTGCCTCGAGAACCTCAACACGATCCTGGATCACCCCGGTATCCCGCTGGCCCGGGCCAAGGACACGCTGGCGCTCGTGCAGGCCGCCGGGCACCCGAACGCCAGGCTCATGCTGGATCTGTACCACGCCCAAATGGGGGAGGGGAACCTGATCGAGCTCGTCCGCAGTGCCCTGCCGTACATCGGCGAAATCCAGGTGGCGGACGTTCCCGGCCGCTGTGAACCCGGAACCGGGGAAATCAACTATGCGGCCGTCGCCAGGGCGCTCGCGGAGGAAGGCTACGAAGGGACAGTGGGCATGGAAGCCTGGGCCAGTGGAGACAGTTACGCGGCCCTGGAGGCCTTCCGTTCAGCGTTCACCGTGACCGCCAAGGCAGCCGCATGAAGGACGTCGTTCTCGGACTCGTCGGGGTGGGGCGGATCGGCGTCATGCATGCCAACAACATCGCCGCCCTCAACGAGGTCATGAATCCGCAGGGCATCAACGTCCGGCTCCGGCTCACGGACGTCGCCGACGAGCATGCCCGGACGGTGGCCTCCGGTCTCGGCGCGGAATTCCTGCCGTCGGTGCAGGCGTTGCTTGGCTCCGGGCTCGACGGCCTGGTCATCGCCACCGGAACGGGAACCCACCCCGAACTCATCAAGGCGGGTGTGGACGCCGGGATCCCGGTCTTTTGCGAGAAGCCCGTAGCCCTGAACGTGACCGATGCCCTGCCGGTGCTCGACTACATCCGGGACCGGCAAGGCGTGGTCCAGATCGGGCATCAGCGCCGGTTCGACGCCGGCTACCTGGAAGCCCGCCGCGCCTACCAGGCCGGCGAGCTGGGCTGGATCCATTCCCTGCGCGCAGTCACCTGCGACATGACGCCGCCGCCGGTCGAGTTCCTGGCCGGCTCGGGCGGGTTGTTCCGGGACTGCTCGGTCCACGATTTCGACATCCTGCGCTGGCTCACGGGCCGCGAAATCGTCGAGGTGTACGCCAAGGGCTCCAACAACGGGGATCCGGCCATTGGCGAGGCCGGTGATGTGGATACGGCCCTGGCGCTGGTGACGTTCGACGACGGCACCGTGGGAACGGTTTCCGCCACCCGCTACAACGGGGCCGGCCACGACGTCCGGCTGGAAATCCAGGGCTCCCGGAGTTCGCTGATGGTGGGTCTGGACAACAAGGCGGCGCTGGCCTCCGCCGAAGCCGGGATCACGTTCCCCGCCGGGAAACCGCACCTGACGTTTGCCGAGCGGTTCGACCAGGCCTACCGCTCCGAGATGGCTGCCTTCGTGGAACTGATCCTTGGCCGCCGGGAGAACCCCTGCACCCCCGAAGACGCCGTGGCGGCGTCCCGGGTGGCCGATGCCGCGCAGGAATCGCTGGCCACCGGCGTGCCGGTCCGCGTGGCCCTGAGCGTCGCCAGGTGAGCGTGGCCGGGTGAGCGTCGCCGGGCGAGCACCGCCTGCTGAGCGTCGTCTGCTGAGCGTCGCCGGGTGAGCGCGGCCTCGGGCGAGGCCACCGGCCCGGATCGAATGCAGTGAAACGGAAACCCCGGAGCCCAGGGCTCCGGGGTTTCCGGTCTGATCTCAGGGCCGGGTCCGGCACACCTCCACGAAGGCCCGGAACGGCGCGAGCCGCTCCCCGGCGGGGAGTTCCAAGGCTTCGGGGTGCCACTGGACCGAGGCCACCCAGCGCTCCGGATCCTCCAGCGCCTCGACCGTCCCGTCCTCCGCCACGGCCGTCACCTGCAACCCACCGGCCACCCGGGCCACAGCCTGATGGTGACCCGAGGCGATCTTCACGCTTACGGCACCGGATCCGCTCCCGTACAGGGCGGCCACCTTGGAACCGGCCCCAACCGTCACCTCGTGCCAGGCCCACGGACCGGACCCGTGCGCCGGTGCGGGAACGAGGTGCGCCACCATTCCCGGCTCCATGTCCTGGACCAGGGTCCCGCCGTAGAGCACGTTGAGCAGCTGATGCCCACGGCAGATGCCCAGTACCGGCACCCCGGCATCGATCGCGTGCCGCGCCACCGCGAGGTCCAGCTCGTCCTGGGCATGGCTGACGTCGTAGCAGAGATCGGATTGTGTCTCGCCGTAGAGGCCGGGGGCGAGGTCGCCGCCGCCGGGAAGCACCACGCCGTCGAGAGACGCCAGCTTTGCCGCGGGACCGCCGTCGTGCATTCCGGCAGCGGTGAGCGGCACCGGTTCGGCGCCGCCCTCACGCAGCAACTCCACGATGTATCCGAACAATCCGTTGGCTTTCGCCACGCGCGGGTCCGGATCGGAGGAGCTGGTCAGGCGGACGGGAACGCCGATGCGCGGCCGGCCGCCAAGGAGGTTGCGGGAAGTCTGCATGCCTCATTCTGCAACATGATCCCGGACTAGGATTGCCAGATGAACGCCCGCTATCTCGTGTCCCGCAGCCGGTACATCGCCGCTGCCCCCAGTGCCATCTTCGACGTGCTCGCCACGCCCGCCCTTCACAGCGTGATTGACGGCTCGGGCACCGTCAAGGGCGCCCAGCCGCGCGGGCCCCGGCGGCTGTACCTCGGCGCCAGGTTCGGCATGCAAATGAACATGCGGGTGAACTACAAGATCCTCAATAGGGTCTGCGAGTTCGACGAAGGCCGCCGGATCGCGTGGCGGCACTTCTACGGCCACGTGTGGCGCTACCTGCTCGAACCATCCACTGGCCCTGACGGCACCGCCGGCACCTTGGTCACCGAACAATGGGACGCGCGGCCGGTCCGCGGCAAGAGCCTGCTCCGGCTGGCCGGCTACCTGCGCCGCCATCCGGCCAACCTGGAACAGACACTGGCCTTGCTCGACGCATACATGGCCGCGCACCCGGACTTGGGTAATGTGGATGGCAGCACGAAAGGCGACTGAAGGTGGGAACTGGGATGGGCCGCAGGACACTGGTCGACGATCTCGTCGACGGCCTGCTAAACGAAATCCTTGACGGAAAGCTCCAACCCCACAGCACGATTCCGCCGGAAGCAGACATCGCCAAGGCCTACGGCGTCAGCCGGCTGACCGTGCGCGAAGCCCTCAAGGCGCTCCGCGCACAAAACATCCTCTACGTGAAGGCCGGCAGGGGAACCTTCGTCAACCCCACGGACAACTGGACCGGCCTGGACGCGATCTTCAAGGCGGCCTCGCACGGCAACGCGGCCGAACAGGTCTCGGTGGGACTGATCGAGATGCGCCGCATGGTGGAGACCGGGGCAGCCGCGCTTGCCGCCAAACGCTACACCCCGGAGCACGCCGAGCGGATGCGCGAGTGCATTGAGGACATGAAGCGCTTCCACGAGTCCGGCGACCTGGACCGCTTCGTCGAAGCGGACATTGGCTTCCACGACGCCGTCCTGAGGGCTTCCGGCAACCCGTTCGTCCGTGCCCTGTTTGGCCAGCTGGGCCAGCTGCTGTACATCACCCGACGCGAAACGTCGGCCGTCGGCGTGATCCAGCAGCACGCCATCGATTACCACCAACGGGTCATGGACAGCATCCTCAGCGGCGACGCCGAGCGCTCGCGGCAGGCGATGGACGAGCACATGGACCAGACAAATGCTGACTACGAACGCTACGTGCGGGGCGCCAAGTCCTGACGTCCGCCCCCGGGCTCTTGACGTAACCCGAATCACATTCTAGGATCGTGCCTAGTTCTTGAATCAGATGTCTGACATCTGACTCAACAAGATTCCTGCAGCACGCGCTTCCAAGCGGGCAGGATGACCTACCCCAATCCACCGATTTCCTGGCCCGGCACAGCCGCAGGGCAGGAAACCACGTAAGAAGGTCGATGATGACTTCATTAGCCCCCAAGTCTTCCGGACTCGGCGAACTGGGCGACCGCACGCTCCGTAAGGTCCGCCGCCGCGTCATGCCCCTGATTGTCCTGCTCTACTTCGTTGCCTACCTGGACCGCAACAACGTCGGATTCGCCAAGCTCACCATGAGCGAGGACATTGGCCTGAACGCCGCTGCCTACGGCCTTGGCGCCGGCATCTTCTTCCTCGGCTACGCCCTCCTCGAGGTTCCCAGCAACGCCGGCATGTACCGGTTCGGCGCTCGCAAGTGGCTGGCCCGCATCCTGATCACATGGGGCATCTTCGCCACCGCGATGTGCCTGGTCAACGGTGAAACCACCTACTACATCATCCGGTTCCTGCTCGGTGCCGCCGAGGCCGGATTCTTCCCGGCGATCCTGTTCTACCTGACGCTGTGGTTCCCCGCCGCGCAGCGCGTCACCGTGCTGGGCATCTTCATCCTCGCCCAGCCCGTATCCAATGCGCTGGGCGCCCCGGTCTCCGGGCTCCTGCTGCAGATGGACGGCATCATGGGCCTCCAGGGCTGGCAGTGGCTCTACATCATCGAAGGCATCCCGGCGATCGCCCTGGGGCTGCTGACGCCCATCCTCATGACGGACCGCCCGCGGGACGCCAAATGGCTCAACGTCGACGAGCGCAACTGGCTCACCGCCACCATGGACGCCGAACTGGCGGCCAAGTCCCAGTCCGGGAAGCACAACTTCATGGCCGGGCTCAAGGACAAGCGCACCCTGGTCTACTCCGCCCTGTACTTCGGCCTGGTGTGCGGGATCTACGGTCTGGGCCTGTGGATGCCCACCATCGTCGCAGCCCTCGGCAAGTTCTCCACGGCTGAAGTCGGCTTCATCGTCTTCATCCCCTATGCCGTGGCCGCAGTATTCGTCTACTTCTGGAGCAAGCGCGCGGACCGGACCGGCAAGCGTGCCTGGCACTCAGCGGTCAGCATGGTGCTCGCGGGCGTTGGACTCCTCGCCGCCGGCTACCTGCTGCCGGTCAACCCGTTCCTCGCGATGGTCGGCCTGACGCTCTCGGCCATGGGGATCTACGGTGCCATTGCCCCGTTCCTCTCGATGCCCTCCGCGGCGCTCACCGGTGCGGCCGCCGCTTCCGGCCTCGCCCTGGTGAACTCCCTCGGAAACCTCGGCGGATTCGTCTCCCCGTACGCCGTCGGGCTCCTCAAGGACGCTACCGGCAGCAACCAAAGCGGGCTGCTGTTCCTCTCCCTCTGCCTGTGCCTCACCGCCGTGGCCACCTACCTCTACGCCCGTAAGCGCCCCGAAGGCGACGCCGCCCTGGACCCCGCGGTCGCAGCGGCCGCCGCCGTCGACACGGCCAAAGTACCCTGATCCCGAACTCCCTGAAGGAACCTTCGTCATGACATCAATTACCCCCTTCCCCACTGAACGCACCGTGGTCCTGACCGGCGCCGCGTCAGCCCGCGGCATCGGCCGCGCCGCCGCCGACCGCCTGGCCAGCGAGGGCTGGTCCATCGCAATCCTGGACATCAACGCCGAGGATGCTGCCGCGGCTGCCGCCGAAATCGGTTCCAACCGTGCCGTCAAGGCCATCGGCGTCGGCGCGGACGTCTCCGACGCCGCGTCGGTAGACCGGGCCATCACGGAAATCGAGGGCTCGCTGCCCCCGATCGTGGCCCTGGCCAACCTGGCCGGTATCAGTTCCCCGACGACGTTCATGGAAACCACTGTCGAAGAATGGGACAAGGTCTTCGCCATCAACATGCGCGGATCCTTCATCGTCTCCCAGCGGGTGCTCAAGGGCATGATCGAGCGCAAGCTCGGGCGGATCGTGAGCATCTCCTCGATTTCTGCCCAGCGGGGCGGCGGCACCTACTCCAAGGTCGCGTACAGCGCGTCCAAGGCCGGGATCATCGGTTTCACCCGCGCCCTGGCCCGCGAAGTGGGCGAATTCGGCGTCACCGTCAACGCCATCGCCCCCGGCCCCATCGACACCGACATCATGGGCGGAACGCTGAGCGAGGACCGCAAGGCGCAGATGTCCGAGGGCATCATGATGGGACGGGTCGGCAGCCGCGAGGAAGTGGCGGCCCTCATCGCCTTCCTGCTCGGCCCGGACGCCGGTTACATCACCGCGGCCACGTACGACATCAACGGCGGCCTCCAGGTCTCCTGACCGACCTTCCCCCACCCCGTTGCGCTATCACTTCCAGGCCTTAAAACCCCGGAATGGCCACCAAAAGTGATAGCGCAACCGGTGTCAGAGGTCCTTGCGGCACTGGGCGTGGCCGAGCTCGTAGAGCCCGTTCAGGTCGCCGTCGGCTAGCCCGTCCGGGGCTCCGATCTCCGGGTACATCAGCTGGGCCGGGTCATCGACATGCTCCAGGCCCATCACATGGCCGAGTTCGTGCAGGATCACGGCCGTGGCATAGGCCGCACCCTCGGACCGGTCCAGGTCTTCCGCGATTTGCGGGGCATCCAGTTCCAGGCTGCCGGTGACGAAGCTTTTGGGACCGTCGCCGAAACTGAAGTGGGTGCTGCCGCCGGTGCCGATCACCGGACCTTTGAGCTGCGGGGCCTGCTCCGGCGTGGTCCAGGCGATCAGCAGCGGCGCCCACCGGTCCCCGTAGAGATCCTTCTGGTAGGGCGCGCGGGTTGGCGAGGGCGACTCAAACGTGGGGCCGTCATTGATGAACGTGATCCCGGTAGCCTCCGAGATCGTCCGGATGGAGTCTTCCACGAGCCGCTCGGCGCCCTGCGGGGCCAGGGCGGCGTTGATGACGTAGTGCAGCGGCCGGCACGGCGAGTAACCCACCGGGGCGCCGTCGTCGTTCGTCGCGAGGAACTTATAGGAGGCGCTGGCCGCCTCCGGTTTCCGGGGCGTGCCGAGGGGTTGGTCCTGCTCCTCGAGCCCGGGCGGGGGAGTGTCCGTCCGGTCCCCTCCGGCCGGCACGGCGGGCTGGCCGGACTCCTGGCCGGACCGCGGCGCCACCGGCAGGTCACGGCCTGCGTTGTGCGCTCCGCGGTTGACCTCGAAGAGGCCCGTGAACCGGGGGTCGCCGTAGACGAGTCCGGCCGTGAGGAAGGCCCCGCCGGCGATTACTGCGGCGGCGGCAAGGTTTCTGACAACCCGCAGCGCCGTGGTGCCCCGGCTGTGCCGTGGCCCGCGGTCCCGAAAAACAGGATCGTCCACTAGCCAACCACAGCGCCAAAGGCCATGCCCAGCAAGTACGTCACGCCGGCGGCGCCCATGCCGATGGCCAGTTGCCGCAGGCCGCGGGTGGCGGGCGAGGTGCCCGAGAGCAGGCCCACGACACCACCAGTGAGCAGCAGTGCCAAGCCGACGAGGCCCGCGGAAACCACCAGTGCGGCGAGTCCTGTCATGCCGAGCAGGAAGGGAATGATGGGCACGATCGCACCGGAGGCGAAGAAGCAGAAGCTCGACGCCGCCGCGCCCCACGCGGTGCCGACTGCCTCGTGCTGGTCCCCGCTCTCGGGCAGTTCCGGCCGCAGGGACAGGCTCGGATCGCAGTCGCAGTCCAGCAGGCCCATCCGCTCCGCGACGCGGTGCTCTGCGGCCTCCCGGGACATGCCGCGGGCCAGGTAGACGAGCAGGAGTTCGTTGTGCTCGATGTCCAGCAGCGGCGCCGCCGCCAACGTGATCTGGGTGGGACGGGTCGCGGCGAGAAGCTCCCGCTGGGACCGCACGGAGATGAACTCGCCGGCCCCCATGGACAGTGCACCGGCCAGCAGCCCGGCGACGCCGCTGAGCAGCACCACCTGGCTTCCCACGCCCGAGGCAGCCATGCCCATGACGAGGGACAGGTTGCTGACCAGCCCGTCGTTGGCGCCGAAGACGGCGGCCCGGAACGTTCCCGCCAGCCGGTTGCGGCCCCGGGTGGCCAGTCCGCGGACCACTTCTTCATGGATCTGCTCGTCGGCGACCATGGCCGGTGTGGCGAACGATTCAGTGGCGTACGGGGAGCGGCTCTCCGCCCGCTGGGCCAGGGCCAGGACGAAGACCGAGCCGAAGTGCCGGGCCAGGAAGCCCAGGAGGCGGCTCCGCAGTGAGGCATGCCGGTCCTTGCCGGCGTGCTCGCCCAGCAGTTGGAGCCAGTGTGCCTCATGGCGCCCCTCGGCCTCGGCCAGCGCCAGCAGGATGGCGCGCTCCTCGCCGGAGCGGTTCTGCGCCAGGTCCCGGTAGACGGCCGCCTCGGCACGCTCATCGGCGAGATACTGGCGCCAGCGCTTGACGTCCGCGGCGCTCGGTTCTGAACTCGGTTCTGAACTCGATTCTGAATTGGGAGCCGAGGTTGGTGC
>NZ_CAKKMF010000112.1 GCF_918697925.1 Arthrobacter sp. Bi26
TCGGTAGTGAAGTGCTTCCGGTTCGAAACACGAACAGGCATAACGAAGTCCATGATGGACCTTCCCCCGCTCTGAGCACCGGCTCCAGCAACAGAAAACCTGTCACACAACAGCCTGACACACAGGGCTTTCCCGGCGAAGGGGAGAGATTCCGGCGAGTTCGAGGCCGAGCGCGAGGCCGGCGGGGCGGGTGGGCTGCACCGGCGCGCCACGAGGCCGCCGGAGGCCGCGCCGCTAGACTCACGCGCATGACAATTGTTGACGAGCAGGGCCGCCCGGAACCTCCCCTAGCAGGCGACGAAGCCGCGACCCTCCTGGGATTCCTGGACTTTCAGCGGGCCACGCTGGCGTGGAAGTGCGCCGGACTGGACGCCGCCGGCTTCGGGGCCACTACCGCTGCCTCATCGATGACGCTGGGCGGGCTGCTGAAGCACATGGCCTACGTGGAGGGCGCATGGTTTTCCCATTCCCTGCACGCCCGGGACCGGGAGGCCCCGTTCGACACCGTGGATTGGAAGGCCAACCCGGACTGGGAGTGGGAAACCGCCGCCGGGGACACCCCGGACCAGTTGCGGACCCTGTGGCAGGATGCCGTGGACCGGTCCCGGATCAGTGTCGCGGAGGCCCTGGCCGGCGGTGGCCTGGACCAATTGGCCCGGCGCCCGTGGCCGGACGGGTCGGCGCCGAGCCTGCGCTGGATCCTGTGCCACATGATCGAGGAGTATGCCCGGCACAACGGCCACGCCGACCTCCTTCGCGAGGCCTTGGACGGCGAGACGGGGGAGTAGCCTCGAGGCGGGTCGACGCTACCACCCGTTGCTCTATCAGTCCTGGCGGTCACGGACGCGGAATGACGACCAGGACTGATAGAGCAACCAGGTATTACTGGCGCGATCTAGTATGCCTTGACCCGCTGTTCGACGACGAGGTGGACGAGGGCGAACACGCCGTCCTGGTCGATGGCGGTCAGCGCAGCCTCCAGGGCGGCCGGGACGTCCTGATCCTCGGTCACCGTGATGCCGAAACCGCCGAACGCCCGGGCCATCATGCCGAAGTCGGGGTTCTTCAGCTGCGTCCCCGATACGCGGGACGGGTAGTGGCGTTCCTGGTGCGTGCGGATGGTGCCGTACTCCTGGTTGTCCATCACGATGATGAGCGGTGTGGCTCCGTACTGGGCGGCCGTGGCGAGCTCCTGGCCGTTCATCAGGAATTCCCCGTCGCCGGCGATGGTGACCACGCGGCGCTCCGGGCTGGCCAGCGAGGCGGCGATGGCCGAGGGCACCGAGTAGCCCATGGAGCCATTGCGGGCGCTGATCATCGAGGCGTAGCACCGGGTGGGGAAATACCGGTGCGCCCAGTTGGTGTGCTCGCCCGCCCCGAACGTCACCATGGCGTCCTCCGGCAGCAGCGGCACGAGGTTCGCCATCAGGGTGTCCATTTTTGCGGGCCCGTTGCCGGGTTTCGACGGCGGAAGGCTGGCGAAGGACTGCTGCTCGGCGCGCATCCGGGCCGTCCACGCCTTCCACTCTTCCTTGACGGGCAAGTCGATGTTCACCAGATCCCGGACGAAAGCCTCCGGCTTGGCCAGGATCTGGCGGGAGACCGGGCCGGAGCGGCCGCGCAGCGAGGGATCGATGGTGACCAGGAAGTTCTTCTTGTTCCAGTCCTGCCGGCAGACGAAGCCGTCCGTGATCACGTCCCCCGGGACCGTCCCGACGAAAACAAGCAGATCGGTTTCCTCCAGGAGGTCGTACGTGGGGCGGGGCCGGCCGTAGCCGATCGGTCCCACATAGCTGGGGGAATCGGAGGAGACGGTCCCCTGCGTGCGCCATTCCGCCGCGGCAGGGATGTGGTGCTTTTCCAGCCACCGGGTGAGCTCCCCGGCTGCTTCCTGGGTCCAGTCGTTCCCGCCGGTGACGAAGAGCGGCTTCTTGGACTGTGCCAGGGCTTCGGCGAGGGCGCCGGCATCCGAAGTGCTCATCCCGCCTGCGGCCACCGGGATGGGCGGGTGCAGGGCCGGATCAATCTGTGCGCGGATGATGTCCTCCGGCAGACCCACCACCACTGGCCCGGGACGGCCGCTCATGGCCGCGAACATTGCCTCCGCGACAATCTCGGAGGCCCGCTCGGGGTGGTCGAGGACCATCACGCGTTTGGCCCCCGTGTCGAACCACGCCTTGATGTCGAACTCCTGGAACGCCTCGCGGTCCCGGTGCGCGAACGGAATCAGGCCGACAAAGAGCAGCATCGGGGTGGAGTCCTGCCAAGCGGTATGCAGGCCCACGTGGGCGTTCGCTGCCCCGGGTCCGCGGGTGACCATGGCGACGCCGGGACGCTGGTTCATCTTGCCGTCGGCCTCGGCCATGTAGGCGGCGCCGCCCTCGTGCCGGCAGACCACGGTCTCGATGTCCGAGCCGTGCAGCCCGTCGAGGACGTCCAGGAAGCTTTCCCCCGGGACAACGAAGGTGCGTTCCACCCCGTGCGCCACGAGCGAATCTACAATCACGTGGCCGGCGGACTTGAGGGTGCTGGCGCCGTTGAGGTTATCCAGGATAGCCCCTGGGACCGTCTGTAGGGTTTTGATGGTGTCGCCTTCAACTGGGTGGGTGTCGGTCGCGGTCATGGTGGGTGCAGACTCCGTTTTCATCACTACTTGTCTTCTTGGGTTGGTTGGCGGGCATGGCATGTCCGCTGAACTCAGCGGAGCGGTTGCTGATGCCTAGTCTGTTTCCGGTCCGGTGCAGAAGAAGCAGCCGTCTTCGCAACTGTCGTTCGACGCCGGCGGCTTGCCTGTGTTTGCGGCTGGCGGGTCGAGTTCCTGCAGTGTGCTAGTTCGGCCGGGACTGAGCGGGTTTCGTGGCTTCATGGAGGCTTTCAGGTTGTATGTCGGGTTGTGTGACCGGTCGGCAACAGGATGTTCGATTAGCGGATTGGGGTCCGGCTGGCCAGCACTGGCGCGGCGCCCGTGAAGCCGTCGCGGGTTTCGGCGATGTCGTGGATCTGTTTCCGGCAGGCGTACCAGCCGCCTACCATCAGGGCGCAGGCGACCAAGGTCACCAGCAGCGTGAGCGGGGAGTCGATGAAGACCATGACGAGCACGCCGAGCAGGAACACCAGGGAGAGGTACCCGGTGTAGGGGGCGCCGACCATCCGGAAAGAGGGGCGCTCAAGCCAGCCTTTGTCTGCCCATCGTTTGAGCTGGATCTGGCAGAGCACGATCGTGGCCCAGGTGACGACGATGCCTACGGAGGCGACGTTCAGGACGATCTCGAACGCCTGGCCGGGGACCAGGTAGTTCAGCGGGACCCCGAGGAGGGAGACTCCGGCGGTGATGGCGATGCCGCCATAGGGGACACCGGCCTTGTTCATCCGCTGGGCGAACTTCGGGGCGGATCCGGCCACTGACATGGAGCGCAGGATGCGGCCGGTGGAGTACAGGCCGGCGTTCAGCGAGGACAGGGCGGCCGTGAGGACCACGAGGTTCATGATGACGTCCACGCCCTGGATACCAATGGATCCGAAGAACGTCACAAACGGGCTGACGCCTTTTTCGTACGAGGTGTAGGGCAGCAGCAGGGCGAGCAGAATGACCGAGCCGACGTAGAAGACGGCGATGCGGAAGACCACGGAGTTGATGGCCTTGGGCATGATCCTTTCGGGGCTCTTGGTTTCGCCGGCGGCGGTGCCGATCAGTTCGATCGAGGCGTAGGCGAATAGCACGCCCTGCATGAGGATGATCATGGGCAGCAGGCCGTTGGGGAAGATGCCGCCGTTGTCGGTGATGAGACTGAAGCCGACTTCCTGGCCTTCCACGGGGGTTCCGAACATGACGAAGTAGGTGCCGATCAGCAGGAACGCGACGAGGGCCGCGACTTTGATCAGGGCGAACCAGAACTCGAGCTCGCCGAACACCTTGACGGAGACGAGGTTGAGGCAGAGGACCACGACGAGGGCGATCAGCGCCCACGCCCACTGCGGTACGGCCCCCATCCAGGGGATATATTTGCCGAAGAAGTTCATGTAGAGGGCCACGGCGGTGATGTCCACGATGGTGGTGGTGGCCCAGTTGATCCAGTAGAACCAGCCGGAGATGAACGCGGCTTTCTCTCCGTAGAATTCGCGGGCGTAGGACACGAACGATCCTGACGAGGGCCGGTGCAGCACCAGTTCCCCCAGGGCGCGCAGGATCAGGAACGCGAAGAAGCCGCAGACGGCGTAGGCGATGACCAGTGACGGGCCGGCCGCGTTGAGCCGGCCGCCGGCGCCCAGGAACAGGCCGGTTCCGATGGCGCCGCCGATCGCGATCATCTGGATCTGCCGGGGCTTCAGGCTCTTGTGGTATCCCGAGTCCTCCGCATGGATCAAGGCATCCGAAGCGTGGGCGTGGCCACCATCAGCCTGGTACAAGCCAACCTCGTCATTGGGGTTGTTGGGCATGGGTGTTCCTTTCGATCTGTCAGAGATCTAAATGGGTTCTGGAGGGAGGTTGTGGGGTACAGCCAGGCGTCAGATCAGAAGATCGACCACCCGGTGCGGTCGGACAGGTCAGCGAGAGCCGCCGTGCCTGCCAGGGAATTTCCCTTGGAATCCAGCCGCGGGCTCCAGACGCAGATGGCGCACTCGCCGGGGACGATCGCCAAGATGCCGCCGCCCACACCGCTTTTCCCCGGAAGTCCCACGCGGTAGGCAAACTCGCCGGCTGCGTCATACATGCCGCAGGTCAGCATGATGGAGCCGATGCGCTTGGCCTCGCTCCTGGAGATCACCGCGCCCTGCGCTCCGCGACCATCCTGCGCGAGGAAAAGACCTGCCTTGGCCACCTCCACGCAGGTCATCATGATTGAGCACTGCCTGACGTAGTTCTCGACCACTGCCTGTGCGGGCCGCCGCAGGTTGCCGAATTCCTTCAGGAAGTGGGCGAGGGCCAGGTTGCGGCTGCTGCTGGAGAGTTCACTCCTTGCGGCGATCTCGTCGATGAAAGGACCCGGTTGACCGACCTGGCCGTTGAGGAAACGCAGGACCTGAGCGGCGGCGTCCGGAGATCTTTCCATCAGATGGTCGGTGACCACCAGGGCGCCGGAGTTGATGAAGGGGTTCCGCGGGACCCCGTGCTCGACTTCAAGCTGGACCAGGGAGTTGAAGGACGTCCCTGACGGCTCGCGCAGGACCCTGGACCACAACGAGCCGGAGTCATCGGCGCTGAGGGCCATCGCCAAGGTGAAGACCTTGGAGATGCTCTGGATGGAGAACGGAAGACCGGCGTCGCCGGAACTGAACACTTCCCCGGACGTCGTGGCAACTGCGATGCCGAAACGGTCGAACGGCGGGGACTGCAGGTGGGGAATGTTTGCGGGAACTGACCCCGCTTCCGTCCGGGGCCGGTGGCTGCGGACAATGTCATCCAGTACTAGGCCAAGCGGCGGCGAATCGAGTGCTGTCATCATTTCTTGCCCAGGTGCTCCTTCTGCGTGCCGGCCCACTCCTGAACATGAAGCAGGGCGACCAGTGAATGGCGGGGATTGCCGAGGTCCAGCCCGGTGATCCGGCTGACCTTGCCGATCCGGTAGTAGACGGTGTTCTTATGTAGCTGCATCCGCTTGGCGCACTCGGCCACGTCCAGGGAAGCGTCGAAGAAGGCCCGCAGGGTTTCGGCCAGTTCCGCGTCTTCGCGGAGCAGGGCCCAAAGGCTGCGGTGCCGGAAGGCCGCCGTCGTAAAGTTCTCCACGGCGTCGTGGAAGAGGATCTCGGCTTCGAAGTCGTCCACCTCGGCCACCGGGGCTTCGCCGGACCGGCGCATGCAGCCCAGCAGGGCCTCGGATATTCCGGTCACGGAATGGAGGGAGAGCAGGTCGGCGACCGTGGGTCCGACGGCGGCAAAGGTGCTGATGCCGAGGTGCTTGGTGGCGTCCTTGACGATTGCCTCGGCCAGGCTCCGCAGCCCGGCGCCGGCGTTGGCGGACTGGAGTCCGGGAAGGATCACGGCGGTGTCGCCACGAAACTGTCCCACGATGGCTGAGGGCTTGTAGGCGGCCGCATGGATTGAAGCGAGGTTTGCCAGCTCGCCGTGTTTGAGTGCGGCGTCGTTCTCCTGGGCTTCGGATGCCGAGAGGCCAATCAGGATCAGGGCCGCGGGACGGTCCGCAGGGATTTTCTCGCTGTGTGCGCTCGCCGCAGCCTCGGCGGGACCCGACAGGAGGCGCACGATCCGGTCCTCGCGCATGTGCACGGACTGCTGGTTGCGGTACCGGATCAGCTCGGCGGAGGCCCGCGCGGCTGAGCCCGTGAGCACGTAGTCGACGTCGTCGCCGAAGCCGCCGCCGGTTTCCTGGAGCCATATGTAGCCCATGATGCGGTCGCCGGCGAACAGGCTGATGGCAACGCGCTCCCGCAGGCCATCCTGAGGCCGGGCAGGCACCCGGACCGGCAGGCGGGTCCGGTGCAGCTCACGGTAGGCCCCGAGGTCCTTGAGTAGAAGTTCGTACTTGCGCGGGCCGCGCCGGGCCAGAATCGAGGCCTTGCGCAGCTCGTCAATGGCGTTGGTGACCGTGGAGTACGCCAGGACCTTGTTGGCGGCGTCCTCGATCACCACGTGGCTGGAGGTCAGGCGGGCCGTGGTCTGGGCGATGGCGAAGAGGTCTTCCTCGAGCAGGGTCAGTACTTCGCTCTGGTAGCTGGGCGGCTGGATCCTGTCCTTGGCGATGGACAGCAGGCGGTCCCAGTCTGCCGCCGGGTCCACCAGCAGCAGCCCGGTTCCGGCGGCGCGCAGCAGCTCTTCCGCTTCCGCCAGTTCCTCGTGGCTGCCCTTGACCGCCAGGACCAGTGGAGGGCTTTTCAAGAGGCGCCGCACCGCCGGCAAGGCGGAGCGTCCGCGCACGCCGATCAGCAGGACAAACGCAGACCCGCCGTCGGAGGTCTCGTCGTCGGCGTCAACGATTAGAAAGCGTTCGATCGCCGCGTCCGTGCGGGACGGCCGAAGCATCAGGCTGGCGAAACCGAGGGGGAGATCCGCGAGGATGTCGTCCACTGTAGCTGCGGCCATGGGCTTCCTTCTGACATCGGCACCCGCCCGGACTGCTTTGTCCGGACACCTCATGCTATCCAGCCGCTCTCGCCAAAAGTATAGAAAATATCCTAAATTACGCAGCCAGTTTTAGGTCTGCGGACCAAGGCGGGGGACCTACTCCGCGTTACCGGTAATTTGTGGTTATTTGTCGGCGAGAGGCGCACCCCATGCAGCCCAAAGCCAACACCACCCCATCGTTTGCTCCGTAAGTGCCGTAATCACTCCTCAAAAGGGCATCTACGGAGCAATCGACGGGGTTTGAGGACCGGAAAGGGACCGGTCATCATGGAGTGTTGGTGCGTCATTGCGGACCTGACGTCCGCCGCACCGCCGCTAGCACTGACGCACACAGGAGAACGCATGGAGACGCCCCCGGAGCTCATTGACTTCACCGCAGGCCACGCCCGTTCCGGTGATCTGGACGTTTCCTGGATCCACGGATCAGAATCGGCGAAGCACAACGCGGACCCGGACATCCAGGTCCATGCCTACGACGAGCACACCTTCATCCTGCGCCAGAACATGGCGGTCAACTATGAGGCGCCGTTCATGTTCCTGCTGTTCGGCAGCGCCCGGGCCGTGCTCATCGATACCGGCGCCACCGCATCCCCGGACTTTTTCCCCCTGCGCCGCGTTGTCGACGGCCTCATGGAAACCTGGCTTGCCGCTCATCCCCGTGACGGCTACCGGCTCCTTGTCCTCCATACGCATCCGCATGGCGACCATGTTGCGGGGGACGCCCAGTTCGCCGGCCGCCCCGGCACCGTCCTTGTGGACGCGGACCGGGACAGTGCGTGGGAATTCTTCGGATTCACCGGCGCTTCCGGCAATACCGGCGACGACGGCGGCGGCGGGTTTGGCGGCGGCGCTTCGCCGGCAGACGTGGAGCCGGCGCAGGTGGATCTGGGCGGCCGCGTCCTGCAGTGCTGGCCCAGCCCGGGGCACCACAACGCGGCGGTCACGTTCTACGATCCCCACACCGGGTTCCTCCTCACCGGGGACACGGTCTATCCCGGCCGGCTGTACATCCAGGACTGGCCCGCGTTTGTCCGCACCATCGACCGGCTGATCGGGTTCTGCAGCACCCACCCCGTCACCCACGTCCTGGGCTGCCACATCGAAATGTCGCGGCAGCCCGGCGTCGACTATCCGGTCTTCACCACGTACCAGCCCGACGAACCACCGCTGCAGATGACCGTCGAGCAACTCCGGGAGATCCGCCGGGCCATCGCCGAGGTAGGCGGACGCCCCGGCCGGTACGTGTTCCCCGGCTTCATCCTCTGCCTCGAAGGGGCCTGAGGCGGCAGCTGTCGGTGACCCTCAGCGGCCCCGCAGCGACGCCGCGGCCGGGACGCCGGGCGGGAAATCAGGCAGCGCCCCTGCGGGCGTGTGGAAGATCCACAACGACAGCGCACGGTAGGTGGCCCAGTCGTCGTCGGCCGCCTGCAGGGACGCGATCTCGGTTCCGTCCGGCTGCCCGGTGGTGCGGATCACCTGCAACCGGACCGGTGCAGCCTCCGGCAGCCGGAGCGTGACCGGCCCCGAAGCCGGCAGCGTTCCGCGCGGGAAACGAACCGCAGCGCCACCGACCGAAATGTCCAGCAGCTCTCCGCCGGCGCCTTCGGCTTCCACCGGCGCGGACACCTCCATCCGGTAGGCGTTGCGGCGGGAAGTGGCGAATTCGGCGGCCCGGATCCGCCGCGTCCCGAGAACCAGGACCACGCCGGCGAGCACCAGCCAGGCGCCGGAGGCCACGGTGGAACCGGGCGTCGTGCGCCAGGGCACCAGCCCGGCCAGTCCGGCCGCCGCGTACAGAATCACCGCGGCGATGAGGACAACCATCACGATGAGGATTCGCGGCGTCCGGCCCCGGAGCCGGAGGTCGGCGGCGCCCTTGGGCGTCACCTGGAACTCCAGGATGTTCCGGGACATGAGCCACCAGAGGCACGCGAGGCCTACCGGGACGCGGAAGATCCGCAGGGCGAAGGCCGTGGGCCAGTGGATTTCGTTGCGCATGAGCTGCTTTGACCCCCACAGGCGCACGGTGAACATGACCAGGAAGACCCCGGTGAAGAGCAGCGGGCCGGCGGTGGAGGTCTGTGCCCCGGACAGCATGATCACTACCGGAATCAGGAAAGCCACCAGCGTGGCGATGCCCTCCAGCCACCACAGCGTGCCGTTGAGGTACTCGTGGTAATTCCGCCACGACATCCAGCCCTTCGCCGCCCACAGTTTCTCGTGGACGAGGATCTGCATCGCGCCCATGCCCCAGCGCCGGCGCTGCAGCAGGTACTGGTCCGGCGTCGCCGGTGCGAGCCCGACGGCGAGCGTCTGGTGGTGGTAGACGGTCCGCCAGCCGCGCCGGACGAGTTTGAGCGTGGTGTGCATGTCCTCGGTAATCGTCTCGGTCGCCACGCCGCCCACCTCTTCCAGGGCGCTCAGTCGCAACAACGACGTCGACCCGCACCAGAACGGCCCGGCGTCGGGAACGTTGCGGGACGCCATGAGGACGTTGAAGAAGGTGCCCTGCTCCCCGGTGATGCCGTCGTCGTCGAACGCGCCGCCGTTGTAGAAGGACTGCGGGCCCTGGATCAGGGCGATCTCGGGGTCTTCGAACCAGCCCAAGGTGGCGGTGAGGAATGTGGGCAGCGGGACGTGGTCGCAGTCCAGGACGGCGATGATGTCGATGCCGGGGCCGCCCGCGGCCTTTTCGGCGGCCATCAGGCCCAGGGCGTGGTTCATGTTGCCGGCCTTGGCGTGGTCGTGGACGGCCCGGCGGACGTACCGGGCACCATAGGCGATGCACATTTCCTCGACCCAGGGCCGGTCGCCGTCGTCGAGAACCCACGTCTCATGCGCCGGGGCCAGCTCGCAGGCGGCGGCGACCGTGGGCGTCAGAACCTCGATGGGCTCGTTGTACGTGGGGATCAGCACCGCAACCCGCATGCCGTTCGGGGCCTCCGTCACGGGCGCCGGGGGATGGCTGTCGATGTTCCACACGGACCATGCCTTCAGGATGAGGCCGGCCAGCGGCAGGGCCTCGAAAGTGACCAGGATCCAGGCGATGGTCAGGTTCCATTCCCCCGACGGCATCGTGAACAGGACACGCCAGGTCAGGTACAGGACCAGGGCAACGATGGCCGCGATGCCGCCCACATGCGCCAGGCGCCGTGACCGGGGTGCCTCCGGTCCCGGAGGTCCCAGGCGGGCGGCCCAGCCGGCAATGCCGGCACGGGTCAGCGCCGTGGCATCAAGTGGAACGGGCCGCGGCGCAACGGATCTTCCGGCGGAGAGTGGTTCAGCCGATGCGCTGTCGGCGCGCTGCCGTAGGTCTTCACGGACATTTTCACGAGGCACGTGATCTCCCTCAGCTAGATCCGGTGCTCAATGTCCGATCAGCGTAGCCGCGCGGCGGTGTTTTTGGCCGGGTTGTCCGCAATCCTTGGACAATACTGCGTCTGGGGTGCCGTGCGGGAGGCGCCGCGGTCCATCGGGCTCTGTTAGGGCCCGCCACTTCGTTCAAAGCGGCTTCGTCTGTGAATCAGTGCGCTGCCAGGTTGTTCGCGTCCTCGGGCCCGACGAAGTTGCATGAGCCCGGATGACGCACGGGCAGCGAGCAGGTGCGCCCGGTGGGTAGGTGGACGTTGGCGCACCGTCCGGCCATGGCCACGTCTTCCCGGACATGTGTGACGTGGGTGCTGCTGAGCGCCTCGGTTGCTTCCTCGCGACTGGTGGGCTGGGGGTTTCCGGATGCACTGTGCTCTTGGCTGTTCACGGCTGGAACTCCTCGGGATTTGCTGTGCAGGCAGGATGGGAAGGATGCTTAGTTTGTCCGAAGTCCCCAGCCTCGCACGGGCGGGTTAACACGGGGTTACGGGGGCGTAAGGTTCCCGTCTCGGCGGGGACACCCCTTTGCCCCCGCCCGCCTGTTCCTCATACTGGAAGGGCAGATCCGCGATGCCGGCAGGCGAGGACGGTGGTGGCTGATGAGCAGTGGGGTGAGCGGTTCAAACAGCGCGTTCCGGCGTCGGGTGGAGCGGGCCGCGGAACTCCGGGCGGTGCGGGTCTCGGGCAGCACCGCCCAGGAGAACGACGCGCTCAACGCGGCCGAGGAAGAACTCCGGCAAAAGCGCGCCAAGGTCGACGACGCCGCCAAGGCCGAGTACCTGATCCGGGACGCCATGGCGCAGGGCAAGTTCGACAACCTCAAATACGCCGGCAAACCCATTCCAGGGCTGGGCGAGGCGTATGACCCCGACTGGTGGGTCAAGGGCCTGATCCAGCGGGAGAACATCTCCGGCCTGGGCCCGAAAGCGATCCTGCTCCGCACCGAGGACGTCGAACTTGATGCCCGTCTGGACGCCCAGTTCAGCGAAAAACAGGTGCGCGAGATCGTGGAGGACTTCAACGCGAGGGTCATCGATGCCCGGCGGCAGCTCCAGGGCGGGCCACCCGTGATCACCAAGACGCGCGACGTCGACGTCGAACTGGACCGCTGGCGGGGGCGCCGGGCTGCCGCGGCCACCGCTGACCCGCCCGAGCCGGAACCAAAGCAGTCCTGGTGGCGGCGACTCTGGAACGGGGCCGGCTAACCGGCTCTGGCTAAGCGCTGTCCGGGGCGTGCCCGGTGGAGCCCCGGACCACAAGCTGCGTTGGAACGAGGTACAGGCGCTGCGGAAGATCCCGGGTTTCCCGCCGTTCCAGGATGAACTTCCCCGCCTGCAGGCCCACGGCGAAGTTGCCGTTGTCCACCGAGGTCAGGGACAAGTGGCGTATGCGGGCGAGGTACGTGTTGTCGTATCCGACCAGCGAGAGGTCGCCCGGTACCGTGAGGCCCTGGTCGGCGGCCGCTGAGAGCGCGCCGATGCAGGCGAGGTCGTTGAAGGCGAAAATCGCGGTGGGCCGCTCCGGTCCTGCGAGCAGGCGGTGGGCGGCGTCGGATCCGCTTTCCTCACTCATGCCGCCGGCCACGACCCAGGGATCCAGCCCGGCATCCCGCATCGCATCCTCGTAGCCGGCCCGTCGCAGCCGGCCGATCTCGCCGGGGCCCTGAAGGTGGGCGATGCGCCGGTGCCCGAGGGCGATGAGGTGCTCGGCCGCCTGGCGGGCACCGGAGGCGTCGTCGTCAACCACGATGTCCGCTCCGGGCAGGGCGGGCTCCCGGGTGCCGGCGAGGACCACCGGCACACTGGCGATGGCGGCCTCCAGGGCGGCTTCCTCTGAGGTGGTGCCGACCACCACAATGCCGTCGATGCGCTGCTCCAGCAGGGTTTCCACGGAACGGCGGCCCACCCGGTGGTCGGTGTAGGAATCGACGAGGACGGGGGAGACGCCGGCCGCGTGCAGCGTCGCGCTCAGGCCCTCGAGGAGTTCGACAAACCAGGGATTCCGGAGGTCGTTGAGCAGCACGCCGACAGTGCCGCTGTGCGGGCTGGAAAGCCCGCGGGCAAGCTGGTTAGGCCTGTAGTCGAGCTCGGCCATCGCGTCCAGGACGGCCTGCCGGCGGCCGGCGCCGACGTTGGAGGATCCGCCCAGCACCAGGGACACGAGGGATTTGGACACCCCGGCGCGCTCGGCGACGTCGCGGATGGTGGGCCGGCGGGGCGGTTGGCCGGGGGCCGGCG
>NZ_CAKKMF010000113.1 GCF_918697925.1 Arthrobacter sp. Bi26
GTCCCGAGGGGCGGACGCCGCTGTCAGTGGCACCGCCTAGACTTGTTAACACCATGGATATGTTGTTTGACCCTTACGCCGACGGACCCTTCCAAGCTGCCTCCAGGACGGCGGCAGCCACAAAATCGTCCCTCGGAACGGGCGCGGCAGCGGTGGGTTCCGCTCCCGGCTGGGGCCCAAACAGCGCCGAGGGCGGCCACGAGAGGGACCGGGACGCCCCGCGGCTCCCGAACGCCGGCGAACTTCTGGAAGGGCTGAACCCCCAGCAGGAGGAAGCGGTCAAGCACGCCGGCAGTGCCCTGCTGATTGTGGCCGGTGCGGGCTCGGGCAAGACCCGCGTGCTCAGCAACCGCATCGCCTACCTGATCGCCACGAGGCGGGCGCACCACGGCGAGATCCTGGCCATCACCTTCACCAACAAGGCCGCGGCCGAAATGCGGGAACGGATCGAGGCGCTGGTCGGCGGCCGGGCCAAGACCATGTGGATCTCCACCTTCCACTCCTCCTGTGTCCGGATCCTGCGCCGCGAGGCCAAGAACGTCGGGCTCAACTCCAACTTCTCGATCTACGACTCCGCGGACTCGCTGCGCCTGATCACGCTGGTCGCCAAGAACCTGGACCTTGACCCTAAGCGCTTCGCGCCCAAGGCCATCCAGCATAAGATTTCCGCGCTCAAGAACGAGCTGATCGACGCCGACAGCTACTCCTCCAGCGCCAACTACAACGATCCCTTCGAGCAGGCCGTCGCCGAGGTCTTCAAGGGATACACCCAGCGCCTGCGCCAGGCCAACGCGATGGACTTCGATGACCTGATTGCCGAGACCGTCTACATGTTCCGGGCCTTCCCGGCGCTCGCCGACTCCTACCGGCGCCGCTTCCGGCACGTCCTCGTGGACGAATACCAGGACACCAACCACGCCCAGTACGCCCTGGTGCGCGAGATCGTCGGCGAGGGCCCCGACGCCGCCGAGCTCACGGTCGTCGGCGATTCAGACCAGTCCATCTACGCCTTCCGCGGCGCGGACATCCGCAACATCGTGGAGTTCGAGAAGGACTACCCGGACGCCCGCACCATCAAGCTCGAGCAGAACTACCGCTCCACCCAGACCATCCTCAGCGCCGCCAACTCGGTGATCTCCCGCAACCCCAACCGGCCGGAGAAACGGCTCTGGACGGCTGAGGGCGACGGCGAAAAGATCGTCGGCTACGTCGGCGAGAACGAACACGACGAGGCCCAGTTCATCGCGAAGGAAATCGACCGGCTCCAGGACGAGGGCAACCTGCGCCCCGGCGACGTCGCCATTTTCTACCGCACCAACGCCCAGTCCCGCTCGATCGAGGACGTCCTTGTCAGGGTGGGCCTGCCCTACAAGGTGGTCGGCGGCACCCGCTTCTACGAGCGCAAGGAGATCAAGGACGCCCTCGCCTACCTGCGGGTTCTGGTCAACCCGGACGACGACGTCAACCTCCGCCGCATCCTCAACGAACCCAAGCGCGGGATCGGCGACCGCGCCGAGGGTGCCGTGGCGGCCCTGGCCGAGCGTGAGCGCACCTCCTTCATGGCCGCCGCGCGGCGCGCCGAGGAGGCCCCCGGCATGGCGACCCGTTCGGTCAACGCCGTGCTGGGCTTCGTGAAGCTCCTCGACGACCTCGCCGAGGTGGCCTCCGGCTCCGGCGCGGCCGCGGCGCTGGAAGCCGTGCTGGAACAGACCGGCTACCTCGCCGGGCTGCGCTCCAGCACCGACCCGCAGGACGAATCACGGGTGGAAAACCTCGCCGAGCTGGTCGCCGTCGTCCGCGAATATGAACGCGACAACCCCGAAGGCTCCCTCGGAGCCTTCCTGGAGCAGGTCTCCCTCGTGGCCGACGCCGACCAGATCCCGGACGCCCCCGGCGGTGACGCCGAAGACCTGGCGGCCGCCGTCGCCGAAGCCAAGCGGCTCGGAGTCGTCACCCTGATGACCCTGCACACCGCCAAGGGCCTGGAATTCCCGGTCGTGTTCCTGACCGGCATGGAGCACGGGCTGTTCCCGCACCAGCGCTCCGCCACGGATCCCAAGGAACTGGCCGAGGAACGCCGGCTGGCCTACGTGGGCCTGACCCGGGCCCGGAAACGGCTGTACCTGACCCGCTCCGAGGTGCGCAGCATGTGGGGCCAGAGCCAGTACAACCCCGCGAGCCAGTTCATCGAGGAGATCCCGGCCGAGCTCGTCGAATGGAAGCGGGAAGGCGCCAGCCGCCAGAGCGGAGGATGGGGTAGCGGTGCCGGGATCGGTTCCAGCCGCTACGGCGGATCGTTCTGGGGCGCCGGGACCGCCCGCGGCGCCGGTGCCAGCCCGTCCGCGGGCTTCAACGCCGATGTTCCCGCCGCGGTGGCCAAGAACCGGGTCCAGCCGCAGAAGGAAGTCGTCGCCGTCAGCGTGGGGGACAAGGTCAACCACACCAGTTTCGGCAACGGCACCGTCCTGGCGGTGGAGGGCGCCGGGGACAAGACGGTCGCCAAGGTGAAGTTCGACGTCGGCGAGAAGCGGCTGCTGCTGCGCTACGCACCGCTGACCAAGCTGGACGCCTAGCTGAAGGCAGCGCTGGACGCCTAGCTGAACGCGCACGGCGGAGCCGGGGAGGCCGGTCCGCGCCGGCACCGGAAGCCGGTTCTGGCCGCCGCCGCCCTCTTCCCGCCGAGGTTACGAACGCGCATCTGCCACGGCCGCGCAGGCCTTCGGCACGCCGTCGGACACCCCAAAAACCCCGTAATCTAGCGGTTTTTCTACGCTCCATAGAATAGTGTCCTTACTCACATAACCGGTACTCTGGAACGGGCTGGTCCGATCGAAGGACTAGAGTTCCCAAAGGAGCATTGCGCCGTGTGGCTCGTTTCCAAGCTTGTCGCAGGGTGCGTTTATTCCGCAGCCCGGTAACCGCGAGTACGTGGGGTCCGGCTGTACAGAAACTACTTCGACGTAGAAGGACACTAAACCGTGGACCTGTTTGAATATCAGGCGCGCGATATGTTCGAGGCGCACGGTGTACCCGTGCTTGCTGGCATCGTGGCGCACACCCCTGAAGAAGCAAAGGCAGCTGCCGAGAAAATCGGCGGCGTAACTGTCGTAAAGGCGCAGGTCAAGGCCGGAGGCCGCGGCAAGGCCGGCGGCGTCAAGGTCGCGAAGACCGCTGACGAAGCGTTTGAACACTCCACCAACATCCTCGGGATGGACATCAAGGGCCACACCGTTCACCGCGTGATGATCGCCCAGGGCGCAGACATCGCTGAGGAATACTACTTCTCCGTCCTTCTGGACCGGGCCAACCGCAACTACCTGGCCATGTGCTCGGTTGAAGGCGGCATGGAAATCGAGCAGCTCGCCGTTGAGCGCCCCGAAGCCCTGGCCAAGATCTCGATCGACCCGGCCGTAGGCATCGACCAGGCCAAGGCCGACGAAATCGTCGCCGCCGCAGGCTTCGCTGAGGAACTGCGCGGCAAGGTCGCCAGCGTAATCCTGAAGCTCTGGGACGTTTTCAAGAAGGAAGACGCCACCCTCGTGGAGGTCAACCCGCTGGTCCTGACCGGTGCCGGTGACATCGTTGCCCTCGACGGCAAGGTCTCCCTCGACGAGAACGCCGACTTCCGCCACCCCAAGCACGCTCACCTTGAAGACAAGGACGCTGCTGACCCCCTCGAGGCCAAGGCAAAGGCGCAGGACCTCAACTACGTCAAGCTGGACGGCGAAGTCGGCATCATCGGTAACGGTGCCGGCCTGGTCATGTCCACCCTCGACGTCGTTGCCTACGCTGGCGAGAACCACGGCAACGTCAAGCCCGCCAACTTCCTGGACATCGGCGGTGGAGCTTCTGCCGAGGTCATGGCAGCAGGCCTCGACGTCATCCTGGGCGACCCGCAGGTCAAGTCCGTCTTCGTCAACGTCTTCGGCGGCATCACCGCCTGTGACGCCGTCGCCAAGGGCATCGTCGGTGCACTGGCCGAGCTGGGCCACTCCGCGAACAAGCCGCTGGTAGTCCGCCTTGACGGCAACAACGTTGAGGAAGGCCGCCGCATCCTGGCCGAAGCCAACCACCCGCTGGTTACTCTGGCCGCCACCATGGACGAGGGCGCCGACAAGGCTGCCGAGCTCGCCAACGCAGCGAAGTAGAGGGACTCGACTATGTCTATTTATCTGAACAAGGACTCCAAGGTCATCGTCCAGGGCATCACCGGCGGCGAAGGCACCAAGCACACCGCCCTGATGCTCAAGGCCGGCACCAACGTTGTTGGCGGCGTCAACGCCCGCAAGGCCGGCACCACGGTCCTGCACGGTGACACCGAGATCACCGTTTTCGGCACCGTCAAGGAAGCCATGGCGGAGACCGGCGCTGACGTTTCCATCGTCTTCGTGCCGCCGGCATTCACCAAGGACGCTGTCGTTGAAGCCATCGAGGCCGGCATCGGCCTCGTAGTGGTCATCACCGAAGGCGTGCCGGTCCAGGACTCCGCCGAGTTCTGGGCACTGGCCCAGTCCAAGGTCGACGCCAACGGCAAGCAGGTCACCCGCATCATCGGACCGAACTGCCCCGGCATCATCACCCCGGGTGAGGCGCTCGTCGGCATCACCCCGGCGAACATCACGGGCAAGGGCCCCATCGGCCTCGTCTCCAAGTCGGGCACCCTGACCTACCAGATGATGTACGAACTGCGCGACCTCGGCTTCTCCACCGCCATCGGCATCGGCGGCGACCCGGTCATCGGCACCACCCACATCGACGCCCTCGAAGCGTTCGAGGCCGACCCGGAAACCAAGGCGATCGTCATGATCGGCGAAATCGGTGGCGACGCCGAAGAGCGTGCCGCGGACTACATCAAGGCACACGTCACGAAGCCGGTAGTTGGCTACGTGGCCGGCTTCACCGCTCCGGAAGGCAAGACCATGGGCCACGCAGGCGCCATCGTCTCGGGTTCCGCGGGCACCGCCCAGGCCAAGAAGGAAGCCCTCGAGGCTGCCGGCGTCAAGGTCGGCAAGACGCCGTCCGAGACCGCCAAGCTTCTGCGCGAGGTCTTCGCGACCCTCTAGGTCCGAAGCGCCACAGCACCACAGCAACGCGGGGTCACTTGCGGTTCATTCCACTCGGTGGGATGGGCAGCGAAGTGACCCCGCGTTGCCCCTTTAAGTACTACGGCTTTAAGTTCGACGGCGGCAGGCCACCTTCCCGGCGAAGGCGCCTGCCGCCGTCGAACTTTTGAGTCTTTGGGTCCAGCCCCTGCGGTCCTAGACCTTTGCCCCGGTGAGGAGTTCTTCGAGCCGTTCGTAGCCTTCGGACATGCCGCCCTCCATCCCGGACTGCGCCATGCCATCGCGCGCCTCCATGCTGGGGTAGACCGCGCGGGCGCTGAGCCGCGAACGGCCACCGCCGAGGTCCTCGAAAGTCAGGAACTCAATGCTCACCACATCTGGGTAGCCGTCGAACTCGAAGGTCTGGATGGCGAAGTCGTTCTCGCGGACGGTGTGGAAGACGCCGCTGAAAACATACGCGCTGCCGTCCGGCGCGGTGTGGGTGTAACGGTAGCTGCCGCCTGTCCTGAAGTCGTAATGGCTAACGCTCATGGTCATCTGCCGCGGCCCGAGCCACTGGGCAACGAGCTCGGGGTCCTTGTGTGCCCGGAAGACCTCGGCCACGGGAAAGTCGAACTCGCGCTCGAAGTCGATGAAGGGCAGCCCCTCGGGGATGGTCAGTTTCAGTGCGTTGCTCATGATGCATCCTTTGCCTGTGTGCCGCCTCGGGCGGCGCGATTTTCAAGCACGGCGTCAAGGCTGCGGAACTGCCGCTCGCGGACCAGCCGGTACTGGTCGAGCCACGCGGTGAGCGCTTCCAGCCGTGCGGGGTTCAGGTGCACAGGCCGGCGCTGGGCGTCACGGGTGCGCGTGACAAGCTGCGCCTGCTCGAGGACCTGGATGTGTTTCGAGACCGCCTGCTTGGTGATCGCGAAGGGCTCCGCCAGTTCATTGACGGTGGCCGGACCCCGGCTGAGCCGGGCAATGATGCGGCGTCGGACCGGATCGGCGAGGGCCAGGAACGCCGCATCGAGCTCGCCGTCGTCGCTGGAATCCACTTGGTGTCCCCACCTCCTCGGTGTCTGCCGGAAAAGACGGTAATCAACATGAGATGCTAATCAACTAATTCATTGATCAACCTTTAGGTTGTTAACGCTACGCCCGGCTTCACTTCTGCGCAATACCCCAATGCGGGGATCCTTAGCTCCTGTCCAGGCTGGTGGAACGGGCACTGCGTGACCCGCGTGGCTGCGTGCTGCTCCGGAATCCTTGCGCAGCTCCGAATTACTTTGTTAGTATGTCAGGACAAATTACCGAAGGAGATGCGAGTGCCTCTCGTGCGAATCGACGTCAACCAGGGCCGCACTGCGGAGCAGCTTCGCGGCCTCAGCCAGGGAATCCATGCTGCTATCGTGGCTGAATTTGGCATTCCGGAGCGGGACTACTTCCACGTGCTGACGGAACATTCCGCCGGGCAGATTGTCGCCCAGGATGCCGGGCTCGGCTTCGAGCGGACGCCGGATGTGGTGATGATCCAGATCTTCACCCAGGCCGGGCGCAGCCAGCCAACCAAGCAGTCCCTGTTTGCCGCCATTGCGGACAGGCTGGCCGCTGTGGGGGTCGCCGGCGAGGACGTATTCATCGGATATGTCGAGAACACCGCGGGCGACTGGTCGTTCGGCTTCGGGCAGGCCCAGTATGTCACCGGCGAACTTGGGGTCCCCGGCAGGTAGCCGCAGGGCGCTTCCCGGGCCGCAATGACACCCGCGCGACGGAGCAATTCCAGCCCTCTGTGTCATGTTGTAAATATGTCAGTACAAACCTTTGACAGTACATGGATTCTAAGGCAAAGTAGTGGTTGTGGCCCGGCTCACGCCGGCCCCTAATCACCGAAGCTCCGGCTGCGCAAAGGTACCGAGTTCACACCAGAAAGGTCCACGATCACCGTGACCCACGAACTGCTCACGATCGGGCGCATCAGTGTTGATATCTACCCGAACGACATCGGGGTGGATCTGGAGGATGTCATGTCCTTCGGAAAGTACCTTGGCGGATCCCCGTCCAACGTGGCGGTCGCCGCTGCCCGCCATGGCCGCCGCACCGCCGTCATCACCCGCACCGGCGACGACGCCTTCGGCAAATACCTGCACCGCGAACTGCACAAGTTCAACGTGGACGACTCCTTCGTCACGGCGGTCAAGGAATGGCCCACCGCGGTCACGTTCTGCGCAATCAAGCCGCCGGAAGACTTCCCGCTCTACTTCTACGGACGCTTTCCCACGGCGCCGGACCTGCAGATCAAGGCCGAGGAGCTGGACCTGGACGCCATCAGGGACACCGGAATCTTCTGGTCCACTGTCACCGGCCTCTGCCAGGAGCCCAGCCGGACCGCCCATCTCACGGCCCACGAGGCGCGGCCCCGCACCGGTTTGAAGCCCGGACAGTTCACCATCCTGGACCTCGATTACCGCCCGATGTTCTGGGCCTCCGAGGAAGAAGCCCGGGAGCAGGTCGCCAAGATTCTGCCGCACGTCACAGTCGCGATCGGCAACGACAAGGAATGCGCCGTCGCCGTCGGCGAGGGCACCCCGGACGAACAGGCGGACCGCCTGCTCGCCGCCGGCGTCGAAATCGCCGTCGTGAAGCTGGGCCCGGAAGGGGTCATGGCCAAGACCCGCACCGAGCGCGTGGTTTCCGCCCCCGTGCCGGTGGAAACCGTCAACGGCCTGGGAGCCGGGGACTCCTTCGGCGGGGCCTTCTGCCACGGGCTCCTCTCCGGCTGGCCGCTCGCCCAGGTGCTCGACTTCGCCAACGCCGCCGGCGCCCTCGTCGCCTCCCGCCTGTCCTGCGCCGACGCGATGCCGACGCCCGAGGAAGTCACCGGCCTGCTCGCCGAACGCGGCCGCCTCGTGCCGGGCACCTACGCCACCGAAGGAGCAATACTGTGAGTGTCCACACCGCCTCCGCCGCCCTCGCGGTGAACGATGATCCCCGCCGCTACGAGCACCTGAGCATCATCCGGCTCGAAGACCCGGAAGCGATTGCCCGCGCCGCCAAGGCACGCCGCCGCCACCCCGGCGTCAGGGCCCATCGGCAGAACTTCATCGTCGCGGCCGACCACCCCGCCCGCGGGGCGCTCGCCGTCGGCAATGATCCCGTGGCCATGGCCGACCGCCGCCAGCTCCTGGACCGCCTGCAGATTGCCCTGGCCAACCCGGACGTGGACGGTGTCCTCGCCTCGCCGGACATCATGGACGATCTGCTCCTGCTCGGCGCGCTCGAAGGCAAGCTGCTCTTCGGCTCGATGAACCGCGGCGGCCTCTCCGGCCTGGTGAACGAATTCGATGACCGCTTTACCGGCCACACCGCGGCCGCGCTCCAGGCCCTGGGCGCTGACGGCGGCAAGATGCTCACCCGCATCTGCCTCGGCGATCCAGACACGGTAGCCACCCTCGAAGCGACCGCGAGGGCGATCGACTCCCTCGCAGAGCGCAAGCTGATCGCCATGGTGGAGCCGTTCCTCTCCGTCCGCGAGAACGGCAAGGTCCGCAATGACCTCTCCACCAACGCCGTCATCAAGTCAGTCGCCATCGCCGAAGGCCTCGGCGCGAGCAGCGCCTACACCTGGATGAAGCTCCCCGTCGTGGCCGAGATGGAACGTGTCATGGCGTCCACCACCATGCCCACCGTGCTTCTTGGCGGCGACCCGGAGGGCAGCCAGGACGACGTGTTCTCCAGCTGGCAGGCCGCCCTCGCCTTGCCCGGCGTCCAGGGCCTGACCGTGGGCCGGACGCTGCTCTACCCGCAGGACGGTGATGTCGCCGGAGCCGTGGCAACCGCTGCCTCGCTGCTGCACCACACCGAATCCACGCGCACGAAGCCAGGCCAGACCGAATCCACCCGCACCGAAGAAGTATCGGAGTAACTTCCCATGGGAATCAGCACTGCACCAGGAACACGCAGGATGACGGTCGCCCAGGCCGTCGTCGAATACCTGTCCAAGCAGTACACCGTCGATTCGGTCGGTGGCCAGGACTTCCGCGAACGCCTGATTCCGGGCACGTTCGGCATCTTTGGCCACGGCAACGTTGCCGGCGTCGGCCAAGCGCTCAAGCAGTACCAGCAGCTCGATCCGACGATCATGCCGTACTACCAGGGCCGCAACGAACAGGCCCAGTCCCACCAGGCCGTCGGGTTCGCCCGCCACACCCGGCGCCGCCAGACCTTCGCGATCAGCACCTCGATCGGGCCGGGTTCCTCGAACCTGCTCACGGGCGCGGCGCTGGCCACCACCAACCGGCTGCCGGTCCTGCTGCTGCCGAGTGACACGTTTGCCACCCGCGCCGCAGACCCCGTGCTGCAGCAGCTCGAACAGCCCTACGCCTACGACATCACCGTCAACGATGCCTTCCGTCCGCTGTCGAAGTTCTTTGACCGCGTCTCCCGGCCCGAGCAGCTGTTCTCCGCGTTCCACCACGGCCTCCGCGTCCTCACCGACCCGGCCGAGACCGGCGCGGTCACGATCTCGCTGCCCCAGGACGTCCAGGCCGAGGCCTTCGACGTGCCCGAGGAGTTCCTGGCCGAGCGCGAGTGGCGGATCCGCCGTCCGGACGCCGACGACGAGGACATCCGCCGCGCCGCCGAGGCCATCCGTGCCGCCAAGCGCCCGCTGATCATCGCCGGCGGCGGGGTGCTCTACGCCTACGCCAACGAGGAACTCGCCAGGTTGGCCGAGCTGACCGGCATCCCGGTGGGCAACACCCAGGCCGGCGTCGGCGTGCTGCCCTGGGACCACAAGTTCTCCCTCGGCGCGATCGGCTCCACCGGCACGACGGCGGCGAACGCCATAGCCGCCGAAGCGGACCTGATCATCGGCATCGGCACCCGGTACGAGGACTTCACCACCGCGTCCCGGACGGCGTTCCAGAACCCGGACGTGAAGTTCATCAACATCAACGTCGCCGCGATCGACGCCTACAAGCACGGCACCTCGCTGCCGATCGTGGCGGACGCGCGCAAGGCCTTGGTGAAGCTGAACCAGGCCCTCGGCGGCTACCGCATCGGCGCGGACCTCGAGCAGCAGATCGCGAACGAGAAGAAGCGCTGGGACGCCACCGTGGACGAGGCGTTCGACACCCGCTTCACGCCCCTGCCGGCGCAGAACGAGATCATCGGCGCCACGAACCGCGCCATGGACGCCCAGGACGTGGTCATCTGCGCCGCCGGCTCGCTGCCCGGTGACCTGCACAAGATGTGGCGCGTCCGGGACCCGTTCGGCTACCACGTCGAATACGCCTACTCCTGCATGGGCTACGAGATCCCGGGCGGCCTCGGCGTCAAGCGCGCCGCCCTCGCCGAGGCCGCGAAGGGCGGGGCGCAGCGCGACGTCGTCGTGATGGTGGGGGACGGTTCCTACCTGATGATGCACACCGAACTCGTCACCGCCGTCGCCGAACGGATCAAGCTGATCGTGGTCCTGATCCAGAACCACGGCTACGCCTCGATCGGCTCGCTCTCCGAGTCCCTCGGCTCCCAGCGCTTCGGCACCCAGTACCGCGCCCTGGACGAGGAGCAGCACAGCTTCGACGACGGCGACCGGCTCCCGGTGGACCTGGCCCTGAACGCCGAAAGCCTCGGCGTGAAGGTGATCCGGATCGAACCGGGGGAGAAGGTCATCGCGGAGCTCGAACAGGCCATCCGCGACGCCAAGGCCGCCCCCGAACGCGGCGGCCCGATCGTCATCCACGTCGAATCCGACCCGCTGCTGGATGCGCCCAGCTCCGAGTCCTGGTGGGACGTTCCGGTCTCCCAGGTCTCCGAGCTCGACTCCACGAAACAGGCCTTCCAGACCTACACCGACCACAAGAGCCGCCAGCGCAAGCTGCTCGGCTGATCCCCCCTCGAACTTCAACCACTCAAGGAAGAGTCCCATGACTACCACCACGCACCAGAGCACCACTGACCAGAGCACCAAAACCATCCACCACTTCATCAACGGCGCCGAAACCGCAGGCGTGGGCACCCGCACCCAGCCCGTCTACAACCCCGCCACCGGCGCCATCTCCGCAGAGTTGCGGCTGGCCAACCGTGAAGATCTCGACGCCACCGTCGCCGCGGCCCGCAAAGCTGCCGATTCCTGGGGCGACATCTCCCTGGCCAAGCGCACCGCCGTGCTGTTCAAGTTCCGCGAACTCGTCGCAGCCCACGTGGACGAGCTCGCCGAGCTGATCACCGCCGAGCACGGCAAGGTCCTCTCCGACGCGAAGGGCGAGATCGGCCGCGGCCTGGAGGTCATCGAATTCGCCTGCGGCATCCCGCAGCTGCTCAAGGGCGACTACTCGGACCAGGTCTCCACCGGCATCGACGTCTTCTCCTTCCGCGAGCCCCTCGGCGTCGTCGCCGGCATCACCCCGTTCAACTTCCCCGTCATGGTGCCGCTGTGGATGGCCCCGATGGCGATCGCCACCGGCAACGCCTTCATCCTCAAGCCCTCCGAGCGCGACCCCTCCGCCTCCATGCTGCTCGCCAAGCTGTGGAAGGACGCGGGCCTGCCCGACGGCGTTTTCCAGGTCCTGCACGGCGACAAGGAAACGGTCGATGGCCTCCTGACCCACCCGGACGTGGACGGCATCTCCTTCGTCGGCTCCACCCCGATCGCCCGGTACGTCCACGAGACCGCCACCGCCCACGGCAAGCGCGTCCAGGCCCTCGGCGGCGCCAAGAACCACGCGATCATCCTGCCCGACGCCGACCTCGACAACGCCGCCGACCACCTCGCCGCCGCGGCCTTCGGCTCCGCCGGCGAGCGCTGCATGGCCATCTCGGTCGCCGTCGCCGTCGGTGAAGCAGCCGACCTGCTGGTCAAGAAGGTCGAAGAGCGTGCCCTGGCCGTCAAGGTCAACAACGGCACCGCGCCGGGCGCGGACATGGGACCGGTCATCACGCCGGCGTCCAAGGAACGGATCGTGAAGATCGTCACCGAAGCCGAAACGGCCGGCGCCGCCATGGTGGTGGACGGCCGCGACCTCGTGGTCCCCGGCCACGAAGACGGCTTCTGGGTCGGCCCCACCGTCCTGGACCACGTCAAGACCGAAATGACCGCCTACACCGAGGAAATCTTCGGACCCGTCCTCGTGGTGGTCCGCGTGGAGGACCTCGACGCCGGCATCGCCCTGATCAACGCCAACCCCTACGGCAACGGCACCGCGATCTTCACCTCCTCCGGCGCCGCGGCGCGGAAGTTCCAGCGCTCCGTCACCGTGGGCATGATCGGCATCAACGTCCCGCTGCCCGTGCCCGTGGCATACCACTCCTTCGGCGGCTGGAAGGCCTCGCTCTTCGGCGACAAGCACATCTACGGCCCCGAGGGCGTGTCCTTCTACACCCGCGGCAAGGTGGTCACCTCCCGGT
>NZ_CAKKMF010000114.1 GCF_918697925.1 Arthrobacter sp. Bi26
ATGAAACGTCGCTAGCGGGCGCATTGCCGTTCCCGGGACGCTGGGGGGAGCCCAAGTCTTCCCCTTCGTGACGAAACGAGCCGACGTTGACTCCAAACACCCTTCGCTTCCCGTTCCAGGACGCCGCCCTCCCGATGGCCACCGTTCCCTCCACCCCCCGCTTCGAACACCACGAGGAGCCCTTCGGCATCGGCGAGGACCGGCCCCGGCTTTCCTGGCAGGTCGCCGCCGGCATACCTGACTGGGTTCAGACCGCCTACGAACTCCAGCTCGGCCCCGATGAGGCCAGCTGGACAAGCTACGGCCGCACCGAGACCAGCGAGCAGCTCCTGCAGCCCTGGCCCGCACCGCCGCTGGAGAGCCGCCAGCGCGTCGCCGTCCGCGTCCGTGTCTGGGGCAACGGCGGCGACGCGCCCTCCGAATGGAGCCCCGTTGCCTACGTAGAGGCGGGATTGCTGAACGCGTCCGATTGGCAGGCAGCCATGATCCGGCCGGCCTGGGACGAGGCCAGCGACGCCAACGAGCCGGCAGCGCGCCTGAGCCGGACGTTCGAAATGGCCGGGCCGGTGGCTTCCGCCCGGCTCTACGCCAGCGCCCACGGCGTCTACGTGGCGCACATCAATGGGCACCGCGTGGGCCGGGACATCCTGACCCCGGGCTGGACCAGCTACCACCACCGCCTGCGCTACCAGAGCTACGACGTCACTGAGTATCTCCGGCCAGGCACTAACGTGATCGGCCTTGAGTTCGCGGACGGCTGGTGGCGCGGAAACCTGGGCTTCCAGGAGAAGCGCAACACGTACGGGAACCGCACCGCCGTGATCGCCCAGCTGGAAATGACCGACGCCGGCGGGGCAGTCAGCGTGATTGGCTCGGATGCGTCGTGGCTGGCCGGGCACGGGCCGGTGCTGTCGGCAGACCTGTACGACGGCGAAACCTTCGATGCGCGGCTCGGGAACCGTGGCTGGGCCGGGACCGGACCTGAGACCGGAGCGGGCACCGTCACGCTGCAGCCCGCCGTCGTGGTTGGCGGATTCGATCCCGCAGTCCTGGTCGCGCCCGACGGCCCGCCCGTCCGGGCCACCGACGAGCTGCCGGTCAAGGCACTACTGGGAACGCCGTCCGGAAAGACCATTCTGGACTTCGGCCAGAACCTGGTGGGCCGGGTGCGTTTCAAGGTGACCGGTGCGGCCGGAACCGAAGTGGTGCTGCGGCACGCCGAGGTCCTGGAGCACGGCGAACTCGGCGTCAGGCCGCTGCGCGTAGCCAAGCAGACCGACCGCTACATCCTGCGCGGAGATTCGGGCGGCGAGACCTGGGCGCCCGAGTTCACCATCCACGGGTTCCGCTATGCGGAGGTGAGCGGCTGGCCCGGCGAGCTGGACCCCGAAGCGTTCACCGCCGTCGTGATCCATTCTGACCTGCAGCGCACCGGCACGTTTGAATGCTCCGATCCGATGCTGAACCAGCTCCACTCCAACGTGGTGTGGGGGATGCGCGGGAACTTTGTCGACGTGCCCACGGACTGCCCGCAGCGCAACGAGCGCCTCGGCTGGACCGGCGACTTCCAGATCTTCGCCGCCACCGCGTCCTTCCTGTACCGGATCCCCGGCTTCACCACCTCCTGGCTCAAGGACCTCGCCGCGGAGCAGGGGACAGACGGGCCGCCGCCCCTGGTGGTCCCGGAAGTGGTGGCCGAAAAGCCGCCGTTCCCGGACCGCCCGGTGATGGCCGCCTGGGGTGACGCCGCCGTGCTTGTTCCCTGGGTGCTGTACCAGCGCACGGGGGACCTCGGGTTCCTCCGCCGGCAGCTGCCGGGGATGATGGCCTGGCTGGAAGCCGCGGCCCATGCCGCCGGCCCGGAGCTGCGCTTTGAGCACGGCTTCCAGTTCGGCGACTGGCTGGACCCGGCCGCACCACCGGACTCACCCGGCGATGCGCGCACCCCCTGGCAGCTCGTGGCGCAGGCCTACCTGGCGTACTCGGCGTCGGTGGCAGGCGAGGCTGCCGAACTGCTGGGCCACGGCACGGACTCGGAGCGGCTTCGCGAGCTGTCCGCCCGGTCCCGGGCGGTGTTCCGGGAGCGCTACCTTGACGACGCCGGCCGGCTCCGGCCATCCACGCAGACGGCCTACGCGGTGGCCCTGCGCTTCGGACTCCTCGAACCGGCGGAACACCCCGCCGCGGCCGCCCGGTTGGCGGAAACCGTGGAAGCCGACGGCTACCGCATCGCCACCGGGTTCGTGGGAACCCCGCTGGTCTGCGACGCGCTCAGCGATGGAGGCCAGGCGATGGCGGCCTACCGCCTGCTCCTCCAGACCGAGTGCCCGTCCTGGCTGTACCCCGTGACAATGGGCGCCACCACCATCTGGGAACGCTGGGACTCCATGCTCCCGGACGGGAGCATCAATGAGGGCGAAATGACGTCCTTCAACCATTACGCCCTCGGTGCCGTGGCCGACTGGATGCACCGTAATGTGGCCGGCCTGGCGCCGGCCGAACCCGGTTACCGGAAACTCGCCATCCGGCCGAGGCCCGGTGGGGGGCTGGCGTGGGCCGCTGCCCGGCACGAGAGCCCTTATGGGGAGGCCGCGGTGCGCTGGGAGCTGGCGGGCCAGGAATTCTCGCTGTCCGTGACGGTCCCGGCCGGCTGCACCGCCGCGGTGTACCTGCCCGACGGCGGGAACAGCGGCATCGAGATCGGGTCCGGGACGTATTCGTTCAGCTGCGCGGTTCCTTCAGCTGCCGCAGGCGCCCGCGAGCCGGTGTTTCAGCCATGAGCCTGGATGTGGAGCTGGCCGGTCTCATGCACCACGTGGCTGAAGCCACCTCCTTCACCGAGCTCCTCGCCGACCCTGCCGGGATGCGGCGGCTGGAGGCATTCAGCGGCGCGGGTCTGCCCTACACGGCCCCTGACATTTCCGTCCGCTCGGTGGAGGCGCCGGGGCCCAACGGGCCCGTGCCCATCCGGATCTACGGCCCCGGCAGGCAGGTGTTGGACGGAGGCCGAGGCGCCGGGGCAGGGCTCATGTCCGGTGCCGGGCTGCCGGGCCTGGTGTGGCTGCATGGCGGCGGGTTCGCCGGCGGGACCCTGGACATGCGGGAGGCCGACCAGGTTGGGCGTGAACTGGCCCACCGGACCGGCGGCGTGGTGTTCTCCGCCGACTACCGTCTGGCCCGCGACGGCGTCCACTTCCCGGTCCCGCACGAAGACGCGCTTGCGGCGTGGAGCTGGGCCGCTGCCCACGCCGAGGAGCTGGGGGTGGCGCCGGAAGGCCTGTGCCTTGGCGGCGCCAGCGCCGGCGGGAACCTCGCCGTCGGCGCCGCCATGTATCTCAAGGACGCCGGCCTGGCCTTGCCCGCCAAGCTGCTTCTGGCGTACCCGTTCCTGCACGCCGAGCTTCCCCCTCTGGAGCCGGCCGCGGTGCCCGACGGCAGGGTGCTTTCCGGGCTGCCGCGGATACTGCGCTTCACCGGGGACGACTGCCGGGCACTGGTGGAGAATTACATCGGCGGCCCCGCCGGGATGGCGTCCTCGTATGCCCTGCCCGGCCATGGCGATCCTTCGGGGCTGCCCCCGGTGGCGGTCATAGCCTGCGAATACGATGACCTGCGTTCTTCGGCTGAGCTGTTCGGGGAATCGCTCCGCGCGGCCGGCGCTCAGGTGGCATTCAGGCTGGAAACGGGGGCGACGCACGGGTACCTCAACCACTCGGCGGCGCTGGCGATCGTGCAGCAGGGGCTGGCATTCCTTGCGGCGGAACTGGCCTCGGCAAAGCCCTTTCAATGATTGAAATCCGTGGTTTGCGCCGGCCCGGTGATCCGACAGTCTTATGGGGAGACGCCGGGCATCATGGAACCGGCGCACAAGTGAACCGGCACAGGAAAACGGAGGGAGTCGACGATGACGGAAGCTCGGGTGCTGAGCGGCATCGAATTCGCCCGCGCGGGCGACGACGGATCCCGCCCGCTGCTACTGGACCTCAACCTTCCCGGTCCTGAGGGCGGGGCGGCTCCCCGCCCCGCGGTGGTCCATTTCCACGGCGGCGGCTGGCGCGTGGGGGAGCGCTCCTCCCTGGGCCCGGTCCTGGACGGATTCGGCATCAGCGCCTTCGAAAAGCTCACTGATGCCGGATTCGTGGTGGCATCGGCGGACTACCGGCTTAGCCAGGAGGCGCACTTCCCGGCCCAGCTGCACGACGCGAAGGCCGCCGTCCGCTGGCTGCGGAACCATGCCGCCGACTACAACGTGGACCCGGACCGGATCTACGCGTGGGGCGACTCCGCGGGCGGCCATCTCGCCAGCCTGGTGGGTCTGACCGCCAATGCCGGCGGCGCCGATGCTGACGCTGCCGTCGCCGCGGTGGCAGCCTGGTACCCGCCCACGGACCTGGGCAGGATGGCCGAACAGAGCCTCCCCGCCGCCGTCGCCCGGGCCGACGACCCCGGATCCCGCGAGGAACTCCTCGTCGGTGCCGTGCTGACAGACGAGCCGGCGAAGGCGGCGGCGGCCAGCCCCATCAGCTACGCCAGCCGTTTGGGGCCGCCGTTCTTCCTGGCCCACGGAACCGCTGACCGCTTCGTTCCGCCCACCCAGTCAGCGTCGCTGGCTGCCGCGCTGGAAGGTGCCGGCGCCGCCGTCGAACTTCTCCTGATTGAGGACGCAGACCACATGTGGATCCTCCCTGACCACAGCCAGGCCGCGGCGGAGAAGGCGATGGGGGCAACGGTCTCGTTCTTTCTCCGGCAATCCCGGCCCCCGGACACTCAGGCCACCTGACCGGCCACTGCACAACAGCACTCCAATGATCGGCCCGCCTGCAAAGGCACATCTGCACAGGTTCTCCAGTGCGGGGCCTCACTTTGCCGTGCCCACCTACCAACCCCCGCCTTCCGGGCGGCACCAGAAAGGCCCCAACACATGCAGTACATCGGCATTAATCACGACGGCGGCTCATGGGCGGCTGCCCTCCTCGGCCAACGGGTGGTTCCGCTGGCCCCGGTTCCTGACTTCTGGGCCGATGCCGTCGGTTGGCAGGAGAAAGCGCTTTCCCTGCCAGCCGACGCGCTGACGAATGACTCCGTCGACGCGCTGGAGCGCGCCGACGTCACCGAAGTGCCGCTGGTCCCGGCCTCGGCCCGGGTGATCTGCGTTGGCCTGAACTACAAGGCCCACGCGGCGGAAGGCAGCTACAAGGACCAGGAACTGCCTCCCTACCCCACACTGTTCGGGCGCTGGACGGCCTCCCTTTCGGTGGGAAACGTGCCGGTCCCTGTACCCGCGGGCGAAGACGGCCTGGACTGGGAAGGTGAGGTGGCCGCCTACATTGGCCAGCGCCTGGAATCCGCCGACGAGGCTGCGGCCGCCGACTCGGTCTTCGGCTACTCCACGTTCAATGACCTCACCGCCCGCCGGGCCCAGAAACTCACTTCGCAGTGGACACTGGGCAAGAACGGCGACTTCAGCGGACCCCTCGGGCCGCTGGTCAGCCGTGACGAGGCCGGGGACCTTCGCGAGGGATTGCAGGTCCGGACCCGGGTCAACGGCACCGAGGTCCAGAACGGCAACACCCGGGACATGATCTTCTCCGTGCCCGCCATCATCGCGCTCATCAGCCAGACACTGACCCTGCATCCTGGTGACATCATCGCCACGGGAACTCCGGAAGGGGTGGGTTACGTACGCACCCCGCCGTGGCTCCTGCAACCCGGCGACACGGTCGAGGTGGAAATCGACACCCTGGGAACGCTCATCACGCCCGTGGGCGGGCCAGCACTGCGGGCCAGGGCCTGATGACCGCCGTCAGCAACGCGGCCCTCGATGCCCTGCCGGACCGGGTGCCCGCGCTGATCGCCGGCGGAGGACCCAGCGGACTGTTCCTCGCCCTGGACCTGGCACACCGCGGGATCCGCAGCCTCGTCATCGAGCCGCGGACCACCATTGACCCGGACCGGCCGCGCGCCAAGACCACGAACGCGCGGACCATGACCCACCTGCGCCGCCTCGGGTTGGCCGACAAACTCCGCAACGCCGCCCCGCTGCCGGTCGCGTACGCCCAGGACGTCATCTTCTGTTCCGCCCTGACCGGCCACGAAGTCACCCGGTTCCGCCAAGCCTTCCAGCTGGTCCCGGGCCGGTACGGCCCCCAGCCCGAATGCGGCCAGCAGGTCCCGCAGCCCGTCATGGAGGCCGTCCTCCGGGAAGCCGTCGCCGATTCCCCGCTCATTACGTTACTGACCGGCCTGAGCGTTGAAGACCTCGACATCAACCAGGGCAGCGGAGCCTCGAATTTCGGCCCGCGGCGCTTCGGCTCGCGCGTGGCAGTGTCCGACGCAACGGGGCGGCGCAAAGCGGTCGACTGCAGCTTCGTCGCCGCGGCCGACGGCGGCTCCTCCACCGTGCGCCGCCGCCTGAACATCCGCCTGGCCGGCGGCTCCGCCGAGCTCTCCAACATCAGTGTCCTGTTCCGTTCCGACAGCCTCGCCGCCGCGATCGCCCTGGATCCGGCCGTCCAGTACTGGGTCCTGGGACCGGATGTTTCGGGCATGGTGGGGCGGCTGGATCTTGGGAACACCTGGTGGGCCATCATCCAGGGCGTGGACGGCAGCGGATCACCCGACGCCGGACATCTGGTTCGCTCACTGGTGGGGGCCGACGTCGACGTCGAAGTCATCGCCACCGACCCCTGGACCGCCCGCATGCTGCTCGCCCCGGGGTACGGGCACGATGGCGTGTTCCTTGTCGGTGATGCGGCGCATCTGAACCCGCCTTGGGGCGGCCACGGCTTCAACACGTGCATCGGCGACGCCGCCAACCTGGCCTGGAAGATCGCCGCCGCCCTGGAGGGCTGGGGCGGCCCCGCCCTGCCGGGCAGCTACGAGTTGGAGCGGCGGCCGGTGGCGGCCCGGACCATCCGGGATGCCGCCGCCAACGGGCAGTCGCTCGCCTACCACTTCGCGGATCCGGCCCTAGGCCGGGGGGATGCGGACGGCGAGGCGGCCCGGCAGGTTGCCAAAGACGCGCTGGCGGTCAAACAAAGTGAGTTCGACTCGCTCGGGCTGGTGCTGGGCTACGGGTATGGCTCCTCGCCGCTGGTGGTTCCGGACGGCCGGCCCGTACCCGCCGAGGACCCCGTGAGCTACGTCCCCTCCGCCAGCCCGGGATCGCTGCTGCCCCACACCTGGCTCGACGAGACAACGTCGCTGTATGACCTGCTGGGCACCGGCTTCACCCTCCTGGTGGACCGCGACAGCATGGGCGGCAGCACTGCCGGGCAGGCGTACGCGGCGGCCCAGGCCGCCGCCGCGGTGCGCGGCATCCCGCTGGCCGTCGTCGGCGTCGGCCCCGACCATCACGGAACCGCCATGGCCACGCACTGGCAGGCCGCCGCGGTGCTGGTCCGCCCGGACCAGCACGTCGCCTGGCGGGGGACCGACCCGGCGAAGGCCGCCGCGGCCATTGGCGTGGCCGCCGGCTGGCCGCTGGCAACACCATCCGAAGACCCCGACAGGAGTTCACGTGTCCGAGCCGTCCTTCCGTGACTATCTCTTCCCGCCCGACCACCCGCGGGTGGCGCAGATCCGTGGCCTGGATGCCCGGGGCTATGCCGAGGCGGCGAAGACCGACCCCTTCGCAGGTCCCATGATCAAAGGCTGGGCCGCCCAGTATCCCGAGCCCTTCACAGGCGTGACCAGCGACGGCGTCCGCCGGGCCGGGCTGTATCCCCTCGCGCCGGCACCGGCGGGGGAGGAAGCACCCGCTGCCGCCATGACAGCCGCCGCCCGGGACCTGCTGGCCGGCCTCACCCCGGCAGAGGCCCGGCGGCTCCGCTACGGCGTGGACGCGCACGAATGGCAGAGCTGGGCCAACCCGGAATTCATGCAGCATGACACGGGCCTCCGCCTGGACGAGCTGGCCCCCGCCGTCCGGGATCGGATCCTGGCCGTCCTGGAAGCGAGCCTGAGCCCGGCCGGATACGGGCTGGTCCGGAACCTGATGCGGATCAACGGATTCCTTGGTGACCTCGTGGAGCTGCCCGAGCTCATGAACGAGTACAGCTACAACTTCGCCCTCTACGGGGAACCGTCGGAGACGGCCCCCTGGGGCTGGCAGCTCTTCGGGCACCACGTGGCGCTCAACGTCGTAGTGGCCGGGACCCAGCTGGTGGTTGCCCCGGTGTTCCTGGGCGCTGAACCGGACGTGATTGACGCTGGCCCGCACCAGGGCGTGGCGGTTTTCAAGGAGCGGATCGCCCTGGCGCGGCGCCTCATGGAGTCAATGCCCGGGCCGCTGCGGGAGCAGGCCACACTCTTCGCGGACATGCAGGATCCGGGGATGCCCGAAGGCCGGCTGCACCCCGGGGACGAACGGCACCTGGCCGGCTGCTTCCAGGACAACCGCGTGATTCCCTACGAGGGCATCCCGGTCAGTGCGATGCCCGCCGCTGCCCGGGTGGTCCTGGACGAGCTCGTGGCAGACTTCATCGCGTTCCTCCCCGACGGGCCGCGGTCCGCCCGCCGGCGGGAGATCGCGGCCCACTGGGACGAGACCTGGTTCTGCTGGATCGGCGGGTGGGAGGCATCGGACTCCTTCTACTTCCGCCTGCAAAGCCCCGTGCTGGTCATGGAGCTGGATCACCATACCGGCGTCTTCCTCAGCAACGACACCCCCGCGCCGTTTCACATGCACACGGTGATGCGGACGCCCAACGGCAACGACTATGGCCGCGAACTCGTCCGCCAGCATCAGGAGGCCGGCCGGTTTCGGGGAACGGGCCGGGCTGGAAGCTGAATCCGCAGTCACCGAATATGCAGCCACCGACTAAACAGCCAGGGTCCGGAACTCCGAGGAGTTCCGGACCCTGGCTGTTTGCTGGGCTGAGTTCCTTGGCCGGACTAGATGTCCAGCGCGGCGCGGCGCTGCGGCGGGGGACCCACCACCGTCAGGTCCATCTCGGCCTGGGCCCGGCCGAAACCCTCCATGTCCATGTAGGGCGTGCCGCCCTCGGTGTACATGTAGTCCTCGGTGGGCTTGTTGAAGTACTCGAAGAAGCCGTTGAAGACCGACGGCGTCAGGAAACCGACCATCTGGGTGTTGTGGGAGTCGAAGGCGAACGAGTGGATGGTTCCGGCCGGTGCGTGGAGGAAGTCGCCCTTGGTGAGCAGCACCTCGCGGCCGTTGGCGTAGATCCACATCCGGCCCTCGGTGCACAGGAAGTTTTCCGTGTGCTGTTCATGGAAATGCAGCGGAATGTAGGGCGACTTGGCGCCCTTGGTGTGGACGGCAAAGTAGTTCGATCCCGTGTTCGCCGGCCGGGACAGGTAGGTGAACATGGTCTGGTAACTGACCAGCCGCTCGCCCTCGCCTGCACTGAGGAAGTACGGGCTCTGGGCCGCCGGCAGTCCGGCGTCCTGCCGGAAAGTCGGCGCCACGCGTTCGACGTCGGGGAACGTCATGCCGAACTCCGCGCCCACCTCGGCGCACTCCCGCAAGGTGAGCTTCCGGCCCGCCCTGACCGGCGGGACGTGCGAATCGATGGGCGTGCCGACGCGTTCGTAGTACGCTTCGGCGCCTCCGGGGGTCATCCAGTTCAGGAACCGGGTGTAGTGGCTCGCCATCCGGTACGCGTGCGGGGTTCCTGGCGGGATCACCACGGAATCCCCGGGAGCCAGGATCCGGCTTTCGCCAGGCAGCCAGACGTGCAGAATGCCGTCGAAGACATACAGCGTTTTGTGTTCCACCGCGTGGCTCACAAACGGCGATTCGGCCCCCATGCCGCCGGAGATGTAGGCGGCGCTGAACATCCCACCGGTGTCCGCCGCGCGGGCGATGACCGTGACCAGCTGGCCGTTGATCTCATAACGGGCGCCCTCGCCCGACGCCATGTAGTACGGGACGGCGTCGCCCGGCAGCGCATTGGCCACCGGGAGCTGCTTGTTCATTTCCTCAACGCTGAGGGACATCGCATCCTTCTTTCCTGTCAGGGGACTGCGGCTGTCCCCAAGACTGCCTCGGATTCTCCGCCGCCACGACCTCTATTTCCAATGGATGAAACACTTCTGCCGCTTCGCTCCGCGCCTCTGGCCACAAGACGGCTGCTCCGGGGCGGCATGCGGGCGGCAGGCCTAGGCACCCGCGGGGTTCGCCCGATACGGTCCAAAGTCCCTGTTTTCGCGTCAGTGCTCCCGGCTACTCTGGCGTGAGGCGCATGGCGGTCCGTGATGCGAGCCGGTGCGCCTTCAGCCAAGAAAAATGGGGGGTACGTTGTCCAACGATTCAGTCATGACCTGGCTTCCTGGCGATGCGGGCCGCGCAGCGGCGGCGGAGCCTTCTGAGCGGGTCGACGCCGTCGCCGTCGCCCCCTGTTGGGACCGGGTCCTCCCGCCGCCGTCCCCGGGCGCCAGCCGCGCGGCCTACTGCCGCGACCATTGGCCGCCCCTGTAGGGACACCGCGGAGGCGGCATTGTTCCTGCCCGCAGCGACCTCGCGCGGGACCGTTGGCTGCTATTTACCTAGGATTTACGTGCCCGGCCTTGTGGGCGTTTCAAGGTCCCAGCGAGACTAATAGGAAGGGCTGACGTCATCTGTTCAGCCGCAAGGACAAACCAAACCAGTGGGCAGCAGCGAAGCCTTCCCCCGTCTCTCCGTGGCAATGATGTCCGGACGGGGAGCCCGCGAATCGGGAGGATCGTCATGGCCGGCACATTTGAACTCTTCGTAGATGCCGATGCTTGCATTAGGTTCCGGCTCAGGGCCCCGGACGGGGCAATACTGGCCGTCTCAAAGGGCTTTGCAGACAAGCCCGCTGCGGTTGCCGGCATCACCGCCATGCGCGAGTACGCCGGCATGGGCCTGATCAGTGACCTGTGCCCGGAAGAGTTGCCCGCAACTCCACCGGCACCGCGGACAAGTCCCGCCCCCACACCTGTGCCTGGCGTCGATCGGCGGGTGCACGACAATGATCTCCGCATCCGCGCCAGGGCCCTCCGCCGCCCGGCGCACGGGCCGGGCGCGATCGGCGTCGGCTGATCCGGCAGGTGACGCGGCAGCCCGGCCCCGGCCGACCGAGGCTGACCGTTCCAGGCGGATGTTGATGCCGGGGCGCCGTTAGGGGTCCATTCCAGCGTGCACCGGAACGAACTCGATCTTGTTCGCCGGGTGGACCGTTTTCTTGGGGGCCCGCGAGAACCCTTTGGCGTCCAGGTGGTTCTGGGCCCGGTACTCGGCCAGGGCCTCGTCGTAGATGCCGTTGAGCCTGCGCCCGGAGTAGACCTGCTCTGAGCCATCCGTGAAAGTGATGCTGATAAGCGACTTTTCCGGGAAGTGCCTGTTCATACGGATGAAACCCTCGGCGTCCTGCTTGAGATTGATCATGTGGTTCCCACTTTCGTGATCGAGTTGATCCAGTCTCCCGCCTTCGCTGTATCTAATCCAACCGGTCCAATCCAACCGGTCCTATCCAACCTGCCGAAGCCAATCGGCCTAAACCCAACCTGCCGGACCGAACCGGCTGGCGGCCGTCGTCGATTGGGTGGCCTGCACTACTCGGAGGCATATGCTTCCACCGCTTGCTGCAGTACCGGGCTGTAACGGTCCCAGGAGTCGGCGGGAGCTGCGGCTACCAGGACACTGCCGCCCCGCGTTCCTGCAACGAGGCAGGCGATCTCCCGGTATTTGTGCCCGCCGATGCGGGTTACATATGTGTCCTCCACACATGAGCCGAGGCCACCGCGGAACGGCATTCCGGCACGGTCCGCCAGCCGGTTCGCAGACGCGGCGTGTTCGCCCGTGAGGTGGGCGAGCCGAAACTCCGGCCAATTGGACTGCGACTCCTCGCCTTGTTGCGGCGTTGCGTTGAGATAAATCTTGAGATCACCGTTCGGCGCCGTGACGGTAGCAGATACGGTGCCGGGGTCGCCCGGGGTGGGAGTTGCATCGGGCGGGATGGACAACACCGCTGTTGCGTCCGGCAGTTCCATCGATTGCCACCCCGCCGGGGCAGGGCCGGCGTGGAACCAGGAGAACTGTGTTGCGCCGGACGGGGCGGCACCCGGTGTCTGGTTCCCGGGGCGGGAACCGCAGCCGCTGGCGGCCAGCACCGCCGTCGTCCCCAGCACCCCAACGATCAGCAGTGACCTTCGACAGCGTGCTCGAAGCGCCGCGATGGACCTATTTGTTGCCGTCACCGTCGTCCGGTCCTCCGTTGTTGTCGGCATCATGGTCGTTCCCGCCAAGTGCAGGGA
>NZ_CAKKMF010000115.1 GCF_918697925.1 Arthrobacter sp. Bi26
CGATCCACAACTACGGCATCCAGGAATACATGCAGCACTCGGATGCGACCAACGAGGTCTTCGAACAGTCCATGACCTTCGTGGACGGCTACCTGCACCCGGGAGACAAGCCCGGCATCGGCGTCGACTTCAACGCCGAAGCCGCCGCCGCCTACCCCTACCAGCAGGCCTACCTGCCCTACAACCGCCTCGTCGACGGCACCGTCCATGACTGGTGAACCGGCCATGACAGGTGACCGGCGCTGATGGTAACCGGCCCCTGAAACGCCAAAAAGGTCCCGGGCGGCGAGTCGATGCTCTGCCGCCCGGGACCTGGCTCTTTGAAGTCCGGCTCTCGGCGTCCGGTCTACCGGTGGCTCAGTGAACGAGCTCGCGGGTCATGCCGTAGGGGACCTTGTCGGAGAGGGCCGCGGTGTAGTGGCCCGGCTTGTGCCGCGTGAGCAGAATGCCGTGCTTCCCCGTGGTCATGGCGAGCTGCTGCAGCCCGCGGACGGCGTCGTTGAGTCGTTCGTCGAGGACGTGGCGGTTGTCGACTTGGATCTCAATGGACTCGGTAATCGTGGTCATCGCTCTGTCTTTCTTGGAGTGCTTCTAGTCGGCCCCAATGGATTCAGGAACAATAACGTCATATTTATTGACCCGTCAAATCACCACGCCGTGTCTGAGCGCAGGCCGTGCGGACGCCAAATGCCCGCACGTAGCGGCCCTGGCGGTTGACCTGCAGATCCATCCCGGCCCCGGCTGTCCCAGTGAGTCTGGTCACCCGGATCACTGGGGGCAGGCCGAGAGGTGCTCGTGGACGCAAACGATGCTGCCGTCCGGGGCCCGGGAGAAGATGATGGTCTCCCGTTCATCGCTCGTATCGCGGCCACCTTCCCGGTCAATCTGGACTGTCGTGGCCACGCGGTGGGAAAACACCGCGGTAGCCCCCAGAAGCTGGATGTCCTGCTCGCTGCTCCGGCATTCGAGCACGCGCCAGCCGCCGGCGAGCCAGTTGTCCCAGAGAGCGCGGTAGGCGGACCGGGAACCAAGGCTCTGGGCTTCCGGATGGAAGATGAATGTCGCCTGGGGGCTGAAGGCGGCAAAGTAGGCTTCGGTGTCCGTGGCCGCGAAGGCGGCAACCAGGCGGTCCGCTGCGTCCTGCACCTCTTGGCGGCTGAGGGCGCGGATCACTGTCGGCTGCAGCGCCGTCGGGTACAGCACCGCCGGCTGCAGTTCCGGAGCCGGCAGCCGCCGTGCCACGGCCCGGATCGGGGCACCGTCGGCCCCGGGGATATTGAGTGGAAAGAGGAAGACCTCGACGTCGGATCCTGCTTCTCTGGCCCGCTGGACCTGCTCCAGCCCGGTGAGGTTTTCTACGATAATGCAGCCGTTTCCGGCCAGGATGGCGTGAGCTGGGAAGCTGCCGTCCGCCGGCCTGCCGTCCGAAGCGCCGGGGGAGCTGGGATCCACGCTGAGGGCGTCCAGGCCTACGGCGCGGTAGCCGCGGTCCACGATCAGCTGCGCCGCCGCGGCGTCGAGCCACGGGTGTTTGAGGTACTCGTCGGTTCCCCAGGCCGCGGCGCAGCCGGTGTGCAGCAGGAGGATCCTCGCTGGATTCCCAGGTTCCCCGGGATTCCCAGTCATGCCCGCCGGGGCGATCCCTGCCAACTGCGCGGCGGTGATGGCGCCGCCGCGGGCCACGCCCCGGATGTCCACGATTTCGGCGACGCCGCCGAAGAGGGAGAGCGGCAGCTCGTCCAGGGCTGCCCAGCCGTCGCCCACATGCAGGGGTGCGTCTGCGTGGGTGCCCGAATGGGAGCCCATGGCGAGGGAGAGCACGTTGGCGCCGTCGGCCTCCACGGTCAGTGCCGATGCGATCCGGACCTCTGGGTCGCCGGGGTAAACAGGCATTCCGGTGCGCAGCGGAACGCTGAGATCGAACCACGTCACGGCTGGCTCACCAGCTCCGGGTCCCGGTCGCCGGACGAGCCCGGCGCGGCTGCCTCCTGGGGTGCGGCAGGGACGGTGTTGCCGGCCGCATCCATGACCGGCGGCACCGGTGTGTCCTTCGAGGGGATCCAGCGCGGCCCGGCGGCCGGGAACACTCCGCGCGGCTCCGGGAAAATCCACAGCAGCCCGAGGTACAGAACGGCCGCCAGCCCCAGCGATGCCGGCAGGCTGATGTCCACACCGCCCGCCAGATTGCCCAGGGGCCCCTGGAACTGGCCGGGCATGTTCACCAAACTCAGCCCTGCCCCGGCGCTGACCAGCCAGGCAGTCATGCCGCGCAGGTTCCAGCCGTGGTTGAACCAGTACCGTCCGCCACTCTGGCGCCGGTTGAACACCTGGAGGGCATCGGCGTCGTACCAGCCGCGGCGGGTGATGAAGCCGATGATCATGACCACCATCCACGGCGCGGTGCAGGTCACGATCAGGGTGGCGAATGTGGAAATGCTCTGGACAAGGTTGAAGGCGAAGCGGCCGGCGAAGATGAACACGATCGCCAGGGTCCCGATGAACAGGGTGGCCTGGACCCGGTTGAACCTCGGGAACACGCTGCTGAAATCAAGGCCGGTGCCGTACAGCGAGGACGCCCCGGTGGACATGCCGCCGATCAGGGCGATGGCGCAGAGCGGCACGAAATACCAGGCCGGGGAAATCGCCAGCAGTCCGCCGACGTAGTTCGGCGCCGCCGGATCCATGAATTCCGGTGCCTTGGTGGCGATGATGGACGCCGTGGCCAGGCCAAAGACGAACGGGATAAGGGTGGCCAGCTGGGCGAGCAGCGCCGCACCCATGACCCGGCGCTTCGGTGTGGCGGTGGGGATGTATCGCGCCCAGTCGCCCAGGAACGCGCCGAACGAGATGGGGTTGGACATGACGATCAGGGCCGCGCCGATGAAGGCCGGGATGAATCCCGCGATGCCGACGCCGTCGAATCCGGTCCCGAAGGAGCCCTCGAAGTTCAGGTTGAGGTCGCCCGCGAAGGCGATGAAGCCGACAACGAACAGCAGGGTGGCCGCCGTGACGGCAATCTTGTTCACCAGCAGCATGAACTTGAACCCGTAGACACAGACAACCAGGACGAGTCCACCAAAGAGGCCGTAGGCGACGGCGAACGAGCCCATGTCCTGCGGCAGGCCAACCAGCCGGTTCAGGCCGCCGACCAGGGCATCGCCGGAACTCCAGACCGAGATGGAGAAAAATGCCAAGGCAGTTAGCAATGACAGGAATGATCCGACCACCCGGCCGTGCACGCCCAGGTGGGCTGAGGATGACACTGCGTTGTTGGTCCCGTTCGTGGGGCCGAAGACGGCCATGGGTGCCAGCAGGAGGGCGCCGACAACCAGGCCCGTCACCGTCGCGGCGAGTCCCTGCCAGAATGACAGGCCGAAAAGGATCGGAAATGCGCCCAGGAAGGCCGTGGCGAAGGTGTTGGCCCCGCCGAACGAAACCCTGAACAGGTCAAGGGCGCTCGCATTGCGGTCCTTCTCGGGTATCCGCTCGATGCCGTAGGTCTCCACCTCGGTGACCTTTCCGGGGTTCCGCCCCGCGCGGGCATCAGCAGGCTGTTCCTCGACCATTGTTGTTCTCCATCCAGCTCATCATTGATTCCGCAAGAGTTGCTTAGTAAGCATCACAAGTTGCCTTGGAGGCTAACTTGTTAGTTTGGGAGGCTACACTGTGAAGCGGCTCACAGCAACGTCCTGCCCCGTCCGGGCCGGCAGGTTACGGAATCCGGCGGCCGGGCCACACCTCTGCGGGGGAGATCCCGTCGGGCCATTTGCCTACCACCGCGCAAATAACAGGGGATAATCTTCAGCGGGGACTATCCACAACACGGCGCAAAGGCGGCACGGCGACATGGCAGAGGCTCAAACAGGTAAACCGCAGGGCCGGTGGCGGACCTTCCACGAAAAGTTCGTCGTGGAGGAGCGGTACATGAGCGCCACGGCGCGCCGGAATCTGTATCTCACGGCCGTCGCCCTGATGATCACGGGCGTCGTGCTGTTCGTGGTAATCCTCGCAAGTGTCCTCCAGCACGGCGGCCTGTCGGCGGCGGACGAGCCTACCCGGTCCTGGCTCCTGACCCTGCGTGGGGAACCTGCCACCACCATCATGATCATTCTGGCGATCGTCTTCGGCCCCATCGGCCTGCCGATCATTGTCCTCGTCGTGACTGTGGCCTGGGGCTTGCTGGCCAAGCACGCCTGGCGGCCGATGCTCCTGGCCGGCGCCATGCTGACCGGGGTGATCCTTGCGCAGGTGATTGGCCGCATAGTGGAACGCCAGCGTCCACCCGTGGAGCTCATGCTCTTCGGTGCCGACACCACGTTCTCCTTCCCTTCCGGTCACGTCCTGGGCGCGTGCGATTTCCTGCTGGTCACCACGTTCCTGGTCTTCTCGCGCCGGAAGAGCCCCTGGGCCGCCGTCGTCGCCTTCATTGTGGCGGGGATCGGCATGTTCTTCGCAGCAATCAGCCGCCTCTACCTCGGCTATCACTGGCTGACCGATGCCCTGGGCGCCTTCTCCATCTCGCTGGTGGTCCTGGGCGGGGTCATTGCGCTGGACACCTGGCGGACGGCCCGGATCCGGGGCGAACAGATCACGGGAACGCTCTCCACCGCCGACGCCGGCCAGGACTGAGCACCGTCAGCGGCCGCGCGCCCGCTTGAGCTCGGCCCGCAGCCGGGCATTGGCTTCCTCCAGTTCCATCACCTTGGCCACGCCGGCCAGGTTAAGGCCCTCCGCCAGGAGTTCGCCGATCCGCCGCAGCACCACGAGGTCGGCGTCGCTGTACTGCCGGGTGCCCCCGGCGGTGCGGTCCGGTGCGAGGAGTCCCCGGCGCTCGTAGAGCCGGATGTTCTGCTGCCCGGTGCCCACCAGCTGCGCCACTACGGAGATGGCGTACAGGCCTGAATCCGCGCCGCGGTCCGCCATGGTCCTCCTCCTGTCCGCAATTTTCCCTTGCAACAGTGTGCCACCGGTGCTATAAAAAATCTATACCCACCACTACAGAAAAAATCGTGGTGGGTGTGGAAGGAATACAGACCAACTCGCACTGAAGGAGTGGGAAATGATGTTGATTCGGACGGACCCGTTCCGTGACTTTGACCGGCTCGCCCAGCAGGTGTTCGGGACGGTGGCACGCCCCGCGGCCATGCCCATGGACGCGTGGCAGGAGAACGGCGAATTCGTCGTTGCATTCGACCTCCCGGGGGTTAACGTCGACTCGATCGGGCTCGACATTGAGCGCAATGTCCTGACCGTCCGGGCGGAGCGGCGGGACCCGACGCAGCCCAACGTGGAGCTGACGGTTTCGGAGCGCCCCCGCGGCGTTTTCAGCCGCCAGTTGATCCTCGGGGACACCCTGGACACGGAAAACGTCAAGGCGCATTACGCTGACGGTGTCCTAACCCTCCGCATTCCCGTGGCGGAGCAGGCCAAGCCGCGGAAGATTGAAATAACCCGTTCGCAGGACAAACGGCAGGAGATCGGGAAGTAGCCCCCGGAGCCGGCGCCGAGCACGCACCACGGCGCCGGCCCCGGCCGTCAGCCCCGGAGAAATGACCATGCCCGGCAGCAACCCTGATCCCCGCGGCTACTACGCGCTGTTGCACGTCTCGCCGGAGGCGAGCCGGCAGGAGATTGGCCACGCCTTCCGGGCGCTGATGCGCCGGCACCATCCGGATATCGGTTATCCGGACATCGGCCCTCCCGACGGCAGTGACGCGGGCGGGATTCTGCAGGCCTTCGCCGTGCTGCGGGACGCCAGGACCCGGGCGGAGTATGACGCCGGCGGCGGGCGGCCTGACGTCCAGGACGGCACCTTGAATCACCAGAACGGCCGGAGCCACCAAAACGGCCAGAGCGGCCATCCCGGCCCGGGCGGCCGCGACATCCCGGTGCGCATCGTCCGGCGTCGGGATCCCCTTGTGCGCGTGCTCCCCGTTCGCTGGGAACCCGGGCCGTGACGGGGAGACACTGTTGCCCGGGCCGCTGACCGGAGCGGAAGAAGCGGGACAGGAAGGACGTCGGGGTTCAGTTGCTGGCAGGGTTCAGTTGCTGGCGGCGGCGTAGGCGTTCAGGGTAAGTGAGAACACAATCCACGAGACGTACGGCAGCATGAGCAGGCCGGCTGCCCGGCTGATGAGGCCGAACCGGACCACGGTGGCGGCCGCGGCCACGGCATGGGCGGCGATGACCAGGAGAGCCAGCCAGAGGGCGGCCGAGCCGACCATGGGGTACATGCCGAAGAACAGGGGCGCCCAGGCGAGGTTCACGAGCAGCAGGATGCCGTAGACGGTCATGGCGCCTCGGCTGCGCCCGGAGGAGGCAAGCCCTGTTCCCCGGCGCCAGACCAGCCACGCCGCCACCGCCATGGTTGTATATAGCACCGTCCAGACCGCTCCGAAGGCCCAGGCCGGGGGAGTCCACGGAGCCTTGTCCGCCGCCGCGTACCATCCGCCGGCGTTCCCGATGATGACCAGCGACGCCACAAAGGACACCCCATGGGAGACCGCGAGGAAGCAGAGGAGAGCTGCTGCCTGCCGGCCGGGGCCGGGCGTCGCCGGGGCCGGCCGGCGGTTGACGCCTTGTTCAATTGTCAGGTGCACTGATCAACAGTGGCCGCCGGCATCGCGTCCGTCAAACGGCCCGGGTCGTGGCGCCCGCCCCCGGGGAAGCCTAAGATCAGTCAACCAACTCCTGAAACTACATAGAGGTCCCGTCGATGAACGCTTCCGCCAAGGATCTGGCTTCCCTTCTTCCGCCCGGCTTCACCCTGGGCGTGGCTACATCCGCTTTCCAGATCGAGGGCGCACTCGACGAAGACGGCCGCGGCCCCACCGGATGGGACGTCTTCGCCGCGAAACCGGGCTCGATCGTGGAGGACCACAGCCCGGCCGTCTCCTGCGACCACTACCACCGGATGCCAGAGGACGTGGCACTGATGAAGGACCTGGGGATCGATTCGTACCGGTTTTCGTTGTCCTGGTCCAGGATCCAGCCCGGCGGCAGCGGGCCCGTGAACCCCGCCGGACTGGACTTCTACGACCGGCTGATCGACCTGTTGCTCGCCAACGGTATTTCCCCCATGGCCACGCTCTATCACTGGGACACCCCGCTGCCCCTGGATGAGGCCGGCGGGTGGATGAACCGGGATACGGCCTACCGGCTGGGGGACTTCGCCGGCATCGCCGCGGCCGCCTTCGGGGACCGCGTTAGCCGCTGGGTGACTGTCAACGAGCCCGCCACGGTCACCACCAACGGCTACGCCCTGGGCATGCATGCGCCCGGCGAGGCACTCATGCTCAAGGCCCTCCCCAGCGTGCACCACCAGTTGCTGGGCCACGGCCTGGCGCTCCAGGCGCTGCGTGCCGCCAAGGTACAGGGCGAAATCGGCATTACCAATGTGTACTCACCGATGGTCCCGGCCACCGCCAACCCGCTGGACGCGGTCAGCGCCGGACTCATGGATGTGGCGCAGAACCGGCTCTACGCTGACCCCGTGCTGCTCGGCAAGTACCCGGACATCATTCGGGCCGCTACGTTCTTTTCATCGTCGTTCAGCCCCTCCAGCGAAGATATGGACCTGATCTCCCAGCCCCTGGATTTCTATGGCCTGAACTATTACATGCCCACCCGCGTCGGGGCGGGTCCGGGTGAGGGGACCGTGCCGCCCGGCATGGCCGAGGCCATGGGGGATGACCTCAGCGGGACACCCGGTGCGCCCTTCCACATCGCGCCGTTCCCGGACACCGAGACCACGGCCTACGGCTGGCCGGTCAAGCCCGAATACATGTCGGTTGCCCTGGCTGAGATGGCCGAGCGCTACCCGGATCTGCCTCCGGTCTACATCACCGAGGGCGGGGCCAGTTTCGAGGACGTGGTGGTCCAGTGTGTCGGGGCGGACCGCCGGATGGTTCCGGATGAACGGCGCCTGCGTTACCTCGCGGAGCACATCGGCACGGCCCTGGAAGCGACACGTCCCGGCGGTGCGGCCGAGGCCGTGGACCTTCGCGGCTACTATGTGTGGTCCTTCATGGATAACTTCGAGTGGTCCGCCGGCTACAAGCAGCCGTTCGGTCTGGTGCACGTCGATTTCGACACCCAGGTCCGCACACCGAAGGCCTCCTACTACTGGCTCCAGGAAGTTCTGGCGGCCCGGAACGCGGCGCCCGCCGCGCAGCCCGACGTCGGAAAGCAGGCCGACGTCGGGCAACAGGATGGGGCGGCCGACGTCGGACAGCCCCGCCCCGGGGCCGACGCCCCTAAAGCAGCGACAACTTAGAGCAGATCCAGGTCCTGCAGGCCCTTGGCGAGTCCGGCGCCGTCGGGCGAGTAGAGCCACGGTACGGATGATTCCGAGTGGTCTCCTGTGTCGGAGTGGCCGCCGGCGAAGACGGCCTCGCTGGCCGAGAGCTGCCGGATGCCGATCGCGGCGACCTGGTCCGGGTGCTCCTGCGCGAAGCCGGAGTAGATCTCTTCATCGTGCTGGCCGTTGTCGCCGAACAGCAGCCAGCGCATGTTCGGGAACTCCTGGGCCAGCAGCTCAAGGTTCCGCCGTTTGTGTTCCTGTCCGCTGCGGAACCAGCGGTCATGGGTCAGTCCCCAGTCCGTGAGCAGCAGTGCGCCCGAGGGATAGAGGTTCCGGGCGATGAAGCGGGCCAGAGTGGGCGCTGCGTTCCACGGCCCGGTGGACAGGTAGATCACCGGCGCCTCCGGGTGTTCCACCTTGAGCCGATCCATCAGGACGGCCATGCCGGGTGTCGCCATCCGGGCGCGTTCGTTCAGGACGAAGGTGTTCCACAGCGCCAGGAAAGGCCGGGGGAGGGCCGTGACCATGATGGTGTCGTCAATGTCCGAGACAATGCCCAGCTTGGTGTCCGGGGAGATCACGAAAATCCTGGCCTCAACCGGTTCCGTTCCTTCGGCCCGCAGCACGGCCGTATGCCAGCCCGGGGCCAACGCCACGTGGACCAGGGTGTCTACCAGGCCGCCGCGGTCCGTATGCACGCGCGTGGTGACGCCGCCGATCTGGATTTCCACCTCGGTGAACTGAACCGGGACACTCGTGAAGGCGCGCCAGCCGCGGATGTTCTGGTTTCCGTTCAGGGCCAGGCGCTCCGCCTTGCTGCCGGGCACGGGCCTGCTGGTGAGGACCACGCGGCCCAGCAGCCTGACCCACTCTGTCGAACCGTAGCCCTGATAGGCGACGGTCTGCGGGATGAACTTCCAGCGGCGGGCCGTCTTGAGGCGAACCCCATTGACGGTGTCCGACACCCAATGGGCGAGCCGGAAGGCCCTGTTACCGGACACGGGCAGCTGCTGCGCTGGTTGCGACGCCAATTCCATGCCTCCACTCTCCCACAGTGCCGGGCCGCGGCAGTGCCGGCGGGGTTCCGGGAGGCGGCGCCCGTGACTCCGGATTACCCAGGCGGCGGCTCATCCAGCAGCCGGCGCAGTGCGGTGGCGTTGCGGACGGCGTTGCCGCCGCCGTCGTTGTTGAAATAGGCGAAGACGTCCTTGCCGGCCGCCCGCCATTCGCGGATCCGCGCGGCCCACCAGTGCAGGTCCTCGTCCGGATACGATCCGCCGTAGAGGACGTCGCGGTCCGGGCCGTGAAGCCGGACGTAGACGAACGGTGCGGTCGCGCGCAGGACGCACGGGAGCCCGGCGCCGCTCATGATGCAGTAGGCCGCGCCGTAACGTTCCAGCAGGGCGTAAACGCCGGCGTCGTCCCAGCTTGGGTGGCGGAACTCCACGCTGACACGGATCCACCCGGGCAGTGCCGCCAGGAAGTAGTCCAGCCGGGCATCGTCCCGCGCGAAGTCCGGGGGCAGCTGGACGAGCAGCACGGCCCGCTTGTCGCCGAGTTCGTGCCAGCACCGGGTGATCCGGTCCACCCAGGCCTCCGGGGCGTAGAGCTTCTTGCCGTGGGTCAGGCCCCGGGGCGCCTTGACGGACAGGGCGAACCCTTCGGGCAGGCGGCGGCGCCACCCGGCAAACGAGTCCTCCCTGGGCCAGCGGTAGAAGCTGGCGTTCAGTTCCACGGTGTCGAAGCGGGCCGCATAGTGCGCCAGCCTGTCCCGGGCGGGCAGGCCTGGCGGATAGAGGACCCCTTCCCAGTGGTCATAGCTCCAGCCGGACGTTCCGATCCGCACAGTTCCTGTGCGGCCGGTACCTGTGTCGCCGGCGCCGTCGTGCCAAGCGGCTTCGTGCCCTGCCATGCCCGGTCCCTTTCCCCGCAGATAGTTCTCCCACGGATGGATCCTAGTCCTGCGGGCATTCCGGTGATCCGGCTCCCGATGCCCTCCCGTGCCGGGTGGGACTGTGGTGTGGCACTGTAAGTGTCATGGCCCGCATCGAGGATTACGCAATGGTCGGGGATCTGCACACCGCGGCCCTGATCAGCACCGAAGGCTCCATTGACTGGCTGTGCCTGCCCCGCTTCGACTCACCGGCCTGTTTCGGCGCGCTCCTCGATACCCCCGCGGCCGGCCGGTGGCTGCTGGCGCCGGCCGGCGGCGGCGAATGCACCCGGCGCCGCTACCGCAAGGGCACGCTGATCCTGGAAACCGAGTGGGACTTGCCCGAGGGCAAGGTCCGGATCATTGACTTCATGCCGCCGCGCGACGAAGTGGCGGATATCGTGCGGATCGTCGTCGGTGTCCGCGGCACGGTGCGGATGCGCGGCGAACTGGCGCTCCGGTTCGACTATGGCCATATTGTGCCGTGGGTCCGCCACGACGAGCGCGGGATCCACGCCGTCGCCGGGCCCGACTCCGCCTATCTGGTGACCGAGGCGCCCCTGCGGGGCGAGCGGATGCACACCGTCAGCGACTTCACGGTCACGGCCGGGGACCGGGTGCCCTTCGTGCTGACATGGAGCCCCAGCCACCGTCGCCGGCCGCGCTCAGTGAACCCGGAAGCGGTCCTGGCCTCCACCGAGGAGTTCTGGCTTGGCTGGTCGGCGAAGTGCAAGGTCACCGGGCCGCACCGTGACGCCGTCCAGCGCTCGCTGATCACGCTCAAAGCCTTGACCTTCGCCCCCACCGGGGGCATTGTTGCCGCCGTCACGACGTCCCTGCCGGAGGAGATCGGCGGCACCCGGAACTGGGACTACCGCTTCTGCTGGCTGCGCGACGCCACCCTCACCCTGCAGGCGCTGCTGGCCGCGGGCTACACGGAGGAGGCCGGCGCGTGGCGCGACTGGCTGCTCCGGGCCGTCGCCGGGGACCCGGCGGATTTGCAGATCATGTACGGCCTCCACGGTGAACGCCGGCTGCCGGAGCTCGAACTGCCGTGGCTGAAGGGCTATGAAAACTCCGCCCCGGTGCGTACCGGGAACGGCGCGGCCGGCCAGCTGCAGCTCGATGTCTGGGGCGAGGTGCTCGATTGCCTGTCCCTGACCCGGAACTCCCTCCTCAAACACACCGACGACGCCTGGGACGTCCAGGTGGCCCTCATGGAACACCTCGAGACAGCCTGGAGCCGGCCGGATAACGGGCTGTGGGAAATGCGCGGCCCGCAGCGCCACTTCACGCACTCCAAGGTGATGGCATGGGTGGCGGCGGACCGCATGGTCAAGGGGGTCCGGGACTTCGGCCTGACCGGCCCGGCCGACCGCTGGGAAGAGCTGCGTGACAGAATCCACGCCGAGGTCATGGCCAACGGGTTCGACGCCGAACGCAACACATTCGTGCAGTCCTACGGGCGGCCCGAGCTGGACGCCAGTCTCCTGTTGCTGCCCCGGGTGGGGTTCCTCCCGCCGGATGATCCGCGCATCATCGGAACCATCGACGCCGTCCAGCGCGAGCTGACGCACGACGGCTTCCTGCGCCGCTACCTGCCGGCGCAGAGCGACGACGGGCTTCCCGGCGAGGAAGGGGTGTTCCTAGCGTGCTCCTTCTGGCTGGTGGAGGCGCTGATCGGGGCGGGCCGGCGCCACGAGGCCGGGGAACTGTTCGAGCGCCTGCTGGCGCTGCGCAACGACGTCGGACTCCTCAGCGAGGAGTGGGGCGTCGAGGCCGGCCGTCAGCTTGGCAACACGCCGCAGGCCTTCAGCCACTTCGCCCTCGTGATGAGCGCGCTGGAACTGCAAGACGATGGCGTCCGCCGCAGCGACACCCCGCTGCGTGCGGGCGCGGGCGGGGCGCCGCCTCCCCGGACCC
>NZ_CAKKMF010000116.1 GCF_918697925.1 Arthrobacter sp. Bi26
CCGGAAGTCTGCCCGGGCACTCGCGCTGCCCTCTGCCTGGCTGGCGCGGCTCCTCAGGCCCCGGGCTCTCGGGGGATAGGGATCGTGGGATTCGTGTCGTCTGGAGCACCCGCCATGGTGGACGCTGGAGGAGGAACGGGCGCGGTGGGGGGCGCTGTGACGGACTCGCCCTCTGGCTCGGCTCCGGGCTCGCCGCCTGCTCCGGTGCCGGGAGTCGGCTCGGCGCCGGGAGCCGGTTCGGTGCCTGGAGCCGGTTCGGCGACTACAGCCGGGCGGCACAGCAGTTCGACCAGGAGAATAGCCAGTACGGCAAGGATCGCTGTCCAGATGGCGACGGCCGCCGTCGGGTCTTGCCAAAAGATCAGCACAAGCGCAGCGATTCCGATGACGGTGGCCTCGAGTATCCGCCGATAGCGGGCCAACCAGAGTTGCCATGGTTTGGCCTGGCCGCCGCCGACCTTGCCGGTGATGTAGTCGCCCGCAGTCGCCAAACCATGCCGGACATACTCCGCAGGACGCGAGTGGCCGCTCAGGAATGCGGCCAAAGCAATGATGAGTCCTACCGCGAAGACCAGGCGCAGGCTCGTGCGCAGAGGTACCACGAGTGTCTCAACCAGGCTTTGAGCCGCCGCCGGCGAGACGGCGTCCGGCGGAATTGAGTTCAGGAGAATGCTGCGCCCGATCACAAGTCCCAGCGCCAGCAACGCCATGGATATGGCGACGGCCAATCCGACGCCGCTGGTGGTGCTCCGTTTCCGGCCGCGCGGGGCCACGGCTACGGCGCCCACGGCGCTGATCACCGTCAGCCACGCCAATATTGGGGCGGTCTGGTCCAGCGCTCTGATGGCGTTGGTGGCCCGGACCAGTTCTGGCGACTGGAACAGGGGGATCTGCGCGTCAACGTCCGGGATCCTGGCTGCGATGCCGACCCCCTGCTGGACGAGGGCGGTCTTGACCCGGGCAATGATCTCCTTGGTAGAGATTGTCACCGTGCCGCTTTGGTCGATACTTACGGCGCCGCCCGTGTTCCCGGTGGCGAGGTTCACCAGGCCCTGGTGCGCCACCCGGTTCACCTGGATCCAAAGATCCTGGAACTGCGGTGTGGCTACGAATTTGGATACGGTGGAATGAATGAGGTTCTTGGTCTGCTCCGCAATCACCGGCGCCAGCCCGGTGATCACCGCGGCCACGCGCGGCGCCGTTTTGCTGAGTTCGTTGAGCGCATCCCGGGTGATGGTCTCGAGGTCCACGGAGTCGGTGATCTGTTGTGTGACCTTGTCCGCGATCTCGGCCTGGATCGCAGGGTCCGACGCCAAGGGCGCCACAGTTGCCACATAGCGATCGGTGTCGAGGACTTCACTGCGCAAATACATGGCAGGCACAGCGGCGAAGGCCAGCACGGCCGTCAGTACCACCAGCACGATGGCTACTATCCGGCGAGCCAGCCCCGGGTGTCCACCGGCTGGCCTCGGGTGGGCCTTCCGGGCAGCGTCCCGTTCCTGCTGGAGACGGGCAACCTCCGCCCGAAGCCGCAGTATTTCTTCCTGTTCCGGGCCGCCGGGGCTCGTGGGCTGATCTTGAAGAGACATGGATTCCGCCTAGGTAGCAACTCGTCGACCCGGCCCGATGTCCTGCGGCTGGGCAGTCACGCCTAGTTTCATTGTTCACTCGGCGGGCCGGTCCAGCCCCACCCGCACAGGGTGATCTGTCACCCCATGGAATGACCTGCGAGGTCCGTCACCGCGTGGGCGGCGCACACGAAGAAGTCTTGATGGGCACACCGGAACCCGGCATGTCCAAGGTGTGGTTAAGTCCGCTGCTTCACATCCGCGTTCATATGCGCCAATTTTCAGCCGGTCCTCGCGATGTCATCCCTTTCGGGTGATGAGGACGGCCGGTTCAGGGTTGCTGCCCCAGACGCCGCCCTGCCGCGAAAAAGGCGACTTTTGCGATGAGCAGGAGAGCGCCCAGGTCAGCAATCATTTGGACTGATACGACTGCCCTTGCCAGTTGGCTTACCGGAGCAATGTCGCCAAACCCCACGGTGGCAAACGTGGAAGTCGTGAAGTACAGGGCGTCTGTTTTACTCAGCTGTTCAGTAAATGACGAAGGGTAGGTGATTGACATAGACGTGTACAGCAGCGCGAACAGACACAGAAACATCAACAGGCATTCGAAGACAGCCTCGGCCGCCCGGACCTTGGGGATATGCGCCACGAGTATAAACCGCAATTGAACGGACAAGGCGGCGAAAAAGACCAAGACGACGGCCGCCAGGCGGATCCAGGCGGCCGCAGGATTGTCCCCGTTGAATCCCCCTACGGGGACAGCGAAGTAGACGAAGAAGACAACTGCCGAAAATGCAGCCAGACGTACTACCGCGAAAATAATGACCCGCCTTCGGCTGGCCTTGTCGAGCTCGTGAAGGAAAATCGGGTCCGTCTGGCTGCCGTGCTTCATAGGCATGACTGATGATACCGCCGCTCAGGAAATTCGTGCCGTGCCGCTTTCGGGGCCAGGGCCGGCCGTTTTGGTCGCGCCACACAATGATGCACAAGGGGTCTTTGCGCCCTGTTGGTGCCCATTTTCGCCCGCCTAGCATGTGCTACGTGGGAGAAATGTCGAATGTCGGATGGCTGCCTGGTCCTCAGTTCAAGATCCGGCCACCTTTGCGCGGCCTTGGAGCGTTGGAACGTCCGCGCCTGGAAAACGCATTGTCCGCGTCCGCCGATTCGCACCGACTGACGCTCGTCGCAGCGCCGGCCGGCTACGGCAAGTCCACGTTCCTGGGCGATTGGGTCCGCAACTGCGATCTGCCGTGCGCCTGGCTGTCGCTCGATCGGTTCGATACTGAACCGGCACGTCTTTTTCACGGGGTTGTCGGGGCAATCCAGCGTGCGGCCAGCACGTTGCCCCTTCCGGGCAGCGATGCCCTGCTGTCCCTTGACCAAGGCCTCGCCCACGACCGGGCTGCCTCCTACGACCTTTTGCTCCGTGCCCTCGAGGAGCTCACGGAGCCGATTGTCCTGGTGATCGACGACGTCCATTTGGCCGGGCCGGGGCTGGCGAACGGGATAGTGGGGGTGCTTGCCGCGTCGGCGCCCCCGTCGTTGCGGCTGGTCCTCTCGGGACGGGGCCATACTCCCATCCAGCTGGAAAGGTTCCGGTATGGCGAGGGCCTTGGTGAGCTGCGGGCCCCCGAGCTTGCCTTCACGCAGGAGGAAGTCGCCAAGTTTGCGTTTTCGCTGGGACAAGGCGCAGCCTTTGACGCCGGATCCCTCTGGAGAATGACTGCCGGCTGGCCGGTCGCGGTGCATGCGGGCATCGTCTCGCTGGCGCAGTCCGGTAACGTGCCGGTCACGACGCCGGGCACCGCGGCCAAGCATGTACCGCTCGCCGACTACGTCGCGGAAGAGATCCTTGATCAGCTCGAGCCGTCGCTGGCGGAGTTCATCTTGCGGGCAACTACTTGCGACTGGCTTGGCCGCCGGCTCGCCGTCGAACTCTATGGCCGGCCCCACGGCGGCGTGCTGCTTGAGGAATGCCTGCGCAACGGCCTCTTCATCGAGGAGCACGATTACCGCGGCGGCGAATCGATGTACCGCTGGCATTCCCTCTTCGCGGCGCAGTGCCGGCGAATCCTTGAGCGGCGCGATCCGCTCCTTGCCGAGCGTCTTCACCGCGTGGCAGCGCGGTACTACCAGGACACCGACGTCGTCGAATGCGCAGCCCAGGCGCTGCCAGGGCGCGCTCCACGCCAAGCCGTGATGTCGCTGGGAGCGCACTGGCTCGACTTCGTGGTCGGCAACGACGCCCAGACCCTCGAACGGCTGTGCCGGGACCTGCCCACGCCGTGGAGCGAGGACCCCGAGATATTGATGATCAGATCCGTCTGCCGTGAACTTGCCGGCGACAGCACCGCGGCGTCCGAGCTCACCGAGCGGGCGCTATCGCGGACCTTCGTCCTGGATGCGCTTCGCCGCCGGCGGCTTGAGGGTTGCCGGGCCCACTTCGAACCGACGACTGGCATGGGCCGCACGGACCTCCACGCCGCAGCGGCTGAAGCCGGCCGGCCGAGCAGGGACATTTCTGAAGACGGCCACTCCGCCGCCTGTTCGACAGGACTGTTCTTGCTTGCCCAAGCGGAATTTCGGCTGCACCGTACTGGCGAACTCGCGGCTGCCCTGCTCCAGGCGGCGGCCGGGACCGGAACCGGGGAGCAGCTGGAAGGGATTGAGATCTGCGCCCAAGCGGATCTAGCGTTGGCGTTTGCCGGAGCCGGTGATCTGGTGCACGCTTCAGAGCATGCCACGCGGGCGGTGGAGCGGGGCGATGCGCTGGGCTGGAATTCGCAGGAGCGGCTGGCTCCGGCCTGGCTGGCACGCGGAATTGCGTGCTACTGGAATGACAACCTGACAGCTGCGCAAACGTACCTTGCGAAGGCCCAGAGATTGGGCAGTGACCTGTTCCCGTCCGGGCCGCTGAGTGTCGTATATCGGGTTCTGACTGATTGTGCCACTGGCGATCCGGCCCGGCTTGCCGAATCCAGCTCGGTCCTGGAGTCCTTCCACGCACGCGGGCTGTACAGGGTGTCATGGAACGCCCTGCACACGATTGCCGTGGCGAAGGTCGCTGAAGCCCAGGGTGACCTGGACGGCGCGCTGGCGATCGCGCAACCGCTGGGCGCTGGCGGGCATGGGGCACTGGTGGATACGCTGCTGGCGGAGCTGCTGCGTCGGGGAGGGGAGATCAAGGCCGCCCAGCGCTGCACGGAGTCGCTGATGCATCGTCGCGGCAACTCGTATGTCGACACCTGCGCGAGTCTGACCGAGGCGCTTGTGGCGCACGGAACCGGAGATACTGCCACGGCGCATGAACGGATTGAACATGCGGTCCACCGGGCGGAGCCAGGATCCGTCCTCCGCCCCTTTGCGGAGCGGAGAGAAGAGCTCGCAGAATTGCTCGTGCAGCACGCTGTCTGGGGCACCGCCCACGAATCCTTCATCGCAGCCCTCATGGCACGTGATAGCCAGGGTGACGCACGGCTTCGGACACAGTCCTACTGGAGCCTGACCGAGCGCGAACGCGAAGTCCTGGCCTATATGCGCTCCATCATGACCGCGGCCGAAATTGCCGACGCGCTGTACATTTCGGTCAACACGGTCAAGACTCACGAACGGTCCATCTACCGAAAACTCGGGGCCGGTAGCCGGCGCGATGCTCTAAAGACGGCCGCCAAGCGCGGCATCGTTTGAACCTGCGGCCGGGAGGGGCCGGAGCCGGGAAGTTCACCCGGACCGGGTGAGGTCAGGGTTGGGTGAGGGATCGACACTGGTTGTAACCGTCAGTGGTTGCCGGGCTGCCGGGCTCCGGGTTCCCGGGGGACGGTCCCTTTCGGAAGGATTCTCCAATGTTGAAAGCACATCGCGTTTTTGTGGGGCCGGTTGCGCTTGGGGCGGCAGTTGCGCTGCTGACCGGTTGCGCGCCCACCCCGCAGGAAAATGTGTCGCAGGCCTGCGCCGCCGCCAGCGCCTATGCTGCTGCCCTGACGAATTTCAAGGACACCTTGAAGCCCACTGCCACGGTGGAGCAGGTCAAGACGGCCCGGGACCAGGTGGCGAAGACCTACGAGGAAATGGTCAAACAGTCCCAGGACGTGGCGAAGGACCGGGCGGATGCGGTGAAGACGGGCCAGCAGAATCTTGAGTCGGCTGTGAAGGCTGTTCCCGATGACGCGACCCTGACGCAGGCCGCGAACTCGTTGCGGGACGAGACGGTGAAGCTTCAGGCCGCGGCCAGCGACCTCAGGAGCCAGCTCAAGTGCTAGCGACCCGGTAGGGTCCAGGAAGTGCCGCCATTGGCGGAGGCTACTGAGATGGCAGGTAGCCAAGGCTATCCTGGACGCCGGCACCATCAGCGCTGTTGAGTTTGACCAGATCAACAGCAAGGTTGTCCTCTGGGGCCAGAGGCCTCTAGGCACCCCATTGGCGGCGATGAAAGTCTGGAATCATGACAAGTTCGGATCCTTTTGTGATTGTGGTCGGGTTTGACGGCTCCAAGCAGTCGCGTGGCGCCCTCGAATGGGCCGTCGACGAGGCCCGGTATCGCGATGCCGAGCTGCGAATAGTGACTGTTTGGAGCAAGGCACCGATGTCGTGGTACCCCGCGCTGCTGGAAACCGCCGCGGGGGAAGTCGTGGCGGAAGCGTCTCCGGAGCAGCAAGCCGCAGCCCTCGGCGCGGAGGCGGCGAGGGCTGCGGAGGGTTTAAAGGTGGTGACGCGGACCGTCCACAGCGACTCGGCGGCGTCGGCAATTCTTGACGCCGCACGGGAAGCCAATCTGGTGGTGGTCGGCTCGCGCGGCCACGGCGGCTTCGCGGGCCTGCACATCGGATCGGTTTCCGCCCAGGTGACCGGCCACTCGCCGTGCCCTGTCCTGGTGGTCCGTCCGATACCTTCCTGAGTCTCCCGCCGACAGGCCGCGGACGTTCAGCGGCTTATCGGCGAGAAATTGGAATAAGTCGGTGCGACTTACCCGGCTTCAGGGCAGTACCTTGTAGAGGTCGATGACCGTCTCTTCGGGCTGAGCGGTGAAGCCGCCCTCAATTCCCTGTTGCATCCGGGGCATGAGGATCGTGTCCCGGAATTTCTCCCAGCTCTCCTTCGAGTCATGGACGGCCATGATGGTCCAACCGCCCTCGGAAGACCCGGCGGCATGGAAGATCTGACCCTCCGGCAGGCGCCCCTCGCCTGGATGGACCGCCGCAAGCGACGCCTCGTACTGCTCCTTGGTGCCTCCCCGGAAAAAGTGCACGATTCCGTAGGGCGTGGTCTCCATAACAACTCCTAGGCTGGTGGTTGGGACTGGACAAAGCCAGTCCTAGACTCCGCCACCGTTCACGTCAAGTGCTTTTGCCTTACGCCTGCGCCTGGTGCCGCACTCCGGCGCTGGCCTCGGCGTTGAACCCGAGATTTCGGGAGACCGCCCTGGCTGTGGCCTGGACTGCCGGCGCCAGTACGTTCGGGGGAGTCGCGCCGTCGGGAACCACGATGGAAAGTGCTGCGGCGACGGCGCCCTGGGCATCGAAAATGGGGGAGGCCACGGAGACGGTCCGGGAGGGCGCTGACCTTCTGATCATGGCGACGCCAGTGCGGCGCACGTCGGACAGCGTGCGTCTGAGTTGCCCCTCCGGCATGGCGTCCACGCCGGCCTCCTCATCAGCGGGTTGCTTGATGACGGCTTCCTGGAATGCCGTGTCCGCACCGGCCAGCAACACCAGGCCGACGGCGGTGGACCGGAGCGGTGCCCGGCCGCCCACCCGGTACGCCACCTCGGTAGCCTGCTTGGACGACAGCCGTTCAATCAGCACGGCCTCGTCCTTGTCGAGCACAGCCAGGAGGACGTGATGGCGTGTTACTTCGAAAAGGTCCTCAAGATAGGGCAGCGCGATTTCCCTCACGCCATGGCCCCGAGGCGACAGTGACGCGACTTCCCACAGCCGTACTCCGACGACGTATCGACCGTCGTCGAGCCTTTCCAGCGCACCCCAGGCCACCAGCCGGGCGATCAGCCGGAGCGCCGTCGGCGCTGGCATGTCCGCGTACCTGGCCATTTCGGAGAGCGTCAGGGCGCGACGCCGGTCCGTGAACACAGCCAGAAGGCTCAAGGCACGGTCGATGACGGGTTCGCCCTGCTTTGGCCGCTTGCCGCGTGCAGGTGCGGGGGGTGTGGGCCCGGCGCTGTCCGGATTCCTTTGCGGGACTGCTGTCATTTCAACCGTTCCTAGTTCGTCGCCAGTGACCCCCACCACAATAGTGTTTCGCCCAATGAAACTCCTAGCCAATGCCCCATGGCTGCGGCACTCTTGGGTGGGGCGTCAACTGGCCGGCGCCGGTTCAAACGGACTCAGTCACCCTCGTCCCGGCAAGGCTGCCGAGGAACTTGGCACTCGCCTTTGGGGTCCGTTCCTGCGTGGCCCGGTCCACCGCGATGAGGCCGAACTTCGGACCGTAGCCAAAGATCCACTCGAAGTTGTCGAAGGCTGTCCAGGCGATGTAGCCGCGGACGTCGATGCCGTCGGCCAGGCAGGACGCCACGCCGGCTACCGCCGTGCGGAGGTACGCCAGCCGCTGGGCGTCGTCGTCGGTGGCCAGGCCGTTCTCCGTGATGATGACAGGGATGCAGGCGATCCTGGCTGCCTCCCGGATGGTCGCTTCGAGGGCCTCAGGGTAAATTTCCTCGCCCATCTGGTTCGTCTCGGCACCTTCGGGGACCGGCGCCACTCCGTCCGGGCCGAACACCGTCCGGCCGTACGTCTGGATCCCCACGAAGTCGTCGTCGCGGGACGCCACGAGGAAGCGTTCGTTGACCTCGCGACGGATCCTGTCCGCCCGGTCCTGGCCGCCTTCGGCTGCCTGGATGTCGGTGTTGGCCAGGGTCCACCCGACCGGGAGCTCCGGCCGGATCGCTTTGATGGCGACCCGGCCCTCGCGGTGTGCAGCGAGCTTGATGTCGAAGCCGGCCTCGGAGACCGTGAATTGGAAGGGCGCCACCCGGCTCGCGTCGATCCCGAGCCGGTCTGCTGCGGCCGCCCACAGCGGCACCTCTGCCCTGCGTTCGGGGGCCTCGCCGCCGAGACCGAGCTCCTTGAGCAGCCAGGGGAGGTTCGGCTCGTTGAGTGTGCAGGCGACGCCGATGAGGTCGCCGAGGTGCCGCATGGCCCGGTCGCAGTAGCGGGCGAACCGTTCGGGGGTCTGCGGGTCCTCCCAGCCGCCGGCCGCCAGGAGCCATCTGGGTGAAGTGAAGTGATGGAAAGTGACTACCGGGGTGAGCCCGTGTTCATGGCAGGTCTCGAGCACGCGGCGGTAATGATTGAGTTCCGCCACTGAGAAACAGCCCTCTTCGGGCTCGATGCGTGCCCACTCCAGCGAGAAGCGGTAGCTGGTGAACCCCAGGCCGGCGATCAGGGCGATGTCCTCGCGGTATCGGTGGTAGTGGTCGACGGCGTCTCCGGACGGTTCGGCGAAGATCGTTCCGGGGAGCCTCTCAAGGAACCAGCAGTCACTGTTGACGTTGTTTCCCTCGACCTGGTGGGCTGCCGTGGCGACGCCCCACAGGAAATCGTGCGGGAAGGCAAAAGAATCGGTCATCTGGTTCCTTTCGATCTGAGCGCCAAGCGACTGTGCGTGGGCTGACTGTCCATCCTCCGTGGTCAATGTCAGGGGCGGGGTGGCCGTTTTCATTGGTTGAAAGGCTCATCGCTGTTGACGCGGACATTGCGCGTCCACCCGGGACCCGTCCGGAGTGACCCCCACCACAATACTTTTTCAATCAATGACATTCTCGTGTTTCCGTTTGAGGCGTCGCCGTGATCCTTGAGTGAGCCGGTCACCGAGACCCATCTGACGAGAGGGGCTCCGGCGCAACGGCCCGGAAGCTGGTCATGGACGATCGGCATACAGGCCGCCAGGCTCCCCGGATGTTGACCCCCGTTTGCTGAGAAAGAATGCGAAGGCGCACTACATGAAACTTCTGAACTCCACCGCACGACGGAGCGCGGCCGTTCTGGCCGGGGCGCTTCTCATGAGCTCGCTCACCGCCTGTGGCGGCGGGTCCCAGGCGGCAACCGCCGCCAACAAAGACACACTGACCATCGCCGTCGACAGCGACAGCGCTTCCTTCGGCTTCGATCCGCTGCGCGTCGCCGACGCGCAGCGGCAGTTTTTTGAAGGCCTCTACGAAAACCTCATGACCCTGCAGCCGGACGGTTCTGTTGGACCGGGCTTGGCCAAGGAGTTCAGCTACAGCGCGGACAATACGGTCCTTACGCTGACCCTCAAGGAAGGCGTCACCTTCACGGACGGCGCTACCCTGGATGCGGCACTGGTGAAGGCTAACCTGGACCGCCGCAGCGACCCTGCACTCAGCGCCTACTCCGCAATCGCCCAGGGCGGAGCCCAGGAAATCACGTCGGTGAGTGTTGTCAGTCCCACGCAGGTGGCCATCAAGTTCGCCAAGCCGCAGCCAGGGTTCGAAAAGAACCTCGCCTCCACCATGGGCATGGTTGTCGGCAAGACCGGTGTTGCCGACACGGCCAGCCTCGCCGCAACCCCGGACGGCTCCGGCCCCTACACGCTCGACCCCTCCACGGTTAAGGGCAACAAGTACGTCATGGTGAAGAACGCCAAGAACGCCGACGCCGCAGACTACGCCTACAACAAGATCACCTTCAGCGTCATCCAGGATCCCCAGGCGCGCGCCAACGCTCTCGTCTCCGGCCAGGCCGACGTCGCCATGCTCACCTCACCCACGGTGGACTTCGCAAAGTCCAAGGGCCTCGGCGTGTCCCAGATCGGTGGAACCCTGCACACCATGGTTTCCTTCGACAAGACCGGGAAGACCGCCCCCGCCTTTGCCAGCGAGAAGGTCCGCCAGGCGTTCCAGTACGCCATCAACCGCAAGGCCCTGGTAGAGGCACTGCACAAGGGTGACATTCCCGCCTGGAACGCCCTGCCCAAAGACTCCGCCGGGTTCACGGCGGAACTGGAATCCACATTTGCCTACGACCCGGAGAAGTCCAAGAGCCTGCTGGCCGAGGCCGGCTACGGTAACGGCTTCGAGTTCACCATTGTTGGCAGCGCCGAAACCCAGACGGACCTGCAGGCCGTCCAGAAGGATCTGGCCGCCGTCGGAATCAAAATGAACATCAAGATGGCTTCCTCCACCGATGAAGCCTTCGCGGCCGTCGCAACCACACCCCTCGGCTACGCCGCGCTCGGCTGGGACAACCCGGTGGGCCTGATGTACGGCGTGGTCCTGAACGGGTTCACCAATGTGCAGAAGGCTTCCGATGAGCAGTTGACGGCCGCCACGGGCGAGGCCGCAGCCGCGAAGGACGACGCCGCCAAGAAGACCGCCCTCACCAAGCTCAACACCCGCTTGGTGGAATCCGGCTGGATGATCCCGCTCTACGAGTCACTCACCAACCAGGGCTACAACACCAAGAAGGTCCAGCAGGTGAAATTCGCGGGTTCGAACGCGTACCCGCTGCTCTCGTCCTACGCACCCGCTAGCTGACCACTGAACCCTGCCGCATGGCCACCCCGCCTTTGCAAGGGGGGCAGCCGTCCGGCAGGTCCTGACCGATGGAGGTCACCATGGCACTATTCATCACCAAGCGTCTGCTGATGGCGCTGGCCACCGTGCTGGTCGTCGCGGTACTGGCATTCATGCTGGTGCACGCGATGCCCGGCAGCCCCGGCGCTGTGTCGCTCGGTGCCGGCGCCTCCCAGGAGGCCATTGACGAGGTCAATCGGCGGCTCGGCTGGAACGACCCGCTCCTCGCCCAGTTCTCCCGCTGGTTCGCAGACGCAGTCCAAGGCAATCTGGGCACGTCCCTCATCGACGGCCGATCCGTCTCGGCGGACCTGGCCAACAGGCTGCCCGTGACCGCGTCGCTGGCCGCCGGCGCCACAGTGCTGAGCGCAGTCCTCGGCATTGGCCTGGGCGTGACGGCGGCGGTCCGCGGCGGCATCACAGACCGCATCGTCGGCGGGATCTGCGGCCTGGCCGTGGCGCTGCCTGCCTTCTGGATCGGCATCATCTTCGTGTACCTGTTCGCCGTCCAGTCCTCGGTCTTTCCCGCCACCGGTTACGTCCCCTTCGAGGTCTCGCCGCAGGACTGGGGCCTGTCCCTGGCCTTGCCCGTGATCACGCTGGCCGTAGGCGGCGCGGCGTTCATTGCCCGCCAGACCCGGGCCTCCATGCTCGAGGCGCTGCAGCAGGAACACATCCGCACGCTCCGCGCCACAGCCACCCCCACCTGGAAGATCCTCTACATCCACGCCCTGCGCTACGCCAGCCTCCCCATCGTTGCCGGCATCGCACTGCAGTTCATCGGACTGTTCGGCGGTTCCGTCATCGCGGAGCAGCTGTTCGCCATGCCGGGCCTGGGCCAGGCCGTCCAGACCTCCGTCAGCACCCACGACGCCCCCGCCGTCCAAGGCGTGGTGGTCATCGCCACCGTCGTGGTGGTGGCAG
>NZ_CAKKMF010000117.1 GCF_918697925.1 Arthrobacter sp. Bi26
TCGGTAGTGAAGTGCTTCCGGTTCGAAACACGAACAGGCATAACGAAGTCCATGATGGACCTTCCCCCGCTCTGAGCACCGGCTCCAGCAACAGAAAACCTGTCACACAACAGCCTGACACACAGGGCAATTCCGGCGATCTGGAGAGTTTCCGGCGAACTCGGCGGTTTGGCGATGGCGGCCGGCGACGGCGGCCGGCTCAGTGGCGTTCGAGGATGCCGGTGAGTGTGCCCCGGCCCAGGGTGTGCCGCGACAGCTTCGCTTCCAGGCTGCCCGGAGCGGTGTGCTCGTTCAGCCCCGACGGTGCAATGTCGAGCGCGTGGACGGTGATGACGTAGCGGTGCGGCCCGTGCCCGGGAGGCGGCGCGGCGCCCAGATAGCCGTGGAATCCGCCGTCGTTCCTTAGCTGAATGGCGCCCGCGGGAAGGAGGTGGCCGCCCTCGGCGCCCGCCCCTGCCGGCAGCGACGTGACGTCGGCGGGGACGTCCAGCACGGCCCAGTGCCAGAAGCCGCCGCGGCCCGGGGCGTCGGGGTCGAACATGGTGACTGCATAGCCCTTTGTGCCGGCCGGGGCGCCGCTCCAGCTCAGCTGCGGGGATTCGTCCTGGCCGCCGGCGCGCATCTTCCCGCTGCGCTGGGCAGGCGGGAGCGTCTGGCCCTCCGTGAAGGATTCACTACGGACAGGGAACACGGGAAAATCGTGGCGTGTCATGGCTGCCTTTCACTCACTGCAGGGGCGGGGCCCCCATTTCCACCCGTGCCATCTCCGCGCGGGTGGGCGGGTTGGCGCCGGCGCGGGACACGGTGACCGCCGCTGCCCGGGAGGCATGGGCGAGAAGATCGCGGAGACTTTCGGGGGAGAGTTCGCGCAGGGCCTCGCGGTTTTGTGCCCCGTCCAGGCCCAGGTCCACCACGCCGGACAGCAGCGCGGCCATGAACGAATCCCCTGCCCCGACTGTGTCCGCGACGCTGATCTCGGGGGCGGGGAACTGCGCCGCACCTGCAGCGTTGATGCCCCAGGGGCCCTTGCCGCCGCGGGTCACCACCACCATCGCGGGACCTTCGGAGCCGCCCAGCGCCAGCCAGCGGCGGGCCGAGTCCAGCGGGTCAACACCAGGGTAGAGCCATTCGAGGTCCTCGTCGGAGGCTTTCACAACGTCAGAGAGCGTCACGAACTTTTCGGCCTGCCCGCGGGCATAGTCCACGTCCGGGATGATGCTGGGGCGGCAATTGGGGTCAAAGCTGATAGTGGCGGACGGGTGGGCGCGTTCGACGGCGGCAAGCACGTCAGCGGCGCCGGGCGCCAGCATGGTGGCGATGGATCCGGTGTGCAGTAGCGTGGTTCCCTGGAGCAGGAACGGCAAGCGCGCCGCAACGCCGGGAAGCTCCCAGGCGAGGTCGAAGGTGTAGGTGGCGGCGCCGGCGTCGTCGATCAGTGCGGCGGCCACGCTGGTGGGCAGCTCGTCGGGTCCTAGCGGGAGCAGCACGGAGCTCGACTTCAGGTGCGCGGCCAGGGCCTCTCCATAGGCATCGCGGCCGTAGCGGCCAATGAACTGGACGGGATGGTCCAGCCGCGCCAGCCCTACCGCCACGTTGAGGGGGCTGCCGCCGACATGGGCCTGGACGCCGGAGGACCGCTGGACTACATCAACCAGCCCCTCGCCAATAACTGTGAGCATGACCATACTCTGCCAGAGAATCCGCTCCGGCGCCGTGTGTTGCGCGCACGGCCCGCAACCGCCTCGCTGCCCGCTCAGGCCGCCGTGGTGTCCAGGGCGATCCCGGCGGACGCGGCGTGGGCGAACCTGGCGTCGATGTGGACCACATCCCGGCCTGCCCGCGCCAGGAGGCTGGCGGCGATCCCGGCACGGTACCCGGAACCGCAGTGCACCCAGAGCTTCCCGGCAGGGACGTCCCCGAGGCGCAGCAACAGCTCGTGCAGCGGCACGTTGACCGCGCCCACAACGCGGGCGGCGGCGAATTCGTCGGCCCGGCGCACGTCCAGGACGGTGTCCCCAGGCGCCCGGTGCGCGAGCACGCCGTCCCAGCCCACGCGCGGGTAGGAGGCAAGGCCGGCCTGTGGCGCCAGGACCTCCGGCTCGGTTCCGACGGCGGCGTCCGGGGATTCGATGCCGATCCGGGAGAGGTCGCGGATGGCGCTCTCTATGTCTTCCCGCGAGCCCACCAGGGTCACCGGTTCACCCCACGGCAGCACCCAGCCGAGATAGGTGGTGAAACTGGAGCCGGAGCCATACTCAAAACTGACGCTGCCTTTGAGGTGGCTGCTGGCGAACGCCACCCGCCGCCGCACGTCCACCACCCACTCGCCGTCGTCCAACCGCCGGGTGAGCTCGGCGGCATCGAGCGATTCGGGAACGGCCAGCTCCGCAGGCCCCGGGCCCCGAAGGTTGGCCGGACTCATGTGGGCGTAGTACGACGGGTGGTCCGTGAGGTTGGCGATGAGCTGGCTGACGAAGTGGTCCTCGTCAGGGTCCGTCAGGGCATGGTTGGCGGCGAGCTGTTCGCCGATGGTCGAGGACCGGGCGCCCGTGGCGGGTCCCGAGGAGCAGAACGAGCCGAATCCGTGGGTCGGGAACAGCGCGGCACCACGGCCGGCCTCGGCGGCGAGGCGACGGACCGAGGCGTACTGGTCATGGGTCAAGCCGACCGTGTCCGCCTCGGCTACGAGGTCGGTGCGGCCCACGGAACCGTACAGCAGGCTGCCGCCCGAGAAGACGGCCCGCTTCCCGCCGTCGTCCACGATGAACGACATGTGGGTGTGCGTATGGCCCGGTGTGGCCACCGCCTTGACCGAGAGCGAGCCCACCCGGATCGTTTCGCCGTCGGAGATTGGCGTGCGCTCGAATGCCACGGGATCGGCGGCGTTCACGAGGTAGCTGGCGCCGTGGGCGCGGGCCAGGATCAGGCCGCCGGTGATGTAGTCATTGTGCAGGTGGGTCTCGGCCACGTGCGTGATGGAAACGCCGGCGTCGCGGGCGGCCGCCTCGATGCGGTCGGTGTCACGCTGCGGGTCGATCGCCAGCGCCACAGAGCCGTCGTGGACCAGGTAGCTGCGGTCCCCGAGTTGCGGGGTCTCGATAACGATGACTTCCATGGTCCCTCCGCTGAGGTCAGCCCTGTCAGGTCAGCCCCGGTTGACGGGGTGCCCCTCGTCCTGCCACTGCATGATCCCGCCGGTGACGTTGACGGCGTCGTACCCCTGGTCCTCCAGGTAGGTGGTGGCCTGGGCGCTGCGGCCCCCGGCGGCGCACATGACGTAGACGGTTCCGCTGGCCGGAACCTCGTCGAGGGACTGGACAAACCGTGAAAGCGGGATGCTCCTGGCGCCAGGAACGCGGACAGCGGCGTATTCGTCTTCCTCGCGGACGTCGACGATTTCGGTGGCGTCGCCCAGGGCGGCCAGGTCCTTGACGGAAATGCTCTTCATGCCTGTTCCTTTCGCGGGCGCCGGACGGCCCGGCGCGCGTATTCCAGCGAGACAATGATACCCCTTGGGGTATCATGCATGCTCTGGACGGCACGTCCTTGCCGCACCCTCAAATCTAGTCCGTCGGCCTGTCCTGTCCATCTGGCCCGCGGACTCCACTTAGTCTGCGGGACGGTCTTGCTGGTAGACGTCCGGGATGCCGTCGTGGTCCGAGTCGATCTTTTCTTCCTCCTCGGCCCGGCGGTACTGCTGGTTGCGGGCCCGGAGCACGCCGGTGGCGAGGAGCGCCGCGAGCACAGAGGCCGCGAGAATCCCCACCTTCGCGTGGTCTTCGTGGGCAGTACCTTGACCAAAGCTCAACTCAGCCAACAGCAGCGACACCGTGAAACCAATGCCGGCCAGGATCGAGAGGCCGAAGACGTCGATCCACTTGAAGGAGCCGTCCAGCCGGGCCCGCGTGACTTTGGTGATGAGCCATGTGGTGCCGAGGATCCCGGCCGGCTTTCCGGCCACGAGCGCCAGGATGATGCCCACCGCCACGGGATCCGTAAGGGCGGCACCGAGGCCCTGCCAGCCACCAATGACCACCCCGGCGGAAAAGAACGCGAAAACCGGGACGGCGATCCCGGCCGAAATCGGGCGGAACCGGTGTTCGAAGAGCTCCGCGAGCCCCGGGCCGGCTTCAGGGCCGCCGCTGGCCCGGGAGCGCTTGACGGGAATTGCAAACCCGAGCAGGACCCCGGCCACGGTTGCGTGGATGCCTGACGCGTGCACGAGCGCCCACGTCGCCGCGCCGAGCGGCAGCAGGATCACCCAGGCCGCCCATGCGTGCATGCCGAAGAACCGGCGGCATTTGTGCGCCAGGATTGTGTAGAGGCCCAGCGGGAGCAGGGCCAGCAGGAGCGGCTCGGGGTGGAGGTCGCTCGTGTAGAAGATCGCGATGATGGCGATGGCCAAGAGGTCGTCCACGACCGCGAGGGTCAGCAGGAAGATGCGCAGCGCACTGGGAAGGTGGGAACCGATGAGCGCCAACACCGCGACGGCGAAGGCGATGTCTGTGGCGGTGGGAATCGCCCAGCCGTGCAGGGTCTCGGGGCCTGAAAGGTTGACGACCGCGTAAATGAGCGCCGGAACGGCCACACCGCCCACGGCGGCGGCCACCGGAACCACGGATTTGCTCGGCTGGCGCAGATCGCCGGCGACAAATTCGCGCTTGAGTTCGAGCCCGACCAGGAAGAAGAAGATGGCCAGCAGGCCGTCGGCGGCCCAGGCGCCCAGGGTCAGGTCCAGATGCCAGGGCGCGTAGCCGACTTTCAAGTCGCGCAGCGCGAAGTAACTCTCCGAGGCCGGGGAGTTGGCCCAGACAAGGGCCACCGCCGCCGCGGCGACCAGCAGCGCGCCGCCCACGGTTTCCTTGCGGAGGATTTCGCCGATCCGCAGGGCCTCGGAGTAGCTGCCCCGGCCGATAACGGTGAGTCGAGGGGGTGTGGGAGTGGGTGGCAGGGCGCTCATGGAGTCCTCAAAGTGGGGTCGACGGAACTATGCCGACCAGACTTCCCGGCGCACCTGCGGTCCAGTGTATTCGCTTTCGCCGCCGTGGGACGCCGGGTGGACGCCGGACGAGTGCTTGGCTGGCGGCAGGGCGGGCGTCTGGCCGACAGCTTCACCGGCAGCCGGGCCGGCCGGATTTCAGGCCAACAGCTGCTGCACGAGTTCACGGCATTTCCGGTAGGCGGGTGCTTTCGGATCAATCAGCGCAAAGTGGTCGCCCGGGACCTTCAGCAACTGAACCGGCGCGCCGGCCGCCTTGGCTGCTCCGGCGTAGGTCTCGGACTGGCTCACCGGCACGGTGTCGTCTTCCGTACCGTGAACGGCATATACGGGCACGCCCAGCGGCACCGCGCTCATGGGGTCCGCATATCTATGACGCTTGGGATATTTCTCGGACGAGCCGCCCAGGAAGTTGCTGACGGCGCCGTTGCTGAGATTGAGCCGCTCGGCGGCCGCGAGGTTGAGCACCCCCGACTGACTGACGACGCCGGTAAGCTGCACCGCGCCGTCGTCGTCGCCTCGGCGCGTGAGCTGGCGGTCCGCATCCGGGGCGCCGAGCCCGGCGAGGCGGCTGCGTCCCGCCGCCCAGACCGCGAGGTGACCGCCGGCAGAGTGGCCCAGGGCCACCACCCGGTCCAGCCCGAGCCCGTGCTCGTCGGCGAGTTCACCGAGCTTGTCGATTCCGGCCAGGACGTCGGCAAAGGTGTTGGGCCAGCCTCCGCCGTTGCCGGCGCGCCGGTACTCCAGGTTCCAGGCTGCCATGCCGTGCGCGGCGAGGTCCTTGGCAAGGGGCTCCCCAAGTTCTGCGCCGTACTGCGAACGCCAGTACCCGCCATGGATCACCACCACCACACCCTTGGGCGCGGCCACTTCCGGGAGGAAGAGCTCACCCCACTGGCTGGGGTCCTCGCCATATTGGTACTTCTGCCTCTTCACAGCGTCCTCCTTGGGGCCCGGTGAACAGGCGGCGGAGATTGCCCCCAAAGTCACCGCCGCTGCGCCAGCGATCATAGTCCGCCGCCGCATTTCAGCCATGTGCTGAGCCTACCTTGGGCGCCAAGCGGCCCCGCGCAGGCCGGCCCCCTGCACGCCGCCCTTGCCCACCGCCCTTTGGCGGCGGCTGCGAAAGTGCCTGCGGGAGAGCCTGCGGCCCGGTGTCGGTGGTGCGCCGTAAGCTGGATCCATGGCGAGCAACTGGGACCGTTTGGACTTGAGCCTGCGCGATTCCGTGCAGGAAAACGTGGAACTCTACGAGCGGGTCCGGCCTGCCCTGAAGCTGGTCACCCGGGAGGTCCTGCTCACGCTGCGGACCATGCTCAAGGACACCGAGGTCACGCCGTTGTTCGTCACCGGCCGCACCAAGACGGTTGAATCCTTCCGCGAGAAAATTTCCCGCACGGAAGAACCGCTGGAGCCGGGCGGACCACCGGTGCTGAAGTTCCCGGACCCGTTCCGGACCCTGAACGACATGGTGGGCATCCGCGTGATCACCAAGCTTCCGGCGGAAAACGCGGTGGTGGCCAATCTGATTAAGCGCCAGCGCCAGCTCTTTGACTGCCGTGGGGACCGTGAAAAGGACATCGGCTCGATCGAGTCCGGCACCTACGGCTACTCCAGCCGGCACCTGATCCTGCGGACCATCCAGAACGAGGCCGTCAAGGACTACCAGCTGGCCTTCAACCCCGACATCCCGCCGAACGGCAGCTACTTCTTCGAGTGCCAGATCCGCACAGTGTTCGCCCACGCGTGGAGCGAAATCGAGCACGACATCCGCTTCAAGGCCGAGGACCCCCGGGCCTGGACCCCGCACTTCGACCGTCAGTTCACCGCCACGGCCGCCATGCTGGAGACCGTGGAGAGCGCGTTCTCGGACCTGCATGAGCGCTACGAGGAGGTCCGCGGTTACTGGGATGTGGACGGCGAGGGTGCCGCACCGCTGACGCCCAACCGGATCCGCGACGTCTGGCGGACCCTGCTGCCGCACGTGGACCGCAAGGTCGACGACGACTGGGGCTGGGCCGCGGAGCTCATGGCCGCCCACGGCCTCAACCAGACCATGCAGCTCGCCGGGCTGCTCAGCGCCAACCGGATCACCGAGGTCCGCAAGGCCCTGGACCACCGGTACTCCCCCGGCCCGGACCGGCTGCTCGATGACCTGCTGCTGTGGCAGTACGGCACTGAACACATCGAGCTCACCGCCGAGCCGGCCGACGCCGTCCCGCACCCCCGGCGCGACAGCCTCCTGCGGCGGCTTAAGCAGATCGAACGGTACCGGCTCACCCAGGGCTAGCGCGGGCGGGCCTGCGGACGCCTATGGCGCGCTCTGCCGCGCTCTGTTGCGCCCTGCCTGCCTGCCGAGTCTCCCCACCTTTGACACAGCTACGCCGGGACTCGCCGGCGATTCGGCGGGGCACGCCGGGCGTCGACTTCAAAGGTGGGGAAAGTCCGGCGTCGATTCCGGTGGAGACGGCTGGTATTCCTTGGTTCGATGGGCGCGGACGCCGCGTGCGGCTTATTTGTGGGCGTAGGTGAGGCAATCGGCGTTGTCGACCCCCGGGCCCACGTGAACTTCGGAGGCCTTGCACATCAGATGGTCGTTGTGGGTGCATTCAGTTCGCTGGCAGGCGCCGACGTCGGCCAGCACCTTGGGGAGCCCGCCGTGCACACCGATGTCGATGAAGGTCGCGCACGAGGCATGATCTTCAGCGCCGCCGACGGTAATGGCGGCCGCATTGCAATGGGAGTGGTCGTTGAAGGAGCAATTGTTCACGCTGCAGTCGGCTACGTGCGTCGTCATTGGGTCTTCCTCCATGCTCCGGCCACCCCGGCCGGGCGGCGCCGTGGTTCCACCGTAGGCCGCACCTGGGCAAACAAAAAGACCCAAACGTGTGACCTAATACCGGTCCGGACGGGCGCCCTGCCGGCTAGTTTCCGGCGCCGAGCTTGCCGGCCAGGCGTTCGCGCATCAGGGCGCTGGCCTCATTCAGGCCCACGACGTCGACGCTCTTGCCGTGCCGCCGGTACTTCTCAGTGATGGCATCCAAAGCTGCGATCGTGGAGGCGTCCCACAGGTGGGAGTCGCGCATATCAATGACCACGTGCTCCGGGTCCAACGCGTACTCGAACTGGGTGTAGAGGTCATTCGAGGAGGCGAAGAACAGTTCGCCGTCCACACGATACGTGGCGCGGCTGCCGCCGTCGTCCTCCGTCACCGAGCGCTCCACTGTGACGAAGTGGGCCACCCGCCGGGCGAACAGAACCATCGCAACAATGACGCCGACGCCGACGCCGATCGCCAGGTTGTGCGTGGCCACGGTCACCACCACGGTGGACGCCATGACCGCGGTTTCGCTCTTGGGCAGCGCCTTGAGCGTGGCGGGCCGGATGCTGTGCCAGTTGAACGTGGCGACGGAGACGAAGATCATGACGGCCACCAGCGCGGCCATCGGGATCAGGGACACGATATCTCCGAGGGCCACCACGAGGATGAGCAGGAAAACGCCGGCCAGGAGGGTGGAGATCCGGGTGCGGGCGCCGGAGGCTTTGACGTTGATCATGGTCTGGCCGATCATGGCGCAGCCGCCCATGCCGCCGAAGAAGCCGGTGACGATGTTCGCGACACCCTGCCCCCATGCCTCGCGGGTCTTGGGTGAACGCGTGTCCGTGATGTCATCGACGAGCTTCGCGGTCATGAGGGATTCGAGCAGCCCGACGAAGGCCATGGCCAGCGCGAACGGGAAGATGACCTGAAGCGTTTCGGGCGTGAACGGCACGCCTGGAAGGGACAGGGCGGGCAGCGAGTCCGGCAGTGCGCCCTTGTCCCCCACCGTAGGAACGCCGACGGCGGCCGTCACCGTGATGAATGTCAGGGCCAGAATGGCCACGAGGGGTGCGGGGACGGCTTTGGTGAGCCTGGGCAGGCCGAAGACGATCAGCAGGCCCAGGGCGGTGAGCGGGTAGACCAGCCATGGCACGCCGATCAGCTCGGGCACCTGCGACATGAAGATCAGGATGGCCAGGGCGTTCACAAAGCCCACCATGACCGGGCGCGGGATGAAGCGCATCAGTTTGGCCACGCCGGAGAGGCCCAGGACGATTTGGAACACGCCGGCCAGAATCACCGCCGCCACAAGGTAGTCCAGGCCGTGGGACTTCACGAGTGGGGCGGTCACCAGGGCGACGGCGCCGGTGGCAGCCGAGATCATCGCCGGACGGCCGCCGACGAAGGCGATCGTCACCGCCATCGTGAAGGACGCGAAGAGCCCGATCCTCGGGTCCACGCCGGCGATGATCGAGAAGGCGATCGCCTCAGGGATCAGGGCCAGCGCCACGACGAGTCCGCCCAGGACCTCGGTCTTGAGCCTGCGCGGGGACGTCAACGCACCTCGGACCGATTGCAGTTGCTCGGGCGTGAAGGCCGGGGCCTCCGCGTCGATACTGGTGGCCACCGCTGGCTCCGTTCGTGGCTAAGAAGGCGCAACGGCCTCCAGATTTCAAAGAATGTGCAGAATTCAGGGAATGTGGGGCGCTGCGTCGCGCCGGAGGGGCGGGGAGTTCGCCGATTTGGGCTCACCCACCCACTGAAACCCTACCCGTTGGGTTCTCCCGGCAGACGGATGCCCAAAAATCTGACATATTTGTCCGACAGGTGGTCACGAAGTGGCCAGTGCCCGGACGCCGGTGGCACCATTCTTGGATGCTTGAGGCAACTAAAATCCCCGATACCGTCCAGGACGCGAGCATCGCCGCAGGCGTCCCGGCCAATCCCGCCCTCGCCGCCGAGGCAAAGATCGCCCGCATCGCAGTAACGGTCTTCCCGATCCTCGTCGTGGTGGCCGGGCTCGCCGGTTTCCTGCTCCCCGGGGCGTTCAAACCCCTCGCACCCAGCGTGCCCTTCCTGCTGGGCATCATCATGTTCTGCATGGGCCTGACGCTGACCCCGCCGGATTTCGCCTCGGTGGCCAAGCGCCCCTGGGCCGTGGCCCTGGGAATCGTGGCGCACTACGTCATCATGCCGGGGGCCGGCTGGCTGATCGCCGTCGCCCTCCACCTCGAGCCGGAGCTTGCGGTGGGCCTGATCCTGGTGGGCTGCGCGCCGTCGGGCACGGCCTCCAACGTGATGGCGTTCCTCGCCAAGGGCGACGTGGCCCTGTCCGTGGCCGTCGCTTCCGTGTCCACCCTGATCGCCCCGATCGTGACGCCGCTGCTGGTGCTGTTCCTGGCCGGCTCGTACCTGAGAATCGACGCCGGCGGCATGGTCCAGGACATCGTCAAGACCGTCCTCCTGCCTGTCATTGCCGGCCTGCTGGCCCGCCTCTTCCTCCGCAAACTGGTGGCCAGGGTCCTCCCGGCGCTGCCGTGGGCCTCCGCCGTCGTAATTTCCCTGATCGTGGCGATCGTGGTGGCCGGCAGCGCGAGCAAGATCGTCGCCGCGGGCGGCATCGTGTTCCTCGCTGTGGTGCTGCACAACGGTTTCGGACTGGGCCTGGGCTACCTGGCCGGCAAGCTGGGACGCCTGGATGACAAGGCGCGCAGGGCCCTCGCCTTTGAGGTCGGTATGCAGAATTCCGGCCTGGCCGCCACCCTCGCCACGGCGCACTTCGGCGCGCTGGCAGCGCTGCCGTCTGCCGTCTTCTCCCTGTGGCACAACGTCTCCGGCGCGATCGTGGCCGCATGGCTGGCCCGGCGCCCCATCCGGGAAACCGCAACGCAGGAAACCGCAACGCAGGACACAGCACCGGAGGCCTCCGCGCCGAAAGCCTAGGCGCGACCTAGCCCCGGAGCCGGGCGAGCAGCAAAGCGACGGCGCGCTCGGCCAGGACCGCGGGCGTGTCCGTTCCGGCCGGGACCACATCGTATCCGCCCTGGACAGCGAGGCTGCCGGCCCCGGCGTCGTCCGTAATGAGCACCTGGGCCATGCCGCGGCCGGCGAGTTCCGCCATTGTCCCGGAGTCATCGCCAGTCGCCGGCGCGCAGGTGTGGATCACGCCGTCAGCGCCGCCGGAGAGCATGAACTGCCGCCAGCCCCCGCCCAGCAGGATGACCGCCTGGTAGCCGCGCTCCGGCAGGATCCCGGCCAGCAGCGTGGCGATAGCCCTGTCCCGCGGCTGTTCGAGGTCCGCGACGGCCACAACCACGAGCTCCGTGCGGCCCCGGCGCATTCCCCGGGCGGCACGGTTGGCCACGTAGCCAAGTTCGCGGACCGCGGAGTGCACCCGGTCCTGGGTGGCCTGGCTGATCCGGGTGGTGCCGCCGGAGCGGCCGGAGAGCACGTAGGAGACGGTGGTCAGGGAGACCCCGGCCGTCTCCGCGACGTCGCGGATGGTGGGCTTGGATCCATGCCGCACGAATTGCTCCCGGTACTTCGGCGCCGCGAATGCGCGGCGGTTGAGGCGATACTGGCACGGCGCGGAAGTCGCGCCGGCCTGTTCTGCACTCTATCGCCGGGACGGCCCCCGGCGTGACCCTACGGGCAGGTCCTTGGTGAATGCCAGCGGTCCGATGGTTTCCGGGTCCGCGGAGAGATCAAACTGTGCCTCGTAGCCGGTGTTCAGGTAAAGGTGTTTCGCCTCCGGCTGGCGGGGGCCGGTGGTCAGGTAGACCTTCCGGTAGCCGCGGCGGGCGGCCAGCGCCTCCAGTTCGGCGAGGACAAACCGGGCCAGTCCGCGGCGGCGATGTGCCGAATGCGTCCAGATCCGCTTGAACTCGGCGGTCTGCGGGCTATGCCGGCGGAAGGCACCGCCCGCCACGGACTCGCCGTTCTCGCGCACAATCAACAGGGCCCCGCCCGGGGCGGCGAATTCCTCGGCCGGGTAGCGGTTGAGTTCCTCCGCGGCGGCTCCCCTGCCGAAGAGGTTGCCGTAGCGGGTGTCATATTCGAGCGCGAGCTCATCCAGGAGCGGCCGGACCCTGGGATCGCTCATGGGGAGATTGAGGACCGTC
>NZ_CAKKMF010000118.1 GCF_918697925.1 Arthrobacter sp. Bi26
GTCCTGATCGGGTACGGCACTCCCGGCGGGCACGGGGTCGCCCGGCGGACCCGGGCTCCTAAACGGACCGCAATGGCTGAGTCTGCCAGCGGGGCGTCTGCTGCCGAGAAGGCTGCCGATGACCTGGTGCTGCTGCGGACCCGGGTGCCCGGGAAACTGGGGGCGGTTATTTCTCCGCTGGTTCGCCGGATGGCGCGCGATCATGGGGTTGATTTGGGGGAACTCCAAGGGTCGGGGGCCAGCGGGCTCATCATGCGGCGCGACGTGGAAGCCGTCATCAAGCCGTCACCGGTGGCGGAGCGCCCGGCGGCGGAGCCTGCCGCGCCGGCCTCGGCGACCGGCACCGACGCACGCACCGGGCTCGGCATATCCGGACGCACAGCGGTCCGGGGAGTCCGCAAAGCGGTCGCCGCGAACATGACGCGCAGCCGCTCCGAGATCCCGGAAGCCACGGTGTGGGTGGACGTGGACGCCACGGCGCTCGTGGAGATGCGTGCCGCGCTGAAGAAGGCGGACCCGCACAACACCCCGGGCCTGCTGGCTTTCATCGCCCGGTTTGTCACCGCTGGGCTGAAGAAGTTCCCGGAGCTGAACACCAGGATCGTCACCACCGAGGACACCGCCGGCGGCGCCATGCAGGAGATTGTGGCCTTCGACGGCGTCAATCTCGGTTTCGCGGCACAGACTGACCGCGGACTGATGGTGCCGTCGGTGCGGAACGCGGACAAGCTCAGCGCCCGCGAGCTGGACGCCGAGATCCGCCGCCTCACCGCCGTCGTCCGGGAGGGCAAGGCGACCCCGGCGGAGCTGGGCAGTGGCACGTTCACGCTGAACAACTACGGGGTGTTCGGCGTTGACGGTTCCGCCGCGATCATTAACCACCCCGAAGTGGGGATCCTCGGCGTCGGGCGGATCATCGACAAACCCTGGGTGGTCAACGGCGAGCTCGCGGTCCGCAAGGTCACCGAACTGACCCTGACGTTCGACCACCGGGTGTGCGACGGCGGCACGGCCGGCGGTTTCCTGCGCTACGTCGCCGACGCGATCGAGAATCCCGGGTCGGCGCTCGCGGACATGTGAGGTGGGCGGGGCCGTCCGAACCGATCCCATCTAGCCTCCCGATGACTGAACGGGAAGCCAAGGTTGCTTGGATGCAACGGGTGGTTGAAGCCGCCCTTGCGAACTGTCGGTCGTTGTGGCATGCGGACAGGGCGGGATTTCTGTCACGGCCGGCCGGGGCGCTTAACCGGTCTTATCGAGCCCTTTTCAGCCTAGGCCGGCCTGTCCCGTTAGATAGAGCCATGGGACATGAACATCACCAGTGGCTGGAAGACGCCAGCGCAGACATCCAGCGTGATTACGAGCGGCTGTACAAGAAGGCGGCTGACTCAAAGAACACCCAGTTGGTCGGGCACGAGAACGAGGGGATATGGGACGAGTTTCTGAGGAATTGGCTGCCCCCGCAGTATGAGGTCGCGACTCGCAAGTACATCGTCGGCACGGCGGACGCGGACATACAGCCGTTCGAAACGGATCTCATAGTCTTTCACCCCGGCTATCCCAGGAAGCTCCGGCAGAAGACCCGCGTCCTGGCCGCTGGCGTGGCAGCGGCGTTTTCGACAAAGCTAACCATCCGAGCTTCCGGACTGGAGGAGGCCGCACAACAGAGCGCGGCCCTTCAGAGGGCGCTTATCCCGACGAGAGGTCGCGCCCGCTTGGAGCTATGGAAGCCGTACGTTTTCGGTATCCTCGCGGCTTCGCATCCGTGGAAAAAGGACGCGTCGACCCCTTCGGAAAATGTGCTGAACGCCATCGTGAGCAATGACAAAAAGTACGCGAACCACCCCGCCGAATGCCTTGACCTAGTTTGCATAGCCGATCTTGGAACGTGGGCCAAGTCCACAAGCTACGACGAATCTTTAAGAGAGATTCCAGAGAGTCTGCGAACGACTCACTTTGAGGTGAGAGCAGACCCGGGCAACACGCTTAGCGTATTTCTGTCGGCGCTGTACGAGCACCTGTCCTGGGCAAATGAGGACATGAAGGGCATGGCGAATAGCTTCGTCGTAACGAACGAGCAGATCACAGGTCGGGGCATGTCCCGAGGGTGGGACCCATCCGAGGCGCTAACTAAGGATGCGCACGCCAGGCTCCGCCATGGCGAACCTTTCTCGCGTAATGGTCTTGACTCTTGGCGGCAAGGAGTACTGTGAACCCAAGCGGTTGAGGAGGTAGCCCTGTACTTGCGGGCATGCGGATTATCGAGAAGATCAAGCAGGGATGTGCCGATATGCAGCACACTCGCATCCTCGACACTCCGGTAAGCAACTGTGGCCAGGCCGCAAGCAAGGCGTTGTCCAGCTGCTCCGCGGGGATGCCCTCGGGCAGTTTCAGGTCCAGGGCCAGGAGGGTCAGAGCGATGGCGAAGACGGCATCGCTGAAGAACACCATCCGCTCCAGGGAAGTACCGGCATTCAACGGGAGCCACCCCCAATCGTTTGGCGGAGCAACGGGCTCATGGACGGAAGTTGCCCACAGGCTACTCCGCGGTGCGGGCCAGGACGAGGGGCGTCCGGGCACACCGCCGCAGGGTCAGGACGGCCATGCCCTCCCGGAATTGCCAGCCGACACGGGTAGAATCGAGGCCAACACACCGCACCAACAACGCCGGAAAAGCGTCGGAATTACGGAGATTGAATGTCACGATGGCTCGAAGTCGGTCCGGACAACTACGTACTGACAACTCAAGGTTCCCTGCTCAACACGGGTCTGGTGGTCGGCACCGAGCGCGCCATGGTGATCGACACCGGCGGCGGCCCCCGCCAGGGCCGTGAGATCCTGACCGCTGTGCGGGAAAAGACCATGCTGCCGCTGGTGGTGGTCAACACGCACGCCCACTACGACCACTTCTTCGGCAATGCCGTCTTCGCGGACGACGGCGTCACGGAATTCTGGGCGCACGAGAACTGCGCCGCGGAAATCGAGGAGAACGGCGACGAGCAGCGCCGGCTCGTGGCCTCGGCGGAACCGGAAATGGCGGCCGGGCAGGGCTCCGATGCCGAGTTGGTGGTCCCGAACGCGATCGTAAAGGATCAGCCGGTCCTGGTGGATCTCGGCGGACAGACCGTCACCTTGTTCTATCTGGGCCGCGGCCACACCGACGGCGACCTCCTGGTCGGCGCCGCCAGCACCCTCTACGCCGGCGACCTCGTGGAACAGGGTTCCCACCCCTCTTTCGAGGACTCATTCCCGGAAGACTGGGCCGACGCCCTCCGGCACTTGTCCGCGCTGCGGCACCGCTACGAATACCTGATTCCCGGCCACGGCGAACCGTGCTCGGACCAGTTCGTCAAGACCATGGCCAACACCATGACCACCGCGGTCCGGCAGGCAATTCAGGCCACCCGGGAAACCCCGGACGACGCAACCAAGGCCATCCCGATCCTGCCGTACGGCCCCGAGCAGTCGCGCTGGTTCATCAAGCGCCTGCAGGACACGCGGGCCCACCGCTAGGGCTGGCGGGCTCAGGCGCCGGATGGACAACGCCGGTAGCCTGTGAGTAATCTCATCTCGGTCCCTTTCCGTGGACCAACTCTCGCCCAGCGACCAGCTTGCCCAAGGATGGGGATCCGAGGCGCTCGCGTCAAAATGATGTCGCTAGCTCTCAGGAGGTCTCACCTGTGACTTTGCCCGGCTATGTCCTTGCGCTGTGCATTTTGCTGGGGAGCCTCGTGTTGCTCTCCGCCGTGTTCTACGGGCTACTTCGCCTCAGGCGGCGCAGACAAGGGCCCGCCTCCGTTCCCCAGCGCCAGGAGTCATGACAGTGCCGTACGTCGACATCAACCCCCACCGCAACAGGCCGAAATGGTGGGCCTACGTGGGCCTGGTGCTCTTGGCGGCAGCCACCGCCTGCGTGGTCTGTGTGGCGCTTGCAGCTTTGTAACTACGGCCGGACCGTTGCCGCCTGCGGAGCTGGCTCGATTGGCGAAATAATCGCTTGACCTGCCCTAACTGAAACATTGCGCATGTAGCATCACCGGCATGGGGACAAACAAGGGCGGGTACCAGGCCAGGGATTCCAAACGCGAGACCCGGAGGAAGCGTCTCCACGCGCTGGCATATGTGGGGCTCGCAGTTCTGGCCACCGCTACAGCCGTAGTGGTGGTGTTGGCGCTGCAGCGGTGAGTCCGCCAAGAAACCAGGCCGCGCGCTGCCCGTTGGTCCGTCGCTGAGCACCTCCGGGCCTAGACTTGCTGTTTGGACCAATTCAAACAAGCAACGCAGGGGCCTGCGCTGTGATCCCTGGGGGGAACAAACATGTCCAAACCCGTGGACACCAAAACTGCCAACGACGCCGTGGACTCAGAGCAGCCGGACCTCCGGCGCCGGCGTGACCGCCGCGGCGACGACTCCGATGCCTGGACAGGAACCATGCCCATTATTTCGAGCAGCCAGGCAGAACAGCGCCCGACGGCCCCCAGCACTTCCTGGGCCGAGGCCGCCGCTGCAGCCGACGCTCCCGCGCAGACCCAGCCTGCGAAACCGTCCCAGAATCCCGTCCGGAAGCCGCCGGCCCCCGAGGCCGCCCCTGCCGTGCCGGCCCAACCGACCCGTTCCACACGCTCGGCCAGCCGTACAGCGGCCCTGGCCGACGGCCCGCTGCCTGACTTCATCAGTTCCCCGGGCCTCTTTGTCCGCGAGCAGAAGCCCCGGCCCGTGGGCGGGTTCCGCGGCGGTCTTTACAAGCTGACCGGGCTGAACCTGGGCCCGAGCGCGAGACAACGTGAAGAGGACGAACTGGCCCGGCGCATCTCCCGCCAGCTCCAGGGCAGCTACAACACGGCCGTCCTGAGCCTCAAGGGCGGCATCGGCAAGACCTCCACCACGGTGGGCGTCGGCCTGACCCTGGCCGAGTTCCGCGGCGATCCGCCGTGCGCGATCGACGCCAACCCCGATTCCGGCGACCTCGTGGAGCGCGCCCTCGGCGAGGGCATCTACCAGCAGCAGAGCCCGCGGACCATCACGGACCTGCTCGAGAACATCGAGTCTGTCGATTCCCTCACCGCCTTGGCCCGCTACATGCACCACGCCGGCAGGCTCCACCTCATTGCCGGTGAGCAGGACCCCGAGGTGTCGGATTCACTGACGGCCGAGGAATACCTTCGGATCCGCAAGCTCATCTCCGCCTACTACTCGGTGGCGCTGATCGACTGCGGCACAGGCGTGACGCACAATGCCATGAGCGGCATCCTGCAATCGGCGGACAACCTGATCATCGCGGCCGGCTACGCCGTCAGCGGCGCCAAACGGGCCCGCAGCACGCTGCACTGGCTGGCCAGCCACGGCTATGAGGACCTGGCCCGCAACGCGATCGTGGTCATCACGGACAAGGACGAGGTCTCGACGCGGGTGGACAAGGATGCGATCGAGGAGCACCTGTCCGGCATCTGCCGCCAGCTGATCGCGGTTCCGCACGACCGCGGGGTGGCCGACGGCGACCTTGTCACCTTGGATGTGCTGCGCCCGGAAACGCGCCGCGCGTACCGGGAGATTGCCGCAGCCATTGTGGACGGCTACGTCTAGGGGAAGATCGCTATCGGCGGCGTGAAGCCTTGGTCTTCCGGGCTGCTGCCGGAAGGCCAGCCAGCCCGCGGCGCCAGCGCGAAACGTGGGTCCTGAAAAGCCCGGAGATGGAGTCGTCAAGGTATAGGTCGCGCTCCCGTAATGTTTGACGCGAGGGAAAGACCGCGCGGGCCAGCACCAGCGGCTTAACCCGCCAGGGGCTTTCGATGAGCGAGACCAGATAGGCCGTTCCGGGGCCCTGTGCGGAAGTGCGGTGGCGCCACTCCTCACTGACAGTTCCCTGTAGGGCCGGCAGATCGGCTATGCCCAAGTCGGCAAGGAGCGGTTGCAGCGCCGCCGTCGCTTGCAGCTCGACGCTGAGATCCACCAAGTCCTGGTGCATGCTGACATCCACCCGCTGGAGCAGCCCTGAGTACTCGCGTTGATGGCGGGGATCATCCATGGCGCGCAGGCTGTGCAGTGCCTGAAAAATCACCGCCGCAGGGATGGAAGGAACGGGCACTGGCCTGGCCGCCATGACCAGGTAGTGCCTGTCGCGCCAGAGCGCGTCGAAGGCACTGCCGGGTGAGGCCTCCATCCCGGGAAACCTGTCGTGCACGTCGATGTCGCAGTTCCACTGCGGGTGATACAGCGTGCGGGAGTGCGAGTACCGGCGCACGACTGTCACGCCGGATGGCCGTTCGAGCCAGCCTCTTCCGCCCAGGAGGTCTACCATTCTGTCCAGATCTTCCGGGCGGACCAGGACGTCCACGTCCGCGGAGACGTGATGTCCGCGGAGTCCCATCATTGTGGTCCCGGGACCCTTGATGAAAAGCACGTGGAGGCCGCCTGACGCTGCCACATAGTCCACCAGGGCTGTGGCCAGGAGGACGGCTTCATCTTGGTGCAGGGTCTCTGCGCCGCCCATCAGCTGGCACCTTCGTCTCGAGGAGACGAAGTGATCGTTCCGGTGCTGCTCAAGGTGTGGATCAAGCCCATCACATCCCCGTGGATGGTCCGGGCCTCAGTGGCGTATTCGTGGGCAAGGAACTCGATGAGCTCCTTCTCGGTCCTGGTCCCATCCAGCGCATTCCAGACGGACGCGGCCGTCCCGGCCAGGATGACCGGCACGTGTTGCTCAAGATGCAGGACGGCGACGCGGCCGCCGTCGGCACTGTGGACGCAGGCGACATCGGAACTGACGCGCCATACCTGTTCAGTCATGAGACCTCCGCCGACACTAGAGAGGCCATGAAGCATCACGCGGGCCTTCGCAAGGCTTCATGCTACCGCGCAGCAGGCAAGTTGTTTCGCGCCGGTGACCGACTTAGATTTAGGCATGACCAACAACGCCGGGGACGAAGCCGCCCTGCAACTGCAGGACCTCCTGATGGGAACCCAGAACGTCGAGGACTTCCTGGGCCGGCTCGCTGAATTCTCGGCCGCCACACTCAGCAAGGCCGCCGGCGCGGAGATCGAATGCGGCGTGACGCTGCAGCGCCGGAAGAAGACCATGACTGTGGCGGGGAGCAGCCCCCGGGCGGTCATCCTGGACCGCATCGAGCAAAGCCTCGGCGACGGCCCGTGCATCGCGGCGCTGCGGACCAAGTCCGTGGTTCTTTTGGCCGACGTCGATACCGATCCGCGCTGGCCGGAGTACCAGCGGCAGCTCGCGGCCCATGGCTGCCGCAGCACCCTTGGCGTACCCCTGGAAATCGGCGAGGACGCGGCCGCGGCCCTGAACTTCTTCGGCTCTGACACCGGGATATTCACCGAGGCAATCATCACCGAGGCCTCCGGCTTTGCCGATCTCGCCGGCCGCTCCCTCCGCCTGGCCGTCCGGATCGGCACCGCGCAGTCCCGGGCCGAGGACCTGCAGGCCGCCATGGAGCACCGCACCTCCATCGATCTGGCCTGCGGGGTGATCATGGCCCAGAACCGCTGCTCCCAGGACGAGGCCATGGGCATCCTTACCAGGGTGTCCAGCAATCGGAACCAGAAGCTCCGCGACGTCGCGGCCGAAGTCCTGCGGACTCTCACCAGCGGGGAAGTCCACACGCACTTCGACGCCTGAGCTCACCGGCGCGCCGCCCGCCCTAGGATGAAGGGGATGACCACCACACAGACCGCACCCTTCAGCCTCCGCAGCATCGCCGTCCCAGCCTTCGGCCCGGCCCTGCTGTTCTGCATCGGCGAGGGCGCCATCCTGCCCGTGGTGGCACTGTCCGCCCGTGACCTCGGCGCCTCGGTGGCCGTCGCCGCGCTGGTGGTCACCCTGATCGGTCTGGGCTCCTGGTTCTTCAACCTCCCCGCCTCTCTCATCACGCTGAAGTTCGGCGAACGCTGGGCCATAGTCGGGGCCGCGGCGGCCAGCGCCGTCGCCCTCGCCGCCGCGGCACTGGCTCCGCTAGTTCCTGACGGCCTCTGGCTGCTCGCGGCGGCCATGGTGGTGGTCGGCATGGCCGCGAGCGTCTTCAGCCTGGCTCGGCAGAAGTACCTGACCGAAGCGGTACCCGTGATCCTCCGGGCACGGGCCCTGTCCACGCTCGGCGGCGTCAACCGGATCGGCATCTTCATCGGACCCTTCATCGGCGCAGCCGTGATGCAGTTCGCCGGGATCACCGGCGCCTACTGGGTAGGCGTCGTCGCCATGACCGCGGCCGCACTCTTGTCGGTGACCATCCCGGACCTCGTGGCCACGCCCGCAGCTGACGACGGCGTCCCCGTCCAGCAGGCGACGCTGCGCAGCGTCGCCGTGTCCCACGCCGGGGTCTTCCTGAGCGTCGGCATGGGGGTGCTGCTGCTCAGTGCGCTGCGTGCGTCCCGGCAGGTGGTGATCCCGCTCTGGGCCGAGCACCTCGGGATGGACGCCACGCAGGCATCCCTGATCTACGGGCTGTCCGGCGCCATCGACATGCTGGTCTTTTATCCGGCCGGCAAGCTGATGGACCGCAAGGGCCGGCAATGGGTGGCGATACCGTCAACCCTCATCATGGGCACGGCGATGGTGCTGATCCCGCTCAGCACCGGCTTCGCGGGCCTGCTGCTCGCGGCCCTCCTGATCGGCTTCGGCAACGGCATCAGTTCGGGCCTGAACATGACGCTGGGGGCCGACTTCTCACCCGACAACGGCCGCGGCCAGTTCCTGGGCATCTGGCGTTTCATGGCCGACGCCGGGGCCACCGGAGGTCCGGTGCTGCTTTCCGGCGTGACCGCCGTGGCCTCGCTCGGGGCGGGCGTGGCTGCCACCGGCGGGCTTGGCTTCGCTGCCGCCGCAGTCTTCGCCGTCACCATTCCCCGGCTCAAACACCGCCGGAACTACTGAGCACTGCCGGGCCCAGAGCGACAAGCAGGTAGCGACTACTCGGGTGCCTGCTAAGCGGACTTAGTAAGGTCGGGCCTGTGCGCCGGTGCATCGAGACCGGCCATGCGTGGGGCGGCACGAGCGCCCCGTCAGGGTACGCCCGTGATTTTTGGCAGCGCATGGTCTCCGCCCGGATGGGTGATGCGTTTCGACGCAATGTATGAGGAGATGCTCATGTTCGGAAAACCGTCCCGCTGGTTCGCGCCCCTGGCTGCAACAGCAGCCCTGCTTCTGGCCGCTTCGCCCGCGGGTGCAACTGTCACCCGACCGCCCAACCCACCGGATTTTGTTGTTTCGGCCGATCTAGCGTGCGGCTTTGATCTGGGCGTCTCCGGCACGGGCGGCAAGATTACACGGATTGACTTCAAGAACGGCAACTTCTTTCAGGTTGGCAAGGGAGTCATCCTCACGTATACCAACATGAGCAACGGGAAGACATACAGGGTAAACACGGCCGGAACCGTGGCCAGATTCACCCAAAACACGAACGGAACCTGGACCTTCAGCGCCGCAGGCCACTTTGGGTTTATCTTCTTTCCGACAGATGCGCCCGGGGCCGGGGCCTTCCAGTACACCGGACAGTTGAGGCTTACCATTGACTCGCCCAACACCGTGAACGTGCTCTCTGTGGACGCCAGCGGGGGCAAAGCCGTGGACATCTGCGCACGCCTCAGGTAGCCATCCCAGGATCCCCCGTAGGCCCGGGCACGCCACCCGGGCCTACGTGCGCCGCGCTACCGTTCCTGGCGCAGGGGCGCGCCCCGGCGTCGTACCGCATGGCCGAACAGCCAAATGCCAGCCACGGTGGCGAGGTAGCCGGCGATCACGATCAGCGAGGTCCCGGCCCAGAAGTAGGTAGTGGTGCTTCCTTCCTGTCCCGCGCCTGAGGTGACGATCAGGAGCGAAAAGGCGGCCACAGCCGCGGCGGCGAGTGCTGCCAGCAGCGGCAGCGTCAGCCACAGCCGGGCGGAGGCCCAGTGTGCTCCGTATCCGTCCCAGACGTTCCAGCGTGGACCGGTACGGATGATCAGCCAGCCGGCCGGGAGCATAAACACGGCCACGACGAGGAACGCCGCGACGACGTCGGCCGGACGGTGCCACTGGTTGATCAGGGTGGACACCCCGGTGGCGACGGCGAAGCTGCCGCCCAGGAAGCCTGCCAGAGGCCGCCAGCGCGGCGAGACCATGAGGAACACGGCGGCCGCGGCCGAGGCGGCCATGGTGGTGTGGCCGGACGGCAGCGAGTTCAGCTCCAGCGTCTCGACTCCGCGGTACGGCCGGACGGGCACGAGGTCCTTGAGGATCTGGGTGGCCACGTTGGCGCCCACGCAGGCCGCGACGGCTATCCCGGCCGCGGCCCAGCGCCGCCGCAGGATGGTGACAAAAACGACCACGATCGACGCGATCACCACAGAGAGCGCCGGCAGCCAGTCAAGGAGCTTTGTCGCGGCTTTGCCCGCCGTGCCGCTCATGGCCACGGCCTCAACCAGCGCCGATTCGTCGATGAACTGTCCCGTGGTGGTGCGGACAAAGAAGAAGTAGGTGGCGGCCAGCGCAGCGGCACAGGCAACCGTGGCCAGCACGAACAAAGTGGCCGTGCCCTTGCCAGGGGACCACTCCGCCTGGGGATCACGCGTTCTGCCGGCCTGCGTCTTTGGCGCCCGGGTGGGTGGCGCCTGAGTTTTAAGCACCTGCGTTTCCGGGATCTGCGCCTCAGGGACTCGGGCAGACGGGTCCCATGGGGTACGTTCCTGCCGAAAAGTCATGCCATTAAGGCTCCCACAGAACCCTGCACGCCACCTGATTGGCCCGGCGCGCGGCGTGGGGAGTAGTGACCGGACAAATAGCCGAGTACCCGCTACTCGTGCCGCGCAGGAACAGGCTTCATAGAGTCGACAGTGCCGGCGCGGCACGTCCCCGGCAATACGCTCCTTGAGCGGGGCCGGCTGAGACGAGTTTCCTGGTCCAGGAAACTCACCCCCAGTCGACGCCGGCCCAATCAAGGACCCCAGAGACGCGCAGCCGCATCCCTGCCTGGGGTCGATGAACAACTCCTTGCCGGCGCCCAGCCCGCGGCCGCGTCGGTCGCCTGGAGCCAGACCCGGTATGGGAGGATGTTCCGGTGACTTCCCGCGACCCCGCACAGCTCCGCCGCCCACGCGGCCGCCGGTACGTGGGGCTGGCTGTGGCGGTTTTGCCGCTGCTGATGGGTATATCTGCGTGCTCTGCCCCTTCTCCGAGTACGCCCTCCGGCTCGGTGAGCGAGGCGCCGGCATCGGCTGAGATGGCATCGGCTGTCCCGTCCCAGGTAACGGCGGCGACGTCGCCGTCCGGTTCCGCAACTGCTGCTGCCTCCGGTGTTCCTCGTGCTGTGGAAGCGGCCCTGCAGACCCTGCTCGCGTCATCGCCGCAGCCGAGCCGGGAGCAAATCCGCAAGAGCCTTTCCGCGGCCGGCTTTGCCCCGGCCGCTGTGGAGGTTTCAGCGTCCCGTACGCCCACGGGACTGGCCGCCGACGCCGTGGAGGTTGGCGTGCTGAGCGGTACTGACTGTGTGATGGCGCAGCTCCGGTCCGGAACTGTGGAATCGTC
>NZ_CAKKMF010000119.1 GCF_918697925.1 Arthrobacter sp. Bi26
CCTCAACGCCTGCCACGCCCGGCATCCTCACCGCTACCGAAACAAACCCACCGCACCACCCGCCCCGGCCCACGCCGGCATCAACCACAAAACCAACCAGCTGTCACAAACAGCTTGATTCATTCCGACATTCCGGCGAGCTCGCAGGCTTCCGGCGAACTCGCCGGGCCTCTCAGGGCAGCTGGTAGCGGATACCCCAGCTGAGACGCCACGTCTCGCCGGGGGCCAGCCAGCGCAGTCCTTTGCCGCTGTTCAAGGCATCGGCCGGGGCCGTCATGGGCTCCACCGCCACCGCTGTGACCAGGCCGCCGTCGGTTGGGAAAATGCGGGTCGTGAAGGCCTGGACATAGCCGAAGGACGCATCCATGAACAGTTGCACCTGGCTGCCGTCCGGGGCTTCCAGATAGTGAAGCGAGCTGCCGTCCGGTTCCCGGCAGACGTCGCTCCACGCATCATCGAGGGCGACGTCGCCCACACGTTGCCCTGCCCGGAAGTCGTGCCGGGTCCCGCGGACGGCCGCGGTGGCACCGGTCTGGTTCAGCCGCTCATCGACCTCGATGTGCGTGTCGGCATTGATGAACAGCGTCAGGTCTTCCGTGGGCACAGCGCCCAGCCTGAGGAACGGGTGCGCCCCGACGGCGACCGGGGCTGCCCGTCTGCCCGTATTCGTCAGGCTGTGGGTGACAAGAAGCCCGTCCTCCGCGAGTTGGTAGCGGACCGCCGTCGCGAGTTCAAAGGGGTAGCCCGGTGCGGGCGCGACATCGGCCGCCAGCGCGATGCTGTCCGCCGTCCGGTTCGCGACCCTGTATGCGGCGCCGGACAGCAGCCCGTGCAGGGCGTTGCCGTTGACGGGCTCCGTGATCTCCAGTTGCTGCGGGACGCCGTCGTAGGTCCACTTTCCATCCGCCACCCGGTTGGGCCATGGCACCAGGACCCAGCCCGCGCACGACGGCGGTCCGGCCGTGGCGGGGTAGTCCTGCAGGAGGGCGATGCCGTCGATTTCGAGGGCCCGCAGGCTGGCGGCGATTTCCGTCACGACTGCTCGTTGGCGGCGGCCTCCCAACGCGGCCTGCAGTTCGTAGTTCTCGCCCATCGGTGCCAGGCTTTGGTTCTGCACTGTCTGGTTCTGCATGGTCAGCCTGTCTGGGACGTGGGTGCGGGCAGGATGGCGGTGGTTGTGCCGATGCCTGCGGGATCGGCCAGGAACTGTGCAAAGGCCAGCTCTGCAGCTCCGATCATCATCAGGTCGGAACCGAGCGCCGCACGGTAGATCTTGACCTGGCCCGCGGGGCCGTCCATTGCCTGGGACAGCAGCGTTCCGTTCAACGACGTCGGCGCGAGCGCATGCAGCGTCCCCAGGAAACCGTCCAGGACGATTGCCTCCGGGTTGAAGATGTTCACCGCATTGCGCAGGGCTATGCCCAGATACAGCAGCTGTCGGGCGACTTCGTCGTTCACCTCGGCACTGCTGCTGTTCGCGAGGGCGTTTTCGAGGTCCGCGGTGTCGCCGCGGGTCAAGCCGGCCAGTTCCAGGAGGCGGGATTGGGAGACTTCGGTTTCCAGGCAGCCCGTGGCACCGCAATGGCAGGTCTTGCCTCCCGTGCGGACAAAGGTGTGGCCGAGTTCCCCGGCGTAGCCGGAGGCCCCCCGGAGCAGCTGTCCGTCGGAGATGATCCCGCCGCCAATGCCGCTGGCGCCGCCGTTGAGGTAGATCAGGTTCCCCTGCCCGGCACCAGCCCCGAAAATCAGCTCGGCTTCGGCGCCCAGGGAGGCGTCGTTGGCGGCCAGGCACGGGTAGCCGGTTGCCTCGCTCAGCATCCGGGCGACCGGCTCATTGCGCCAGCCCAGGTGCGGTGCATGCCGCACCACGCCGTCGTCGCGATTGACCAGGCCGGGCACGGCCATGCCGATTCCGGTGATCCGGTAAGAGGCATCCAGTTCGGAACGCATCCCGGCGATCACAGCCGAGGCGATATTCACCGCTTCCCGGGCGCTCGGTATCCGTTCGGTTTCGAAGCGGATTTTCTTTTGCACCTTCCCGCCGAGGCTGACCAGGCCAATGGTGACGGCGTCGATTTCCGGGTTGACGGCCAGTGCCGCAACCGACGGGCTGGGATGGACCTCCGGGCTGGGCCGGCCAACCTGCCCCTCGCCGGCGGGAGCCGTTTCATAGACCACGCCCAGGGAGACGAGCTGCCCGATCAGCGTCCCGACGGTGGAGCGGTTCAGCCCTGTGTGCCGGGTCAGCTGGGCGCGGCTGAGTACGCCGTGGTGATGGACGAGGGAGGTCAGCAGCGACAGATTGTTCCGGCGCGACGGATCCGGTTCGCTCACAGGCGCGGAAGCATGGGTACGTGGAGGCATCATCGTGACACTATCAGCGGCCGAACACCGTGCGGTCCAGGAATGAGTTAAGGAATTTTCCGGCCGGATCCAGCCGGCCAGCCAGCGCGGTGAAGTCGGCAAAGCGGGGATACAGCGGGGCGATGCTGGCCGCACCGCCGTGGAACAGTTTGCCCCAATGCGGCCTGGCGGCGAACGGGGCCAGCTCCGCTTCGAGGAGGGGCAGGATTGCGCTGACCGCCGGCTCATCCTGGCGCCAGGTGAAGTGCAGGCCGATCCCGTCCCTGCCGTAGTTGGGGCTGAGCCACAGCTGGTCTGCCGCTATGGTGCGGATTTCCCCGACCAGGAGCAGGGGAGTGACCACGCTGGAGAGCCTGCGCATCGTGCGGATGGCCGCCACGGCATGCTCCCGCGGGATCAGGTATTCGCTCTGCAGCTCGTCGCCTTTGCTGGGCGTGAAATCCATCCGGAAGTGGGCGACCCTGTCGGACCACGGTCCCGGAATGCCGAGTTGCTGCGTGCAGTTGCTTCCGGACACTCCTGGTAGCGGGTGCCGGGCCTGGGTGGCCGGCGTGCCGGAGAAGAATTCCGGCAATCCGGCGGGTGGCGCCGCCTGGTCTGTGCGGTTCTTGAGCCACGCCTGACCCACTGTGGCCCCGCTCCAGTCGGTGAACAGGCTCACGCTGTAGGCCGAGGACGTGACGTCGTCGAAACTCGCCAGGACCTGTTCCCAGTCCAGGCCTTCAAAGACACTCTGGGCAATCTCGAAGCTGGGCTCAATATCCAGGGTCAGGCGGCTCACAATGCCCAGTGCCCCCAGCCCCACCACCATGCCGGCAAAGTCGGCGTCGCCACGCCTGGCCGTGACCACTGTGCCATCCGAGGTGACCAGCTCAAGCGCCGCCACGGCCGTGGCGAGATTGCCGTTGCCATCCCCGGAGCCATGCGTGGCGGTGGCGACAGCTCCCGCAACCGAAATGTGCGGCAGGGAGGCGAGGTTGTGGAGCGCGAAGCCGTGGCGCTGCAGCTCCGCCGCGAGCGTCCCGTAGCGCGTACCACCACTGACCGTGACGGTCATGTTCTGGACGTCGATGCTGATGCCGGCATCGAGCCTGTCCAGCACCACCAGGGTCCCGGCGGTATCTGCAATGTCATTGAAGGAATGGCGGGACCCCAGCGCGCGGACCTTCCCGGCGCCGGCCACCAAGTCCTGCAGTTCCGCCACGCTGGCCGGATGGGCTATCCGCGCTGCCTGGTAGCCGTAGTTCCCCGCCCAGTTATGCTCGGTCACCATCTGATCAATCACGGTTGAATCCTTTACTCCAGGGCCTCATTGCCAGATGAGCTGCCGCATCGACTGCGATATTTGCTGTTGTTCACAACATAACAGCCGTTCATGAAATCCGCTAGAGAACAACAAAGTCATCCCGATATCTTCGCAAGCATGTGGTTGACACCACAGAAATCCATAATATGTTTGTGTATAGAACAATTCATTCTGAACCCAACGCACAGCAACCAGCCACACCTACCCCTCGGAGCATTCAATGGCGATTCAGCCCACCCGTGACGACAAGTTTTCCTTCGGCCTCTGGACGGTGGGCTGGGAGGCCCAGGACCAGTTCGGCTCAGCCACGCGCCCGCCGCTGGACACGGTCGAGGCCGTCAACCGGCTCAGCGACCTCGGCGCCTACGGCATCACCTTCCACGACAACGACCTCTTTCCCTTCGGTTGCTCCGCGGCTGACCGCCAGCGGGAAATCGACCGGCTGACGGGCGCACTGAAGGCCACCGGGATGATCGTCCCGATGGTCACCACCAACCTGTTCAGCCACCCGGTCTTCAAGGACGGCGGCTTCACCAGCAACGACCGCGGCGTTCGGCGCTTCGCCCTGCGCAAGGTGCTGGACAACATCGACCTCGCCGCCGAGCTCGGTGCCGAAACCTTTGTCATGTGGGGCGGGCGCGAAGGCAGCGAATACGACGCCGCCAAGGACATCCGCGGCGCCCTGGAACGCTACCGCGAAGCCGTGAACCTGCTGGGCGACTACGTCACGGACAAGGGCTACAACATCCGGTTCGCCATTGAGCCCAAGCCCAACGAACCCCGCGGCGACATTCTGCTGCCCACCCTGGGCCACGCCCTGGCATTCATCGAAACGCTCGAACGCCCCGAACTGGTGGGCATCAACCCCGAAACCGGGCACGAGCAGATGGCCGGCCTGAACTTCACCCACGGGATCGCCCAGGCGCTCTACCAGGGCAAGCTCTTCCACATCGACCTCAACGGCCAGCGCAGCATCAAGTTCGACCAGGACCTGGTGTTCGGCCACGGCGACCTGCAGAACGCGTTCTCCCTGGTGGACCTGCTCGAAAACGGCGGCCCCGACGGCGGCCCCGCCTACAACGGTCCGCGCCACTTCGACTACAAGCCCAGCCGCACGGAGGACATCGACGGCGTGTGGGACTCCGCCGCCGCCAACATGCAGACCTACCTGCTGCTCAAGGAACGCGCCAAGGCCTTCCGTGCAGATCCCGAGGTCCAGGCCGCGCTGCAGGCCTCCCGCGTGGCGGAAATCAACGAACCCACACTCAACCCGGGCGAAGGCTACGAACAGCTCCGCGCCGACCGTGCTTCCTACGAGGACTTCGACGCCGACGCCTACTTCGGCGGCAAGGGCTTCGGCTTCGTGAAGCTGCAGCAGCTCTTCATCGAGCACCTGCTCGGCGCCCGCTGATCCCGTGACGGCTGCTCCCATGACACTCGTTGCCGGCGTCGACTCCTCCACCCAAAGCTGCAAGGTGGTGGTCCTGGACGCCGGCAGCGGCACCCTGGTCCGCGAGGGCCGGGCCGCCCACCCGGACGGCACGGAAGTGCACCCCGACCACTGGTGGCGGGCCTTGTCCGCAGCATTCGACGACGCCGGCGGGCTGGCGGACGTCAGCGCGCTCTCGGTGGGGGGCCAGCAGCACGGCATGGTGCTGCTGGACCACGCCGGTGACGTCGTGCGGCCGGCGCTGCTGTGGAACGACACCCGATCGGCGTCGGCCGCGGCCGCACTCACCGACGAAGTGGGGGCCGACGACTTCGCACGCCGGACCGGACTGGTCCCGGTGGCCTCCTTCACCATCACGAAGGTCCGCTGGGTCCGGGACCACGAGCCGGATCTGGCCGACCGGGTGGCGGCCGTCGCACTGCCCCATGACTGGCTGACCTGGCGGCTCCGCGGTTACGGCCCGGCAGCCTCCAGCCCCCTGGGCCCAGACCTCGAACAGCTCACCACCGACCGCTCGGACGCCAGCGGAACCGGCTATTGGAGCCCATCGGCCGGAGAGTACGATCTTGGACTGTTCAAGATCGCCTTCGGCCGGGACGCCAGGGAGGCCACCGGGAACGCCGGGCCGGGGGAACCCGGAACCGTTATTCTGCCGCGGGTTCTCGGCCCCGGCGACACCGCTGGAGCCATCCACCCCGGCTGCTTCGGATGCTCTGCTGAACGGCCAGCCCCGGCGGGTTTCGGCCCGTCGGAATCCGGGCCCCGGATCCTGCTGGGCGCGGGTGCCGGCGACAACGCGGCCGCCGCCCTGGGACTGGGGGCCGAGCCCGGAGACGTGGTGGTGTCCGTGGGCACCAGCGGCACGGTGTTTTCGGTGGCGTCCCGCGCCGTCTCCGATCCCAGCGGAACCGTGGCGGGATTCGCGGACGCCAGCGGCGAGTACCTCCCGATTGCTGTCACGCTGAATGCAGCACGGGTGCTCAGCTCGGTGGCCGGCATCCTGGGCGTGGACTTCGACGAACTTGCGCGTCTTGCCCTGGACGCCGAACCCGGCGCCGGTGGCGTGGTGCTGGTGCCGTACTTCGAAGGTGAGCGCACGCCCAACCTGCCCCACGCCAAAGCCAGCTTCCACGGGCTCAGCATTGCCTCCAGCACACGGAGCAACCTTGCCCGGGCAGCCATCGAAGGCATGCTGAGCGGACTGTCCGGCGGGCTCGATTCCCTCCGGGCGCAAGGCGGCGCCGCAACACGCCTCCTCCTGATCGGCGGCGCCGTGCAGAACCCTGCGGTGCAGTCCATCGCGGCCCAGGTCTTCGATCTGCCGGTCGTGATCCCCAGCCCGGGGGAGTACGTGGCCCGGGGTGCCGCTGTCCAGGCGGCGTGGGCCCACAACGGCAACCGTCCGGATTGGCCTGTCGCGGTGGACGCCGCACCCGCCCCGGACTTCCACCCGGTAATACGGCAAAACTACCTGAGGGCGAGCAGCCACATTGACCCCAGCAACTGAGCCCCTGCTTGCCCGGACTCCACTGCTTGCCTCCGGCCACCAGGACCCGCTCCGTGCCTCCGGCGAACCTGTCCGCTGGGGAGTTGTCTCCACCGGCAGGATCGCGTCCACTGTCACGAGCGACCTCGCCCTGTTGCCGGACGCCGTCCTGCACGCCGTCAGTTCCAGGTCCCGCGCCGGCGCGGAGGAATTCGCCGCCAGGCACGGCTTCCGCCACGCCTACGGCGACGACGGAGGCCTACCGGGGTACGTACGGCTGATCCAGGACCCCGACGTCGACATCGTGTACGTCGCCACACCGCACGCCAGCCATTTCACCGTGGCCAAGGCGGCGCTCGAGGCCGGCAAGCATGTGCTGTGCGAGAAGCCGATGACGCTCAACGCGCGGGACGCCGCTGTCCTGGCCGGGCTGGCCAGGCGCAAAGGGCTGTTCCTGATGGAGGCCGTATGGTCCCGGTTTCTTCCCAGTGTGCAGCGGGCGGCGGAGATCATCGCGTCGGGGGAACTGGGCGAGATCCGGTCGATCCAAGCGGATCTTGGCTTCCCGGCGCCCCGCCATCCGGAGACCCGCCTGTGGCAGCGGGCGGCAGGGGGCGGCGCGTTGATGGACGTCGGCGTATATCCGCTGACCTGGGCGCTCATTGCGTTGGGGGCGCCCCAGTCCCTGACGGCCGCAGCCCACATCACCGGCGACGGAGTGGATGCCGAAACTGCTGTCACCCTCTCCTATCCCTCGGGGGCCCGCGCCCAGTTCATGGTGTCGCTGACCACCGTGTCGGCGCAGGCAGCCACGGTGTCCGGCACGAAGGGCCTAATGCGGTGCAACGCACCGCTGTTCAACCCGACGGAGCTGGCCCTCACCTTCGGCTCGGGAGAGACCCGGCTGGAGACCTTTGTGCCTGCGGGGCATGGGTACACCTATCAGCTGCGCGAGGTGCTCCGCTGCCTTCAACTCGGGCTGACCGAGAGCCCAACTATGCCGCTGGCCGACACACTGATGGTCATGTCGCTGCTCGATGAAGCCCGGCGGCAGGCTGGAATCACCTGCCCGTCGGACTCGTCGGAGGCCACGAACCGGCTCACGGCGGAGGCGGGCGGCAGCCTGTGCCGCGAGGACTAGTGACGCGGCGTGCCCGGCTCCGGGTTCCCGAGAGCAGGAGGCGCCGTCGATTCCCGGACCACAAGGTGGGTGGCCAGTTCCACCCGACGCGAGTCGAGTTCCTCGCCGTTGGCCTGCCGGAGGACGGCGCGCAGGGCGGCGCGGCCCATCTCCTGCAGCGGCTGCGTCACGGTGGTCAAGGCCGGGATGGACTGCTCCGCCTGGTACGTGCCATCGAAGCCCACCAGGCTCAGGTCTTCCGGGATCCGCAGTCCGTGCCTCCGGGCTTCGGCCAGGACGCCGAGGCCGATGCTGTCACTCCCCGCGAAAATGGCTGTCGGTGGCTCGGGGAGGGCCATAAGGGCCTGGAGGCTGCGAATTCCGTGTTCCGGGCGGAACTTGTCCAGCAGGACGTAGTCGGGCCGCACCTGGACTCCGCCGGCCATGAGTGCCGCCATGTAGCCATGGAGGCGCGCCTGGTTGCATTCGGCCGATTCCGGTCCTCCGACGTAAGCGATCCGCCGGTGGCCGAGGCCGAGCAAGTGCTCCGTAGCTTCCTTGCCGCCCGCCCAGTTGGTGGCACCCACGCTGACAACCTCCGGCGGCGGCGGGTTGAGCGGATCGATCACCACTACCGGGATGTGCCGCCGGCGGAAGGCGCTCAGCTGTGCCGTGCTGAAGCCGGAAGTCACCACAATCAAACCGAGCCGGCCTTCATCCAGGATGCGTTGGGCCCGCCGCTCCGGACTGAGCGTCATGGCCGCAGGGTGCCCGGTCACATCGATCAGGACTTGGACGTCAATGGAGGCGGCTTGCTCCAGCACTCCGTTCAGGACCTCGACGGCGTACGCGGAGTACAGCGAGTCGAACACCACTTCCACAATCCCGGTCCGGCCCTCGGCGTGTTTGCGCTGGTGCGTGGACTGGTAGCCCAGCTGCTCGAGTGCCGCCAGGACCTTGGTGCGCGTGCTCTCGGCAACGTCCTCCCGTCCGTTGATGACCTTGGAGACCGTGGGTGAGGAGACGCCGGCCTCCCGGGCGACGGCGGCAAGCGTGGGCCTGCCGGAACCCTGGACTGTTGACACGATGACTCCTGTACTTTCGAAATATTTCGATATGGAGAAGTCTCACCTTGTTTGCCTGGGGCGTCAAGTCTATTTGATCCAAGTGAACCAACGTTTCCGATTTTGCTCTTGACTGTGACTGTTGTCACCACTACTTTAGTTTCAGAAGTCGCAAACTTTTACGAAACTTTTCGAAGCTTAGCTCCACCCCATCAGCAGCGGCAGCGCAGCCTTCCTTGTGAGGGTTGGGCTGCCACTCTCACAACCGGGCCATCAGCGCAGACCCCGGAGGACGAATGGAATCCCAGATGAAAAATCGTACGTTTCGCAGTGCCGCGATGGCCCTCTCGGCCGCCGCAGTTTCGATCAGCCTGGCCGCCTGCGGCTCCAGCGGCCCGGCGGGAACTGCCGCCAGCGCAGACTCGGCCACAATGTGGGGGCTGACGGGCGGCAACCAGCCCGTCCTGCAGAAGTCCGTCACTGACTGGAACTCCGCCCATCCGGATTCGTCCATCAAGCTCGATTTTTTTGCGAACGACGCCTACAAGACCAAGGTGCGCACCGCTGTCGGTGCCGGTCAGGGCCCCACCTTCATCTACGGCTGGGGTGGCGGCGTGCTGAAGTCCTACGTGGACGCGGGACAGGTGGATGACCTCTCCGGGTTCCTGGCGGACAACCCCGAGGTCAAGGACCGTTACCTTCCGGCGGTGCTCAAGAACGGTGTCCTTGACGGCAAGACCTATGCCTTGCCGAACAACAATGTGCAGCCTGTGGTGCTCTACTTCAACAAGGACGTTTTCGACAAGGTGGGCGCCGAGGCGCCCAAGACCTGGGAAGAGCTGATGGCACTCGTGCCGAAGTTCAAGGACGCAGGCATTGCCCCGTTCTCACTCGGCGGCCAGTCCAGGTGGCCGGACCTGATGTGGCTGGAGTACCTCGTTGAACGCATCGGCGGCCCGGAGGTCTTCGCCAACATCGCGGCCAACAAGCCCAACGCGTGGTCCGACCCCGCGGTCACCGAGGCGCTGACCAAGATCCAGCAGCTCGTGGACGCGGGCGGCTTCGCCAATGGCTTCTCGTCCATCGCGGCGGACAGCAACGCCGACCAGGCGCTGCTGTACACCGGCAAGGCGGCCATGATCCTGCAGGGCGGCTGGATCTACCAGAGCATGAAGAAGGACGCCGCCGACTTCGTCAAGAGCGGCAAGCTCGGCTACACCACCTTCCCCACGGTTTCCGGCGGCAAGGGGGACCCGACCAACGTGGTGGGCAACCCGTCCAACTTCTGGTCCGTCTCCTCGAAGGCCACCGACGGCCAGAAGAAGGCGGCCCTCGAATACGTCAAGAGCGGCATGTTCTCGGACAGCAACATCCAGGGCCTCATCGACTCCGGGGCCGTGCCGGTGGTCAAGGGCATCGAAAGCAAGCTCGCAGCGTCCCCGGACAAGGACTTCCTGACCTACGTGTATGGCATGGCCAAGAACGCCCCGAGCTTCACGCTCTCCTGGGACCAGGCTCTGAGCCCGGCGCAGGGTGACGCCATGCTGGCCAACCTCGACCAGATCTTCCTGAAGAAGATCACCCCGGAGCAGTTCGTCGCCACGATGAACGCGACGATCGGAAAGTAATCCAGTGTCCACCACATCCGGTTCTTCCCGACAGGCCCTCCAGCCGGGCCCGTCGGGGTGGCTGGCCGCGCCAGCCCTTGCCTTCTTCCTGCTCTTCGCCATCATTCCGCTGATCGGCGTCTTGTTCCTGAGCTTCACCTCGTGGGACGGCCTGGGCGAGATCAAGCTGGACGGGTTGTCCAGCTGGACAACTGTCCTGACGGACCCCGTCACCGGCAACGCACTGCTGGTGACGGCGAAGATCATGCTCTTCTCGTTCATCGTCCAGGCACCCATCAGCCTGCTCTTGGGGGTCTTCACCGCCGCGGGCCAGAAGTATCGGGCGGCCTTGGCCGTCCTGTACTTCGTGCCGCTGCTGTTGTCCTCGGCCGCCGTCGCCATCGCGTTCAAGGCCCTCCTGGACCCCAACTTCGGCCTGGGCGCCGGGCTTGGGCTGCCGATCCTGGCCCAGGACTGGCTGGGCAATTCAGACCTGGTGCTGTTCGTCGTCGTCTTCGTCATCGCCTGGCAGTTTGTCCCGTTCCACACGCTGATCTACCAAGGCGGCGTGCGTCAGATCCCCGCGTCGCTGTACGAGGCCGCGCAAATCGACGGTGCCGGACGGGTCCAGCAGTTCTTCAACATCACGCTGCCCCAGCTGAAGTACACCATCATCACTTCCTCCACGCTCATGGTGGTCGGATCCCTGGCGTACTTTGACCTCGTCTTCGTCCTCACCGGCGGCGGTCCCGGCTACGCCACGCGGCTGCTCCCGCTGCACATGTACCTCACCGGGTTCAAAGCCAATGACATGGGCGCAGCGAGTGCCCTCGGCGTCATCCTCGTCGTGATCGGTCTGGCTCTCGCCCTGCTGCTGCAGAGGCTGGGCGGCAAGAACCGCAACGCAAGCCAATTGGAAGGTGCCTGATGGCTTCCATCACCC
>NZ_CAKKMF010000120.1 GCF_918697925.1 Arthrobacter sp. Bi26
GGGCATACCGCCCGCCCCCAACACAAACTCCCGACGCCGAGACCGGCGCAGAAAGCAAGGCTAAGTACCATGACACTCACCGACCTCGAGCAGTTCACAGTCCGGCGCTCTTCCGCGGAGCAAAGCTGCGCCAGCGTTTTGCCTCCGGTGGGGCACTTCATCGGTGGAACGTTTGTTCCCGGTTCCTCGACTCGGCTGATCGACGTCGTAGATCCCACCACAGAGCAGGTCATTGCATCGGTGCAGGCCGGCACAGCCTCGGATGTGGACGTTGCGGTTGAGGCGGCCGTGGCGGCCCAGAAGTCCTGGGGCGCCACGACCCCGAAGGAACGGTCCGAGGTGCTCTCCCTGATCGCCAACATCATTGAAGCCAACCGTGAAGCATTCGAAATCATCGAGTCCGCCAACACCGGCAAACCGCGAGCGGTCGCGGAGGACGATGTCTCAAGCACCATCGACACCTTCCGATTCATGGCCGGGGCTTCCCGTACGCTGACGTCCATGGCAGGTGGCGATTACGCCACCGGGCACACGTCGGTCATCCTCAGGGAACCCGTCGGCGTCGTCGGCGTCATCACCCCGTGGAACTACCCGCTGCTGATGGCTGCTTGGAAGATCGCGCCCATCCTGGCCGCCGGAAACAGCATCGTCCTGAAGCCCTCGGAGCAGACTCCGCTCTCGACGCTAAAGCTGGCCGAACTGGTCGCTGGACGCATCCCCGATGGAATTCTCAACATCGTGACGGGACAGGGCCGAACCGTTGGACAGCGGCTCGCCGAACACCCCGATGTCGCCCTTGTTGCGTTGACGGGGAGCGTCGTCAGCGGGCAGGCGGTTGCGGAGACCGCGGGCAGGTCCGTCAAGCGCGTCCATCTGGAACTCGGTGGCAAGGCCCCTGTTGTGGTCTTCCCCGACGCCGACCTCCGTGCGGCCGCCGCCGGCGTGCGAAACGCCGGCTTCTGGAATGCCGGCCAGGACTGTGGCGCCGCCTGCCGCGTGCTCGTCCACGAATCCGTGGCTGAGGAGTTCACCGAACACTTGGTACGGGAAGTCGGCACGCTCGTCGTCGGCGCCCCGGGCGCAGGGGACGACGTCGAAATCGGTCCCATGATTTCGCGCCCGCACTTCGACCGCGTGAAGGAAGCGCTCGCGGAGGCAAAGGCTGCCGGTCTTCAGGTGGCCATCGGGGGCTCGGCCCTGGAAGGCCCCGGCTACTTCATTGAACCCACGGTGATCAGCGACGTACCGGCAGGGGCGCATATTGCTACCCACGAAATCTTCGGTCCCGTCGTCACCGTCGAGTCCTTCAGCTCCACTGAAGAGGCCATTACTCGGGCCAACGAGAGCCCCTACGGCCTTTCCGCCTCGGTATGGACGCGGGATTCGAGCCTCTCGCTCAGCGTTCCGAAGAAACTCGATTTCGGCACCGTCTGGGTCAATTCCCACCTGGTGCTGGCCTGCGAGGTTCCGTGGGGCGGATTCAAGGGATCCGGCTACGGCCGCGATCTCTCGCTGTATGCCCTGGACGATTACTCCCGGACAAAGCACGTCATGATCAACCACGGCGCATGAGCGTAAAGACCAGGATCGGAGCTCAGCTATGACCACCATGAATCATCCCCACTCGGCGTCGTCGGCGCGCGCCGCAACCCCGTCCGCTCCCTTCGGAACAGATGTAACGTGGACCAACTGGGGCGGCAACCAGAGCGCCACGCCGGCCTTCACCGTCCGGCCGCGGAACGAACAGGAAGCGCTCGACGCCGTCCGGTTCGCCATCCGCGAAGGCCTGCCCGTGCGCGCAGTCGGCTCAGGGCATTCGTCCTCACCCCTGGTCCAGACGGGCGGCGTCCTGATGGACATGTCCGCACTCTCGGCCATCACCGGAACCGACCTCATGCGGCGCCGTGCGCGGGCCCTGGCCGGCACCACCATCAACGCCTTTGGCGATCCGCTGTGGGAGCAGGGGCTGGCACTAGGCAACCAGGGCGACATCGACAAGCAGCAGATCGCCGGGGCACTCGCGACCAGCACCCACGGCTCCGGGAAAAACCTGGGCAGCTTCTCATCAGCCCTGCGTTGGGTCAGGCTGATCAACGGCTACGGCGAAATCGTCGAAATCGGTGAAGGCCAGCTCCGCGAACTCAGGGCCGCCCAGGTCGCCTTGGGGACGCTCGGGATTTTCCTCGAGGTAGAACTGGCGGTCGAGGACCGCTATTACCTGCAGGAGGAGATTACCTATCCCACGTGGGCGGAGACCGCGGCAACCTGGCAGGCCGACATCGACGGGAACCGGCACTACTCCTTCCTCTGGTGCCCGGACGACGATTCATGCGAGCTCCTGGACCTGCCCGGTTCGCCTGGCCAGGGCATGGCGAACCGCAGCTACACCAAGCGGTACAACATCGCCCAGGTCAAGGACGAGCGTGAAATTTCCCGCACGGAGGGTGCCCGGCTGGACCGGTCGTACCGCATCTACCCGGGCGGATTCACCACACCGTTCCATGAACTCGAGTACTTCGTTCCCAGCGAACACGGCTTGGAGGCCGTCGAGGCTGTCCAGGACCTGATCTGCACCAAGCATTCCGACCAGAAGTACCCCGTTGAGGTCCGCTGGGTGAAAGCCGACGAAGGTTACATGTCCCAGTTCCAAGGCCGCGACACCACCGTCATCACCCTGACCACCGAACCGGGGACCGACTACTGGCCCTTCTTCCGGGATGCGGATGCGGTGCTGCAGGAATTCGAGCCACGGGCACACTGGGGCAAGATCCATTTCATGACGCGGAGCCGCCTGGAGCGTCTCTACCCGGAGTTGGACACCTTCATCAAGATACGCCGGGAGTTCGACCCCCGCGGCATGTTCCTTAACGACCACACCCGTGCGCTCGTTGGCTAAATCAGCCTTCTAGGCTGCGCCCGCCCTGCCACAACCAATGGGGAAGAGAAGACATGAGCCATTTTCAGGACAAGGCCTACCTTGTCACCGGAGCCAGCTCCGGCATCGGTCTCGCGACCACTCGGGCGCTTCTGGCGCAGGGGGCAAAGGTTGCGGCGGTTGGGCTCCCGGACCGTCTGCTTGAAGACGCAAAACGCCAACTCTCGGGCGCTGTGATCTTCCTTGAGGCCGACGTCTCTGAGTCCCAACAGGTCGATAGCGCCTTCGCCCAGGCGGAAGCTGAACTCGGACCACTGAGCGGAGCGTTCAACTCCGCAGGAATCTCCAGTGTTGCGCCCATCGCCGAAACGTCCGACGAGCTGTGGCAGAGACTGGTCCGGGTGAACTTGACCGGCACATTCCACTTCGCCAGGGCAGCGGCGCGAACGCTCTCAGCCAACGGCGGTGGATCGCTCGTCTGCACCGCCAGCGAGCTATCACTCGTCGGCCAGGCTGGCTACACCGCATACACCGCGACCAAGGGCGGTGTCCTGTCGATGATGCGGTCACTGGCCGCCGAACTCGCACCTGCCGGCGTCCGGGTCAACGCCCTGTCGCCGGGGACGACAGATACTCCGATGCTTGCGGCCGAGTTCGCGAACGAAGAAGAACGCGCCAGGGACGAAGCGTCCGTACCGCTTGGCCGATTCGCCTTGGCCGAGGAGATTGCTGCGGCGGCGCTGTGGCTGTTGGGCCCTGAATCCTCATATGTCACGGGAACAAACCTTGTTGTCGACGGTGGTCGAACCACGACGTTCCCGCTCGGACATTGAATCCCACACCTAACTCTCGTACTGAAAGGCAAAATCACATGAGCTCTGTCCTGGTCACAGGTGGTGCCGGATTCACGGGACGCCACATAGTCAACGAACTTGCCGACGCCGGCCATCAGACGGTCAGCTACAACCGGGACTTCCTCGAGGCGCCACGCCCCGACGTCGTGTCCGTTCAGGGCGAGCTGTTCGATATCCCCCGCCTCCTCGAGGTATTCAAGGAACACGACGTGGATACCATCGTCCACACCGCAGCCATCTCCCACCCGACCTATTCCTTGAGCTTTCCCCTGGCAACCTTTGCTGCCAACGTCGAGGGAACGGTAGCGGTTTTCGAGGCGGCTCGACTCCACGGCGTCAAACGGATCATCTTCTTCTCGTCCGAGTGCGTGTACGGAAAGACCTCAGCACCTGTGGTTCTCGAATCGGAGCCCGTAAATCCGACGACGCCGTACGCCGTGACGAAGGTCACCGGGGAATGGCTCGGACAGGTCTACGGCGACAGGTATGGAATCGACGTCATCTCCCTGCGCATCGGCCAGGTCTACGGACCCGGCAACCGAATGGATGAGGTCATGCGGGACATTATGCGCGGCGTGGTCCGCGACGGTTCGTTCTCACAGGACCACGGGGCCGACCACCGGTACAACCTGGTCTACGTCCGCGACGTCGCTCTTGCCGTACTTGCGGCAGTCCAGGCACCGGAAACGGCCTCGGCCAGGCCTCTGGCGTACAACATCTCCGGCAGCGAGTACTGGACCCTCAGCGACGTAGTCAAAGAAGTTCGAATCGCATTCCCGGACGCCACCGTGGAGATCGGGCCAGGGACGGATCCAACCCTGGACTTGCAGGGCCATTTCAGCATCGCTTCCGCGGCCAGGGATCTAGGCTACGAATCGGCCTGGCCCCTGCAGCGGGCCCTCGGCGATTACGCAGACTGGCTCTCGGGCCATGACTTCTGACGTCGATAAGAGCGCCTGGAGGCAGGGGGCGGCATGCGTTGCGGCGTTGACGTTCGACGTCGACGCCGAGTCCCCCATCCTGGCCGCCGGCCGCCGCTACGCCGACAATGCGATGGCGATGACTCACCAGGCGTTCGGACCCAAGGTGGGCGTTCCTCGGATTCTCCAAATGTTGAAGGATGTACAGCAGCCGGCGACGTTCTTCATTCCAGGAGTCACCGCGGAACGATATCCCCACATGGTTGAACAAGTCCTGGAATCGGGACACGAGATCGCGCACCACTCGCACACTCACCGCACCGCGGTGAACATGAGTTTCGACGACGAACGCGCCGACTTCGATCTGGCGCTTGCCGCACTCGGGCGCTTCGGCATTTCGCCAAAAGGGCATCGCGCCGCACTGTGGCAGCCCTCGTGGCAGACGCCGTCGCTGGTGGCTGAGTACGGGCTGACATACGATTCCAGCCTGATGGATGCGGACGTCCCGTATCTCATTGAAACCCCGGCGGGGACAGTTGCGGAGCTCCCCCCACATTGGAGCCTGGACGACTGGGAGCAGTATGCCTTCCTTCCGGAACCCAAGATCGGCGAAATCATCCAGTCGCCACTGGTGGTCGCTGATATGTGGATTCACGAGATCGACGCAATGCGACGTCATGGCGCGCTCTTCATGCTCACGTGCCACCCGTTCCTCACGGGACGGGCAGGACGGCTGGAGGCCCTGCGGACCGTGATCGAAACGGCGCTGGAACGAGGCGACGTCCGCTTCTCGACATGCGAAGCGCTCGCAGACGCGGCCCTCGGTGACCCTGCATTGATCGCCGAGCCCCTCAACCCTGTCACAGCGTCCGCGGAGCTGTACCCGGACTACTGAACGCCGGACTGCTGAACGCCGGACTGCTGAACGCCGGACTACTGAGCCGCGGACTGCTGAGCCCGGCGGCACGGCGAACATTGGTGACCCCAAAACACAACAGGCCAAGGGCGAAGCCCTTGGCCGCGCTTCAGCCACGCCCGCAACTCGTTGTGAAGCTTCACCCCCAAGACCGTCCCAGCGAAAGAAGGCTCATAGCAATGAACTCCCCGTCCCAGCTGTTGTCGGATGCACCTGGTCCACCGCAGACCCCTAATCCTGAATCCCTCCAACTCAAACGGGAGATGGGGTTCTGGTCCTCCTTCTCCTTGGCGTTTGCCTTCATGTCGCCAATCATCGGCTTGTACGGAGTATTTGGGTTGGCTCTGATGGCCGCAGGGCCGGCCTTCTGGTGGGGTCTGTTGGTTGTCCTCTTGGGCCAGGCCCTGGTGGCGGCTGTACTTGCCGAGCTCGCTTCGCGTTGGCCTGTTGCCGGCGGGGTCTGCCTTTGGTCCAGGTCCCTCCTCGGGCACACCTACAGCTGGTACGCAGGATGGGCCTACATCTGGACCCTCATCATCACAGTTGCCGCTGTAGCCTTCGGTGGAGGCACATTTCTGGCCTCACTGTTCGGCATCGAACAGCCTGACACCACAACGAAAATCATGCTGGGCGCCGTTATCTTGTTGGTCAGTACGATTGCCAACTCCGCCGGCAGGAAATGGCTGAGTCTGCTGGTGACTGTGAGCATCGTGTGCGAGGTCATCGCCAGCCTGGGGGTCGGGTTGGTACTGATCATCTTCCATCGCCGAAATTCCCTCAGCACGATTCTGGACTCCTTCGGATCCGCGCCCGACACCACCGCGTATGTCTTTGGGCCTTTCATGGCCGCCGTGGCAATTATCGGATGGTCGTTTGTGGGATTTGAGAGTGCGGGCGCCATAGCCGAGGAAGTCCGGTCACCCGAACGCAGAGTGCCGCGGGCTGTACTGACGTCCCTGGTCACGGTGGCATCTGTCATCACGTTTTCGTGCCTGGCCCTGCTCCTCGCAATCCCGGATATTGGTGCCGCCATGTCGGGGGCAGACCCAGACCCGATTACCACAACCCTCACTGCCAATCTTGGCGAGGGAATCACCAAACCGCTCCTGGTGACCATCGTCCTGGGATTTATCGCAGGGACAGTGGCGCTGCAGGCAGCTGTCTCACGATCAATTTTCGCATTCGCCCGGCTGGACGCCCTGCCTGCGGCCAAGGGTCTGAGGCGCCTCAGCAAGACCGACCGGCTGCCCAACAACGCACTCATAGTCTCTGCGGTCGCTTCAATGATTATTCTTGCCCTGTCGGCATCACAGGTGTACGGCGCCCTCATTGCGTTCGCGACGGCCGGCTTCTACGTGGCGTTCATCTTTCCAGTGCTGGCCGCCCTGGTGGTTCGGCTGAAAGGAGCGTGGAAGGCCGGACCCTTCAGCCTGGGAGTTTTTGGAACAGTAGTGAACGTGGCCGCGCTGCTGTGGTTGGGCTTTGAGATCGTCAATATCGCATGGCCGCGGCAGCCAGAAGCGCCCTGGTACCAAAACTACGCAGTGATTGTGGTTTTCGTGATCCTTGGCCTGGCGGGTTTCGTGGTCGAGAAGCGCCTGCGTCGACGCAATAGCGGCACTTTGGCGGCGGAGGCAGAGCCAGAGCCGGAACTGTTGAAAGTCGGCCCGTGAGCGCCGCCCAGCAAGAAGTTTGCCTTTAGTCCCAATCAATAAGTGCAAGGCGCCACCGACAGCAAACGCACGGCTTTGCCCCGCGGCAGGGGGCAAAGCCGTGCGCCGTCCGTTGGCGCTGGCGGCTACTCGGGAACCACCAGGGCGGGGGTGTCCTTCCGGATGGTCTCGCCTCGGAAGAAGCCCGGATGCAGCTTCGCGGTCACCAGCATCACCACGACGCCGAGGGCGAGGATGCCGATGCCCAGGATGAACACCAGGCCCACGCCGAAGACCTCGGAGCCGCTGCCGAACTCCGGCGCCCAGCTGTCCACGGCGGTCTGGAAGAAGACCACGGTGAGGACCAGGCCGCCCAGGACCGGGAACAGCAGCCGCATGAAGAAGTTACGGACGCTGGAGAACAGGCTGTGCCGGAAGTACCACGTGCAGGCGAACGCCGTCAGGGCGTAGTAGAAGCAGATCATCAGGCCAAGGGCCATGATGGTGTCGTTGAGGACGTTTTCGCTGACCACCTTCATGACGGCGTAGAAGCCGCCGGACAGCAGGCCCGCAACCACCGTGGCGTAGCCGGGGGATCCGAAGCGCTTGCTGACGGACGCGAAGCGCGGCGGCAGTGCCCCGTAGTGCCCCATCGCCAGCAGGCTCCGGGCGGGGGAGGCCATGGTGGACTGGAGGGAGGACGCGGTGCCGGAGAGCACGGCCAGGGACATCAGGATGGCCAGCGGGCCCATGACGGGGGAGGCCAGTGCGGCAAAGACATTCGCTTGGTTGTCCGGGTTGTTCAAACCAATGCCGTCGGCGCCGGTGCCGGCCACCATCATGGTGGCCACGATCACGGCGAGGTAGAGGGCCAGGACGGCCACCGCCGTCGTCGTTCCTGCCCGCCCGGCGGTGCCCCTGCCTCCCTTGGTTTCCTCGTTCACAGTGAGGCAGACGTCCCAGCCCCAGTAGACAAAGACAGCCAGTGACATGCCGGCGGTGAACTGCTCGAAGCTCTCGATTTTCGCCGGGTTGAACCAGTCCCAGCTGAACGCGATCGCGGTGCCCGAGTCACCCGAGGCTGCGTGGCTAAGCGCCATGATGATGAAGACGGCCAGGACCAGCACCTGGAAGCCGACCATGCTGTACTGCACGAGCTTGGTGGCGTGGAGGCCGCGGTAGCTGACCCAGACGGCGAGTGCCACGAACACCAGGCACGTCACAATGTTCACGGCCGTGTTCGAGGTCAGGTCCGCGAGTTCGGGGTTGTTGAACACCTGGGCCAGGAAGAGATAGAAGAAGTCCACCGCGACGCCGGCCAGGTTGGACAGGACGATGATGTTGGCGGCCAGCAGGCCCCAGCCGCCCATCCAGCCGACAAACGGGCCGAAAGCCTTCGTGGCCCACGTGAAGGTGGTGCCGCTGTCCGGGGAGTCGGCGTTGAGCTCGCGGTAGGCGAACGCCACCAGGATCATGGGGATGAACGCGACGATGAAGATCGCCGGCAGCTGCACGCCCACGGCGCCGACGGCCGGTCCCAGCGAACTGGTCAGGCTGTAGGCGGGCGCCACGGAGGAGATGCCCAGGACCACGACGGCGAGCAGGCCAAGCTGTCCGCCCTTGAGCCCCTTGCCCGTGATGCCGTGCTTCGAGCCGGCGGGATCGACTGCGCCGTGGGCGGTGGTGGTGCCGTCTTCGCGGCCGATTGTCTGACTCATGGCTGACCTGTCTTGTGGGAGGCGGACGGTTGCTGTTGGGTGATGCAGTGGATGCCGCCGCCGCGGGCGAAGAGCTGGCGGGCGTCGATGCCCACCACTTTGCGGCCGGCGTAGGCGTCGCCGAGGATGCGCAAGGCTTTTTCGTCCATCGGGTCGCCGAACGTGCAGGCGATGACGCCGCCATTGACCACCAGATGGTTGATGTAGCTGTAGTCGACGAAGCCGTCCTCGTCGGTCAGGGTTTCCGGGGCGGGGACCTCGATGATGTTCCATTCGCGGCCGGCCGCGTCGCGGGTGGTGGCGAGGTGGCTGATGATTTCGCGGCTGACCTCGAAGTCGGGGTGTGCCGGGTTCTGCTGGGAGTGGACCAGCAACGTGCCCGGAGACGGGATGGCCGCGACGATATCGACGTGACCGCGCGTGCCGAACCGTTCCGAATCCCGGGTCAGCCCGCGGGGAAGCCAGATCACGTGGCTGGTGCCCAGGGTCCGGGCCAGTTCGGCCTCGACGTCGGCCTTGCTGAGCCCCGGGTTCCGGCCCGGATCCAGTTGCACCGTCTCGGTGACGAGGACCGTTCCTTCGCCGTCGACGTGGATGCCGCCGCCCTCGTTCACCAGGGGCGAGACGAGGTGGCTGGCCCCCGAGCGTGCCACGACGGCAGCTGCCACGAGCGAGTCCTTGTCCCAGGCCGCCCAGTCCTGGCCGCCCCAGCCGTTGAACACCCAGTCCACGGCGCCGAGCCGGCCGCCGTCGTCCAGGACGAACGTGGGGCCGATGTCCCGCATCCAGGCGTCGTTTAAGGCGGCGGTGACCACCTCGATGTCCGGGTGGAGGTAGCGGGCGGCGGTCTCCACATCCGCCGGCGCCACCAGCATGGTGACCGGTTCGAATTCCACAACGGCGTTCGCGACGGCGGCCCAGACGGAGCGGGCGGCGTGGGCTTCTGCCTCTGTTTCGCCCAGGGTGTAGCCGCCGGTGGGGAACGCCATCCAGACACGGTCCTGGGGTGCCGTTTCGGACGGCATCCGCCAGGCGCTCATGCCGTGACCTTCTGCGCAGTGACCTTCTGCCCAGTGGCCTCATACGCAGTGGGCTCATAGGCGTCGAGGCCGAGCGGGGCATCGGCGCGTACCGGTTCGGTCAGCCGCGCGTAGGTGTCCGGGCGGCGCGTGGCCAGGAAGGGAAAGAGCGTGAGCCAGTCACGGCGCTGGTCGAGGTCGAGGTCCGCCACAATCACCGCGGATTCGTCCCGTGGTGCCTGGGCGAGGATCCGGCCGTAGGGATCGGAGATGAAGGAGGAGCCGTAGAAGTTCAGGGTGCCTTCGCTGCCGCAGCGGTTGGGGACCACCATGAACAGCCCGTTGGCAATGCCGTTGCCCACAATGACCTGTTGCCACAACGGCTGGGTGTCGAACTCCGGGTGGTCCGGCTCGGAGCCGATGGCGGTGGGGTAGACCAGGAGTTCTGCCCCGCCGAGGGAGTAAATCCGCGCCAACTCCGGGAACCATTCGTCCCAGCAGGTGGGCATGCCCAACCGTGCGCCGCCGAGCTCGGCGGGGGAATGGACCTCGTAAGCATCGTCGCCGTCCGGGCCCTGGCGGAAGAATTTGTCCTCGTAGTAGCCGGCTGTGACGGGGATGTGCAGCTTGTGCGTGCGTGCCAGCAGTTCGCCTTCGGGGGAGACCAGGATGGCAGTGTTCAGGCCCAGGCCGTCGTCGGAACCGTCCGGGTTCTCCGCCTTCTGGTACAGCGAAGCGTGGACGCAGATTCCGTGCCGGCGGGCCGCGTCCGCCGCGAACCGGAACGTGGGGCCGGTGAACAGGTCCTCGGCGATGTCCGAGGGCCGCGGGCGCGGGGCCCCGGCCCGGGTGGTGTCGTTTTCGGGAAGCGTATCCGCGGGGTACCGGGACAGTGTGAGCTCGGGCAGGAAGACGACGGCGGCTCCCAACCGGGCGGCCCGCCCGATGCCGTCGTCCAGTTCCGCGTGCAGGGCCGCGGCGTCAGGATGCCAGCGGTGCTGTACGACGCCGACCCGCAGTGCTGGCCGGCTGGACGATGCACTTCGGGACGACGTGGTGCGGGCG
>NZ_CAKKMF010000121.1 GCF_918697925.1 Arthrobacter sp. Bi26
CCCCCACCACGTCCTCGTGGCGCAGAACCCCGGCGAGCCGCCCCGCCCAGGCCGGGGACTCGGCGAGTTCCCGCATCAGGGTGTGGGACGGGGCGTTGAAGTTCCCCGGCACCTGAAGCGCGAACCAGGCGCCAGGTTTGAGGGCATCGAGCCACTCGGGCAGCATTTTCCGGTGGCCGGGCACCCACTGCAGGGCGGCGTTGGTGACCACCACATCGGTGTCTCCGGACGGCAGCCAGTGTGCGATGTCGGACAGCTCGTAGGAAAGATTGGCTGCCGCGGCTGCGTAGTCCTTTGAGGTGGCCAGCATTTCCGGCGAAGAATCCAGGCCCACCACCTGGGCGCCCGGCCACCGGTCCGCGAGCGTCGCGGTCAGGTTGCCGGGACCGCAGCCGAGGTCCACGACGTGCCGCGGGGCTTCGGCATGAATCCGCCCCGTCAGGTCAAAAAATGGCCTGTCCCGGTAATCCCCGAACTGCACATATTTCTCGGGATCCCACTTCATGGCGCCTCCAGTTCCCGGCAAAGTCGTCCTAACCGAAGCCTAGCCCCGCCCCTTGGGCCAGCCAAGGAGGCACCTATTCGCTGCGTGCAGCGCAGGGCCCGCGCCGGTGCCGCGGGCACTGCGCGGGCACTAAGCTGGACAGCAATGAAACTCGTTGATCAGCTCCCCGCCCCGGCCGCCCGAGTCCCCGGCAGGACGGCCCTGGACCCGGACGAGCTCTACACCCGGTTCGTCGAGTGGACCGAGACCCGCGGCCTTGCCCTCTACACCGCCCAGGACGAGGCCGTCATGGAGCTGGCCGCCGGCTCCAACGTCATCCTGGCCACGCCGACCGGATCCGGGAAATCCCTTGTGGCCATCGCCGCGCATTTCCAGGCCATGGCCCGCGGGCAGCGCAGCTACTACACCGCCCCGATCAAGGCCCTTGTTTCGGAGAAGTTCTTCGCCCTCTGCGAGATCTTCGGGGCCGACAACGTGGGTATGATCACCGGCGACTCCGGCGTCAACCAGGACGCCCCGATCATCTGCTGCACTGCCGAAATTCTGGCCAACATCGCCCTGCGTGAAGGTGCGGCGGCCCAACTTGGCGCCGTCATCATGGACGAGTTCCACTTCTACTCGGACCCGCAGCGCGGCTGGGCGTGGCAGGTGCCGCTGCTCGAACTGCCCCAGGCGCAGTTCCTGCTGATGTCGGCGACCCTCGGCGACGTCAGCCGTTTCGAGGACGGCCTCCGCGAACTGACAGGCCGCGCGACAACGACCGTCAGTTCCGCGGAACGTCCCATTCCGCTGCACTACTACTTCGAGCAGACCCCGGTCCACGAGACCCTTGAGGAGCTGCTCGCCACCAAGCAGGTCCCGGTCTACGTGGTCCACTTCAGCCAGGTCGAAGCGATTGACCGGGCCCAGAACCTGATGAGCATCAACGTCTGCACCCGCGAGGAAAAAGACAAGATTGCCGAGCTCATCGCCGGGTTCCGCTTCGCCGCGGGCTTCGGCAAGACCCTCAACCGGCTGGTCCGGCACGGCATCGGCGTCCACCACGCCGGCATGCTGCCGAAGTACCGCCGGCTGGTCGAACAGCTAGCCCAGGCCGGCCTGCTGAAGGTCATCTGCGGCACGGATACCCTCGGGGTGGGCATCAACGTGCCCATCCGCACCGTGCTGCTCACGGCCCTGAGCAAGTACGACGGTGTCCGCACCCGGCTGTTGAACTCCCGCGAATTCCACCAGATCGCGGGGCGCGCCGGACGCGCCGGCTATGACACTGCCGGAACCGTGGTGGTCCAGGCCCCGGAGCACGTGACCGAGAACGTGAAGGCGATGGCCAAGGCCACCGCCAAGTTCGGCGACGACCAGAAGAAGCTGCGCCAGGTAGTTAAGAAGAAGCCCCCGGAGGGTTTCGTGTCCTGGGGTGAACCGACCTACAAGCGGCTGGTCGAGTCTGTTCCGGATCCCCTCACGTCGAGTTTCACCGTGACGCACGCGATGCTGATGAACCTCATGGAACGCCCCGGCGACCCGTTCCAGGCCGCCCGCCGCCTGCTCACCGAAAACCACGAGACCCGCCCGGCGCAGCTGCGGCTCATGAAGAAGGCACTGGGAATCTACCGCGAACTGCTCGCTGCCGGCGTCGTGGAGCGGATCCCGCCGGAAGAGCAGGGTGCAGACGGCCGCACGGTCCGGCTCACGGTCCACCTGCAGGCCAACTTTGCCCTCAACCAGCCTCTGTCGCCGTTCGCCCTCGCCGCGCTGGAGCTGCTGGACCCGGAGTCGCCGTCGTACGCCCTGGACGTTGTGTCCGTGATCGAGGCGACCCTGGAGAAGCCGCGCCAGATCCTGACGGCACAGCAGAAGAAGGCGCGTGGAGAAGCCATCGCGGCGATGAAGGCCGACGGCATCGAGTACGACCAGAGGATGGCGATGCTCGAGGAGGTCACCTACCCGCAGCCGCTCGCGGAGATCCTCGGCGAGGCCTTCGATGTCTACCGCAAGGCCGCGCCCTGGGTCGGCGACTTTGAGCTCGCGCCCAAGTCCGTGGTCCGGGACATGTACGAGCGCGCCATGAACTTCGGCGAATTCGTCCAGTTCTACGGCCTGGCCCGCTCGGAGGGGATCGTGCTGCGCTACCTCGCCGACGGCTTCAAGGCGCTCCGCCAGACCGTCCCGCAGGATGCGCTCCGGGAGGACCTCGAGGACCTCGTCGCCTGGCTGGGCGAACTGGTCCGCCAGGTGGACTCCAGCCTGCTCGACGAATGGGAAGAACTGACGTCCGGCGCTGCGCCCACACCGCACGACGCTCCCCCGCCCCCGCCGCCGTCGCTGACCTCCAACATCCGGGCCTTCCGGGTGATGGTGCGCAACGAGATGTTCCGCCGCGTGGAGCTGTTCGCCGATGAGGCCGCCACCGCCTTGGGCGAGCTCGACGCCGGTTCCGGCTGGGACGCGGAGCGCTGGGAGGATGCCCTGGATGACTACTTCGACGAACACAACGACATCGGCACCGGCCCGGACGCCCGCGGCCCCGGGCTGCTGATCATCACCGAGGGACCCGGCGCGTGGAAGGTCCGGCAGATCTTCGATGACCCGGCCCGCCACCACGACTGGGGCATCTCCGCCGAGGTGGATCTGGCGGCTTCGGACGAGTCCGGGACCGCCGTCGTCCGCGTCACGGACGTCAACCGGCTCTAGCCGGCGGCGCCGGCCCGGGGACGGTGCGCGCCGGCACACGGCGCCGGCGGGGGCCGTCCCGGGGACGGTGCGCGCCGCGGGTAAACTCGAATAATGAGTGTAATCCGCCCTGCCGCACCGCATGACGTCCCTGCCATCCTGCAGATGATCCACGACCTCGCCCTCTACGAGAAGGAACCGGACGCCGTCCGGAATACCCCCGAGCTGCTCACCGAGGTCCTCTTCGGCGAAAATCCGAGGGTCTTCGCCACCATGGCGGAGAACGCGTCCGGCGAGGTGCGGGGCTTCGCCCTCTGGTTCCTGAACTACTCCACGTGGGAAGGCGTCCACGGGATCTACCTGGAGGACCTCTACGTCAGGCCGGAGGCCCGCGGCGAGGGCCACGGCAAAGCACTCCTGCAGCACCTGGCCGCGACCGCCGTCGACCGCGGCTACGCGCGCGTCGAATGGAGCGTGCTGGACTGGAACGAGCCCTCCATCAACTTCTACAAGAAGCTTGGCGCCGCACCGATGGAGGAATGGTCCACCTTCCGCCTCGCCGGAGCCGCGCTGGCGGCTTTCGGCGCCCCCCGCCTAGTTTCCGGCACACTTACCGGGGCAGATCCTGGTGCAGGCGCCCTCGCCGGTTCCCCCGCCGACTCCCGCGGGGCGGCCGCCCGTGGCTGATCTCCCGCTGACGGGGCTCATGGGAGCCTCCCTCCTGGAGTCTGCATCTACCGTCCGGCACAGCGTCCGGGCACGCCACACCTTCCGTGGAATGCGGACCACTGAACACTACTTCCAGGTCCCCCTGGACCACTTCAGCGAGGCGGGACGGCGCGGCGAGACCATCTCGGTGTTCGCCCGCGAGTACGTGTCCACGGAACACAGCGAGGAAAACGCCGCCGAGCTCCCCTGGCTGCTCTTCCTGCAGGGCGGTCCCGGCGGGCGCGGCAACCGGTTCCCGTCCCTGGGCGGCTGGAGCAAGGCCGCCGCGAGGGACTTCCGGATCCTCATGCTGGACCAGCGCGGCACCGGCCTGTCCTCGGCCGTGGACCGCAACACACTTCCGCTGCGCGGCACCGGCGCGGACCAGGCCCGCTACCTGACGCACTTCCGCGCCGACTCGATCGTCGCCGACGCCGAGGCCATCCGGGCGGCCCTCGGCTCCGCCCCCTGGACCATCTACGGCCAGAGCTACGGCGGTTTCTGCGCACTCAGCTACCTTTCCTTCGCGCCCGAAGGTCTGCGCGAGGTGCTCGTGACGGGCGGACTGGCCCCGCTGGGCGGTTCCGCGGACCGGGTGTACAGGGCTACATTTCAGCGGGTCGCGGCCCGGAACGCCGAATACTTTGACTGGTACCCCGAGGACCGGGCCACGATCACCCGGATCGCCCGGCACCTCCGGGACACGGAGGAATTCCTGCCCGACGGCGGCCGGCTCACCGTGGAACGGTTCCAGATGGTGGGCTCGTTCCTGGGCGGCAATACCCGGGTGGACGCGCTGCACCACCTCCTCGAAGACGCCTTCGTGGCCACACCCGACGGCGTCCGCCTCTCGGACGCCTTCCTGGAACAGGTCCGGGGAATCGTCTCAAGGGCCGCCAACCCCTTGTACGCGCTGATGCACGAGTCCATATACGGCCAGGCCGGGGCCACCAGCTGGGCCGCCTGGCGCGTGCTGGAGGAATTCCCGGAGTTCCGCCCCGACGCCGGTGAGCCGCTCCTGACCGGGGAAATGGTGTACCCCTGGTACTTCGAGCAGGACCCGGCCCTGCGCCCGCTGCAGGACGTGGCCCGGCTCCTCGCCGAAAAGGACGACTGGGCGCCGCTCTATGATCCGGAGAGGCTGGCGCTGAATTCCGTGCCCGTCGCCGCGGCCGTCTACACCGACGACATCTACGTGGACCGTGAGCTCTCCCTGGAAACAGCAGCCGCCGTCCGGGGCCTGCAGGTGTGGGAGTCCGACGAGTTCCACCACGACGGCATCGCGGACGACGGCGAGGCGATCTTCGGGCGCCTGCTGGGAATGGCCCGTTCCGCCCGCCGCTGACCTGGCACCGGCTCCACTGATGGCCGCCGGCGCAAACCCAGACAAGGACGGCGCCGGACCTGTGAGGGTCCAGCGCCGTTCTGCTGCGCGCTGCCGGTAAACCGGCGGTGCGGCGCTAGTCGACGTCGCTCAGGCTCTTGCGGGAGTCCTCTTCCAGCCGGGCGTCCAGCTTCGACTTGGACGCCTTGGAGCTGACCAGGCTGGCGACCACCGCGATGACGATGGTGCCGATGATCACTCCGAGCGAGACGTACGTGGGGATCTCCGGTGCCCATTCAATGTGCTGGCCGCCGTTGATGAAGGGCAGCTCGTTGACGTGCATGGCGTGCAGGACCAGCTTGACGCCGATGAACGCCAGGATCACGGAGAGCGCGTGCTTGAGGTAAATGAGCCGGTTCATCAGGCCGCCGAGCAGGAAGTACAGCTGGCGCAGCCCCATCAGGGCGAAAATGTTCGCGGTGAAGACGATGAAGGCGCTCTGGGTGAGGCCGAAGATGGCCGGAATGGAGTCGACGGCGAAGAGCAGGTCCGTCATGCCGATGGTCACAAAGACGATCAGCATCGGGGTGAAGACCTTCTTGCCGTCGACGACGGTGCGGAGCTTGCCGCCGTCGAACTTCTCGGACATCGGCAGGACCCTGCGGATCCGGGCGATCAGCGGGTTTTCCTTGTCTTCCTCGTCCTCGCCCTCGTCCTGGGCCTGCTTCCAGGCGGTCCAGAGCAGGAAGGCACCGAAGATATAGAAGACCCAGCTGAACTGCTCGATCACGATCGCGCCGAGCATGATGAATATGCCGCGGAGGATGAGGGCGATGATGATGCCCACCATGAGCACTTCCTGCTGGTATTTTCGCGGTACCGAGAAGCGCGCCATGATGATGATGAAGACGAACAGGTTGTCGATGCTCAGGCTGTATTCCGTCACCCAGCCGGCGATGAACTGGCCGCCGAATTCCGGGCCGGTGAAGGCGAACATGGCGCCGGCGAAGACCAGGGCCAGGGCCACGTAGAACGCAACCCACAACCCGGCTTCTTTCATGGAGGGCTCATGCGGGCGTTTGAGGACCATCAGCAGGTCGATGGCAAGGATGACGCCGAGGGCGACAAACGAGCCGATCTCAAACCACAGGGGAAGCTCGGGCACGGGGAAATACCTTTCGTAGGGTACAGCTCAGCGGTGTAAGTCTCTCCGACCGCTGGCGCATGACGCTGCCTGGCTGCCCGCTACGCCCGGCGCGGCATCGTAGCCGTGCGTGTTGACGATCGTAGCGCTTGGGATACTCCCCTACGTTTGTCCGAGTTTACCCTAGGCGTGCCCCGCGGATTGCATTTGACGCAGCTCCTTCTTCAGTTCCCCCACCTCGTCGCGGAGCCGGGCGGCGAGTTCGAACTGCAGCTCCCCGGCTGCGGCGTGCATCTGTTCGGTCAGCTGCTCGATCAGGCCAACGAGGTCCTCCGCCGGTGCGGCCGCGAGCCCGTCCGCGCGGATGTGCGCGGCGCCCTTGCCCTTGCCGCGGTTCTTGCCGGCCGCGGCCAGCAGCTCGCGGGTGTCGGCATCTTCCTTGGCCAGCTGGTCGGTGATGTCCGCGATCTTCTTCCGCAGCGGCTGGGGATCGATCCCCTTCTCCGTGTTGTAGGCAACCTGGATGGCGCGGCGGCGGTTCGTCTCGTCGATGGCGTGGGCCATCGAGTCGGTGATCCGGTCCGCGTACATGTGCACCTGGCCGGACACGTTGCGGGCGGCTCGCCCGATGGTCTGGATCAGGGACGTCGAGGAGCGCAGGAAGCCTTCCTTGTCCGCGTCCAGGATGCTGACCAGCGACACCTCCGGGAGGTCGAGGCCTTCGCGGAGCAGGTTGATGCCGACGAGGACGTCGAAGACACCCATCCGCAGTTCGCGCAGGAGTTCGACGCGGCGCAGGGTGTCGACGTCGGAGTGCAGATATTCGACCTTTACACCATGGCCCAGCAGGTAGTCCGTGAGGTCCTCGGCCATCCGCTTGGTCAAGGTGGTGACCAGGACCCGCTCGTTCTTCGCGGTACGGGTCCGGATTTCGCCCAGCAGGTCATCGATCTGCCCCTTCGTGGGCTTGACGACGACCTCCGGGTCGATCAGGCCGGTGGGGCGGATGATCTGCTGGACGGAGCCGTCGGACTTGCCGAGCTCGTATTTGCCCGGGGTGGCGGAGAGGTAGACGGTCTGGCCCACGCGGTCCTGGAACTCGTCCCACTTGAGCGGGCGGTTGTCCATCGCCGAGGGCAGCCTGAAGCCGTGGTCCACGAGGTTCCGTTTGCGGGACATGTCGCCCTCGTACATGGCGCCGATCTGCGGGACGGTGACGTGGGATTCATCGATCACCAGGAGGAAATCGTCCGGGAAGTAGTCGATGAGGCAGTGCGGCGCGGTCCCGCGGGCACGGCCGTCAATGTGCGAGGAATAGTTCTCGATGCCGTTGCAGAACCCCATCTGCTGCATCATTTCCAGGTCATAGGTGGTGCGCATCCGGAGCCGTTGGGCCTCGACCAGCTTGTTCTGGCCTTCCAGCACCGCGAGACGCTCGGCCAGTTCGTCTTCGATTCTCTTGATCGCCCGGCCCATCCGTTCCGGACCGGCGACGTAGTGCGAGGCGGGGAAGACGTACATTTCGGTCTCGTCCCGGAGCACTTCGCCGGTCAACGGGTGAAGGGTCTGGATGTTCTCGATCTCGTCCCCGAAGAACTCGATCCGGATCGCCAGTTCCTCGTACATCGGGATGATTTCCACGGTGTCGCCGCGCACCCGGAACGTGCCGCGGTGGAAGTCCATGTCGTTGCGGGTGTACTGCATGGAAACGAACTTCCGGAGCAGGTCGTCGCGGTTCATCTCCGCTCCCCTGCGGAGGGTCACCATGCCGGCGATGTATTCTTCCGGGGTGCCCAGGCCGTAGATGCAGGAGACGGTGGCCACCACAATCACGTCGCGGCGGGTCAGCAGCGCGTTGGTGGCGGAGTGCCGGAGCCGTTCGACTTCCTCGTTGACGGAGGAGTCCTTCTCGATGAAGGTGTCCGTCTGGGCGACGTAGGCCTCGGGCTGGTAGTAGTCGTAGTAGGAGACGAAGTACTCCACCGCGTTGTTCGGCAGCAGTTCCCGGAATTCGTTGGCCAGCTGCGCGGCGAGGGTCTTGTTCTGCACCATCACCAGGGTGGGACGCTGGACCTGCTCGATCAGCCAAGCCGTCGTCGCGCTCTTGCCGGTGCCGGTCGCGCCGAGCAGCACGACGTCTTTTTCGCCGTTCTTGATGCGCTCGGTCAGTTCGGCGATGGCGGCCGGCTGGTCACCCGCCGGCTGGAACTCGCTGATGACCTCGAAGGGCGCCACGACGCGGTTGATTTCCTGGGCAAGACTCATGTACCTAATCTACCGCCGGGCTGCGACAGGATGTCCTGATTCAGCTTTGGGCAGTTCCTGGGCCGACCGTGCTGGCGGAGCCTGAGGCAGGGGCCGCGGCGCCGCTGACGGTGCCGCTAGCGCCGTCGTCCGCACCGCCGTCGTCCGCCCGCTCAGCGTCAAAGTACGACGGCGCCAGCCATCCCGTGCGCCGCACCCACGCTTCCATCCGGGGCGCAGCGTAGTCGGTGAACCAGCCCTCTTTATCGGCGGCATAGCCGGCGGTGGACTTGTCTGTCTCATGCAGCCCGGCCACCCGCTTCTTTTCCGCGACATAGTCCGCCCGGGCCTCGGGATCGGCGCGGAGCCAGTCGCGGAAGCACAGGGCATACCGCCAGCCCGGGGAACCTGCCGCGCGGAGGTGAAGATTCACCGGCCGGCCTGGATCGGCGTTGCCGTGCAGCCGCTTGCCCCAGTCGGCGGGGTCCGGGTGAGTGGGCTTGGGGTTGTCGGCAATGATGCCGGGCCAGCGCGGGAATCCCGCGTCGGCCAGCAGCGGCGCGATCCGGTCCGCGGCGTCGAGGTCGCGGACGCTCAGCTGGAGGTCGATCACATCTTTGGCGTCAAGGTCCGGGACGGCCGTGGACCCGATGTGGTCCACGGCCAGGACGTCCTGCGGAACCGCGGCGTGCAAACGGGCAATCAGCCGGCCGGCCTGGGCCGCCCAGGCCGGATCGGCGGTGGAGAGGACCGGCCCTTCCGTCCGCGGTGCAATCCGCTGTTCCTTGAGGTTCAGCGCGAACGGCGTCAGCCGCTCCTCCCACAGCGCGTCCACGGCGCGCCGGAGTTGTTCCGGGGTGCCCGCGTTCTCGAGCACGACGTCCGCCGCCGCCAGCCTGTCCTTGCGGCTCGCCTGGGCGCTCATGCGGGCGTGCGCCTGCTCGACGCTCATGTTGCGGTGTTCGGTCATGCGTTGGATCCGGACGCCATCCGGGGCATCCACCACGACCACCAGGTGGAAGTTCTTCCCTTGTCCGGTTTCGACCAGCAGCGGGATGTCCTGGACCACGACGGCGCCGGCCGGGGCGGCGGCAACAATCGCTGCGGCGCCCTCCCGCACCAAGGGGTGGATGATCCCGTTGAGCACGGCCAGGCGCTCAGGGTCGCCGAAGACCATGGCACCGAGCCGAGCCCGGTCCAGCCGGCCGTCCGACGTCAGGATGGCGGCACCGAAGGCCTCGACCACCTTCGCCAGCCCTGGCGTTCCTGGTTCCACGACCTCCCTGGCCAGCGCGTCGGCGTCGACAAGCACTGCTCCCAGTTCGCGCAGGCGCGACGCAACCATTGACTTCCCCGAAGCGATCCCGCCGGTCAACCCGATCTTCAACACCTCACCAGACTAAACTGAACCGGTGGCAGATGCGGCGGAAACCCCCGAGAGCAGGACGGCCCTCTACACCACCCTCGCCGCGGGGACCGAGTTCCGCCACGAAATCGAGGTCAAGCGGTCCCGGTTCATCACCGTCCTGGCCCGAACGGCGGACGAGGACGCCGCCCGGGCCGCCCTGGGCCGCCTGCGCCGGGAATTCCATGACGCCCGGCATCACTGCTTCGCCTTCGTGCTCGGCCCCGACCGGGACGTGCAGAGGTCCAACGACGACGGCGAGCCGTCCGGCACGGCGGGCCTCCCCATGCTCGAGGCGCTGCTGAAGCGGGAGACCGCGCCCGGCGTCGCCGATCTCAGCGACGTCGCCGCGATCGTGGTGCGCTATTTCGGCGGAATTCTCCTGGGCGCCGGCGGCCTGGTGCGTGCCTATTCGGAATCTGTGTCCGAGGCGCTGGAGCTCGCGCCCCTCGTGCGGCGCCGCCGGCTACGAATCTGCTCAGTGCCAGTGCAGCACGCCGTGGCCGGGCGGCTCGAGAACGATCTGCGCGCCGCGGGGTATGTCATGGCTGAAACCCGTTACGAGGCGCAGACTACTGTCCTGAGGCTGGCGCTCCCGGATGATCCGGAAGAGCTGGCCCGGGCCGCGGACCGCGTGGCCGCCATGTCAGCCGGCAGCGCATCGCTGTTGCCCGGAGAAACGGAGTGGATCGATGTCCCCATCAGCTGAGCCCGTGCCCGCGGTCGCGCTTCTTGACGTCAGCGAGGCCGTGCTCGCACAGCTCCTGGAACTTGCGCTCCGGGACGCCGACGCCGACGAGGTCACCCCGCCGCTGGGGACGGCCGCCGGCTGGAACACCGATCGGATCAGCTGGTTCCGCGAATTCCACCGCGCCTCCGCCGCCGGCCTGGACGGTCCCGCGGGGCAGAAGAGCTGGGCCATCAGCTGCGACGGGCAACTGGCAGGGTCCATCCGGCTCAGGCGGACCGACACGGGGCCTACTG
>NZ_CAKKMF010000122.1 GCF_918697925.1 Arthrobacter sp. Bi26
GGATGAAGGCGGGGGAGGGGTGGCCGCAGTGGCCGCCTAGTCCTCGTCTTCGTCGTTGAAGGCCCACTCGAACATGTCGAAGACGAATTCGGAGAAAGTCCCCTCCTCGCTCTTCCACTGGCCGCGGGCGTTGTTCCGGCGGTACACGATGGGATCCGGGATGCTGAGGTCCCCGACGCGGAAGCCCCAGGTGAACTGCTCTTCCTCGTCCTCGAGGAACATGAGGAAGCCCTCGTCATCGACTTCGAGCTCTTCGGGGTCCCAGAAGTAGTGGTAGGCCTCCATGATGTCCTCGCAGCCGCCGACGGCCAGGTAGAACTCGCGCAGGACCAGCGGGACCTGGAACTGGTGTTCGGCCAGGGCGGCGTCAAGCTCGTCGGCCGCGAGGCCATCTTCTTCCTGCCATTCGTCTTCGAGATACTTCGGGACAAGCGCGCGGAATTTCTCGAGGAACATGTCAGTCATGGTCTTATCCTAGCTAATCCCTAGCGGTCGTTTTCCGCAGTGTCCAGGCCCAGCCGATGCCAGCCGCGCACTGCCAGCGGAACGTACCAGTGGCGCCGCCAGGCCGTGACCCGGAACGCGAAGACGAGAGCGGCGACGGCGCAGGCCGTCAATGCGGTGAAGGTCCCGGTGAGGGACAGGATCACGGTCGACAATGCCCCGGCGAACGCCGGCAGCGCGTAGAGATCCTTGGGGTCGAAGAGCTGCGGCACCTCGTTGGCGGTGATATCCCGCAGAAGGCCGCCGCCCACCGCCGTCGTGACGCCCAGCAGGACTGCGGCTACGGGGTTCATCCCGGCGGCCAGGGCCTTCAGCGTGCCGGTGATGCAAAACAAGGCCAGCCCGCCGGCGTCGAACAGGACCAGCAGCGAAGTGAAGCGCTGGACGCTGGAGAACAGGAAATACACCAGCACAGTGGCGAGCAGCGGCGGCGCCAAATACGCCGGGTTGGTGAACGCGGCGGGCGGGCCCGCGCTGATGATGATGTCGCGGATGACACCGCCGCCAAGGCTCACCACAGACGCCAGGAGCAGCGAGCCGATAATGTCGAACTGCTTTCGCGCCGCGAGCAGCGAGCCGGAGACCGCAAAGAAGAAGACACCCGCCAGGTCAAGCCAGATCAGGACGAGGCTAAAGGAGAAGGTCATGAAGCGTCCCGGTCGATAACAAGGGGGCGGATAGGGCGGCTCCAAGGTTACGCTAACGGCTATGAATAGCCCCATCCTGATCGCCTGCGCCCACGGCACGTCAAGCCCGCACGGAGCCGCGGAGGTCAACGCGCTCCGGGACGGCATCGCCGGGCTCCGTCCAGGGCTTGATGTCCGCGAGGCGTACGTCGACGTCCAAGACCCGGACCTGCCGGCCGTCGTGGCGGGCCTTCCGGAGGGGGAGACCGCCGTCGTGGTTCCCCTGTTGCTCAGCGTCGGATACCACGTCAAAGTGGACATCGCCCGGGCCGTGAAGAGCCGGCCGGACACTCTTGCCGCGGCGCCGCTGGGGCCGGACCCGCGGCTCGCAGCGCTGCTGGACGCGCGGCTGCGCGAGGCAGGAGTGACAGACAACGACGCCGTGGTCCTCGCCGCCGCCGGGTCCTCCGATCCCAGCGCCGCGCAGAGTGTCGAAGAACTCACGGACCAGCTCCGTGCCTTGCGTTCCAACCGGATCGTGGCCGGCTACGGTGCCTCCGCCAAGCCCTCGGTTCCCGACGCCGTCGCCATGCTCCGCGAGGAGGCCGCCGGCGGTGCCGGCGCGGGGGAGTCGGCCGGTGCGGTGGACCTGGGCGGCCGCGTGGTCATCGCCTCCTATCTCCTGGCGCCCGGCTTCTTCCATGACCAGTTGGCCAAGGCCGGCGCGGACCTTGTGACGGCGCCGCTGCTGCCCTCGCCGGTCCTCGCCGAAATTGCCCTGGAACGCTACGACGCCGCGCTGGCCGCAGCCCCGCAACCCCGGCCCTGACGGTCCCCGCAGATGCACAGCCGCGTGGCTACTTCAAGGGTTTCCGGCGGTTCGTGACGAAATATTTCCCTAGGTGACTCCCCATTTCTGAACCTTTGTGACGGGATTACAGCCACCCCTACAGTCGATGCATGACTGATACAGCTCTAGCCGGAGCGTCCACGGACGAGGCTGCCGCCGGCCGCACCAAACGCCCCTCCCGTCCGGCCGCAAAGCCGCACGGGCAGTGGAAAGTGGACGGCACCACGCCGCTGAACGCCAACGAAACCTGGAAACAGGAAGACAACGGCCTCAACGTCCGCGAGCGTATCGAGTCCGTCTACTCCAAGCACGGCTTCGACTCGATCGACGGCACCGACCTGCACGGCCGGTTCCGCTGGTGGGGCCTGTACACCCAGCGCAAGCCCGGGATCGACGGCGGCAAGACCGCCACGCTTGAGCCGCACGAACTCGAAGACAAATACTTCATGCTGCGGGTGAGGATCGACGGCGGTGCGCTCACCACCGAGCAGCTGCGCGTCATCGGCCAGATCTCCGTGGACTTCGCCCGCGACTCGGCCGACCTCACGGACCGCCAGAACATCCAGCTGCACTGGATCCGGGTGGAAGACATGCCCGAGATCTGGCGCCGGCTCGAGGGCGTGGGGCTGTCCACCACGGAAGCCTGCGGCGACGTCCCCCGCGTCATCCTTGGCTCCCCGGTTGCGGGCATCGCCAAGGACGAGATCATCGACCCCACGCCGCTGATCCAGGAACTCGCCGAACGGTTCATCGGCGACCCGGAACTGGCCAACCTGCCGCGCAAATTCAAGACCGCCATCACAGGCCACCCCAGCCAGGACGTGGTGCATGAGATCAACGACGTCGCCCTGGTGGGCCTGGTCCACCCCGAGCTCGGCATCGGCTACGACCTCTGGGTAGGCGGCGCGCTCTCCACCAACCCCATGCTGGGCAAACGCCTCGGCGCCTTCGTCCGGCCGGACCAGGCCGCCGACGTGTGGCTCGGCGTCACCAGCATCTTCCGCGACTACGGCTACCGGCGCATGCGCACCAAGGCCCGCCTGAAGTTCCTGCTGGCCGACTGGGGACCGGTGAAGTTCCGCCAGGTCCTCGAGGACGAATACCTCGGCTACAAACTCGACGACGGCCCCGCGGCGCCCAAACCGTCCACGCCCGGTGACCACATCGGCGTGCACGAACAGAAGGACGGCAAGTTCTTCATCGGCGCCACCCCGCTGGCCGGCCGCCTCTCCGGCAGCCAGCTGGTCAAGCTCGCGGACACCCTCGAAGCCCGCGGCTCGCAGCGCCTGCGCACCACCCCGCACCAGAAGCTCGTGGTCCTCGACGTGCCCAAGGACGAGGTGGACCCGCTCGTCGCCGAACTCGACGCCCTGGGCCTGTCCGCCCGGCCGTCCGTGTTCCGGCGCGGCACCATCGCCTGCACCGGCATCGAGTTCTGCAAGCTCGCCATCGTGGAAACGAAGGTCACTGCGGCGACGGCGGTCGCCGAGCTGGAGCGCCGCCTGGCCGACCTCGCCGAGAGCAAGCAGCTGCCCCAGGCACTGTCCCTTCACATCAACGGCTGCCCCAACTCCTGCGCCCGGATCCAGACGGCGGACATCGGCCTCAAGGGCATGATGCTGCCGACGCCCGACGGCGACCCCACCCCGGGCTTCCAGGTCCACCTCGGCGGCGGGCTCGCGTCCGACAGCCGCGAGGAGGCAGGCCTCGGCCGCACCGTCCGCGGCCTCAAGGTCACGGCCGGGGAGCTGCCCGACTACGTGGAACGCGTGGTCCGGAAGTTCGTCGCGGACCGCTCCGAGGGCCAAAGCTTCGCCGAGTGGGCGTTCGCTGCGGAGGAGGGTGATCTCCAGTGACCGTTGCACTCCGCACCCACGACGAGCTCAAGGCCCTTGCCGAGGCCGGCGCCGCCGAGCTCGGCTGGGACGCCCCGGCCCGCGATGTCATCGCTTGGGTGGCCCGCAATTTCGAGCTGCCGATGGTCGCCGTCGCCTGCTCCATGGCGGACGCGGTCCTGCCGGCGCTTGTCGCGGACGAGCTCCCCGGCGTCGACGTCCTGTTCCTGGAGACCGGCTACCACTTCCCGGAGACACACGCGACCCGCGACGAGGTGGCGGCCAACCTGCGCGTCAACGTCGTGGACGTGCTGCCGGAGAACACCGTGGAGCAGCAGGACCGGCTCCTGGGCAAGGACCTGTTCGCCCGCGACCCCGCGCAGTGCTGCGCCCTGCGCAAGGTGGCGCCCCTGCGCCGCACCCTCGCCGGCTACGAGCTCTGGTTCACTGGAGTCCGCCGCGACGAGGCCCCCACCCGCACCAACACGCCGCTGATCACCTGGGACGAGTCCAATGGCCTGGTCAAGGTCAACCCGGTGGCGGCCTGGACTTTCGACCAGCTGGTGCAGTACTCCGACGACAACCTTCTTCCCGTCAACCCGCTGCTTTCACAGGGCTACCCGTCCATTGGCTGCCAGCCTTGCACCCGCAAGGTGGCGCCCGGCGACGACCCCCGCGCCGGACGCTGGGCAGGAACCGACAAGACAGAATGCGGACTGCACGTATGAGCACTTTCCTGACTGAGGAGCCCACACAGGTGACCGACGCTCCCGTTTCCACGCGCCTCTCCAGCCTCGACACGCTCGAATCCGAGGCCATCCACATCATCCGCGAAGTGGTTGCCGAGTTCGAGAAGCCTGCGCTGCTGTTCTCCGGCGGCAAGGATTCCGTGGTGATGCTGCACCTGGCCACCAAGGCCTTCTGGCCCGGCAAGGTGCCCTTCCCGGTGCTGCACGTGGACACCGGGCACAACTTTCCCGAGGTCATTGACTTCCGCGACCGCACCGTGGAACGGCTGGGCCTGAAGCTCGTTGTCGGCTCCGTCCAGGAGTTCATCGACTCCGGCGAACTGGCCGAGCGCGCCGACGGCACCCGCAACCCGCTGCAGACCGTCCCGCTGCTGGATGCGATCCAGCGCAACAAGTTCGACGCCGTCTTCGGCGGCGGCCGCCGGGACGAGGACAAGGCCCGGGCCAAGGAACGGATCCTGAGCCTGCGCGACGAGTTCGGCCAGTGGGACCCCCGCAACCAGCGGCCCGAGCTGTGGAACCTCTACAACGGCCGGCACACCGTGGGCCAGCACGTCCGGGCCTTCCCGATCAGCAACTGGACCGAACTGGATGTGTGGCGCTACATCGAGCGCGAGAACATCGAGCTGCCGGGCCTGTACTACGCCCACGACCGCGAAGTCTTTGCCCGCGACGGCATGTGGCGCGCAGTTGGCGAGGTCTCCCAGCCGCGCGAACACGAGGAAGTCATCACCAAGACCGTCCGCTACCGGACCGTCGGCGACATGTCCTGCACCGGCGCCGTGGAATCGGCTGCCGCCACCGTGCGCGACGTCGTCATTGAAGTTGCCGCCTCCACCATCACCGAACGTGGCGCCACCCGGGCCGATGACCGCATCTCCGAGGCCGCCATGGAAGACCGCAAGAAGGACGGCTATTTCTAATGAGCACGGAAACGTTTCTCCCGGGCCCGGACCTCGTTGCCGCGGCGCTGCCCACCACGCTGTTCCGCTTCGCCACCGCAGGCTCCGTCGATGACGGCAAGTCCACGCTGGTGGGCCGGCTCCTGCACGACTCGAAGGCGATCCTCGCCGACCAGCTCGACGCCGTCGCCCGCACCTCCGCGGACCGCGGGTTCGGCGGTGAAAAGGGCGGGATCGACCTCGCCCTGCTGACCGACGGCCTCCGCGCGGAGCGCGAGCAGGGCATCACCATCGATGTCGCCTACCGCTACTTCGCCACGGACCGCCGCAGCTTCATCCTCGCGGACTGCCCCGGGCACGTGCAGTACACCAAGAACACGGTGACCGGCGCGTCCACCGCGGACGCCGTCGTCGTGCTCATCGACGCCCGCAAGGGTGTCCTGGAGCAGACCCGCCGGCACCTGTCCGTACTGCAGCTGCTGCGCGTGGCCCACGTGATCGTGGCCGTGAACAAGATCGACCTCGTGGATTTCAGCGAGGACGTGTTCCGCGAGATCGAGGCGGACGTCCAGCAGGTCGGGCGCGAGCTCGGGCTCGGTTCCGACGGCGTTGCTGACCTCCGGGTCATCCCCGTGTCCGCGCTCGACGGCGACAACGTGGTCGATGCCTCGGAGCGCACCCCGTGGTACGACGGCCCCGCGCTGCTGGAAGTCCTGGAGACACTGCCGGCGGCCGACGAACTCGAAAGCCACCTGGAGAGCTTCCGTTTCCCGGTCCAGCTGGTGGTCCGGCCGCAGGGCGCGCTGGCTCCCGACGCCGTCGCCGGCGGCCTCGATCCGGAGGCGTACCGCGACTACCGTGCCTACGCCGGCCAGATCACCGAAGGCTCGGTCAAGGTAGGGGACCAGGTCAGCATCCTGACCCCGGGCCAGGCCCCGCGCACGACCACCGTCACCGGGATCGACTTCGCCGGCCGCGAGCTCGCCGAGGCGGCCGCCCCGCAGTCCGTGGCCCTGCGCCTGGCCGACGAGTTCGACGTCGCCCGCGGTGACACGATCGCGGCGGCGGGGACGGTACGTGAAGCCTCGGCCGACCTCTACGCCGCCCTTTGCTGGCTCTCGCCCAAGCCGCTCCGTGAAGGGGCCAAGGTCCTGGTCAAGCACGGCACCCGCACGGTCCAGGCCCTGGTCCGGAACGTGACGGGCAAGCTGGACCTCGCCAGCTTCGGTCTGGAGCCGACATCCACCCTGGAGCTGAACGACATCGGGCACGCGCAGCTTCGGCTCGCCGCCCCGCTTCCGCTGGAAAACTACCTGCACCACCGCCGCACCGGGGCGTTCCTGGTGATCGACCCGCTCGACGGCAACACCCTCGCCGCGGGCCTGGTCAACGACCACCCCGGCGACCACGAGGACGAGCGCTACTCGATCTAGGCCTGCTCGAACTGGCTGAAAGCATCCCGACTACTCTCGCGAGTCGCCGGAAACGCGCGAGGTCGCCGTAAACTTACGGCGTCCTCGCGCGTTTCCCGCGAATTCGCCGCTTTGGCCCTTGCCACCCGGCCGGCGGACCATGATCATCGTCATGGAGGGGTGCCGTGGAAGTCATCAACAGCCGGCTCATCAGCTGGGCGTCGATCCTGGATGACAAGACCCGCGAGCAGGCGCTGGCCACAGCTGAGCTGCCCATCATCTACCCGCATCTGGCGCTGATGCCGGACGCCCACCTGGGCCTGGGCGCCACAGTGGGATCCGTCATACCCACCCTTGGTGCGGTTATCCCGGCCGCCGTGGGCGTCGACATCGGCTGCGGCATGATTGCCGTCCGCACGCAGTACGCCCTCAAAGACCTGCCCAAGGACCGGAAACGCCTGCGGGAGGGTATTGAGCAGGCCATTCCGCTGTCCGCCGGCAAATGCAACCGCAGGATCACCGTCACCGCCGAACCGCGGCTGGCTGAGTTGCGGCGAATGGCAACGACAGCGGGCTTCGAACCCGCCCAGTACGCCGCGAACTGGAAACTGCAGCTGGGATCGCTGGGATCGGGCAACCATTTCATCGAGGTGTGCGCGGATGAGACGGACGCCGTGTGGCTGTTCCTGCACTCAGGCTCCCGCGGCGTGGGCAACAAGATCGCGCAACGGCACATTGCCCGGGCCCGGAGCGGGGCCCGGATGAGGAACGCCGTCCTGCCGCATCCTGCCCTGGCCTACCTCGAGGAGGGAACTCCCGAATTCGAGCGCTACATCAGGGAACTCCGCTGGGCCCAGCACTTCGCACTGCTGAATCGTGAGGAGATGATGGACCGCGTGGTCCGGCAGTTTGAATCATGGACAGGCGGCCGTGTCCGGGAGACCGAACGGATCAACTGCCACCACAACTTCACCGCGCAGGAGAAGCATTACGGCAAATCCGTCTGGGTCTCGCGCAAGGGGGCGATCAGGGCCGAAGCGGGGGACGCAGGGCTCATCCCCGGCTCCATGGGCACGGCGTCCTACGTCGTTGTCGGGCTGGGGAACCCCGTGTCCCTGAACTCATCGCCGCACGGCGCCGGGAGGGAATACTCGAGGACCGCCGCGAAGAGAACGTTTTCTCTGGCCGAGCTAAAGGCCGCCATGCGGGGCATCGAATTCCGCCCCAGCGAGGCATTCGTAGACGAGATCCCGGCGGCGTACAAACCCATCGACCAGGTGATGCGCGACTCCGCCGACCTCGTCAAGATACGGCACAAGCTGCGGCAGCTCGTCAACGTTAAAGGCGATTGACCAGTTCCAGAGCCCGGATGGCGGCCCCCGATCTTTTGGGGCCGAATGTGACGCTGCGTGAACCCGCGTGACCCCCGGTTTCCGGGCCGTTGAACCGCCAATATGACACTCCCTATGGTGAATGAATGAAGACAACGGAACGGTTTCCCGGCCTCCCCCGCAGGGACTTCCAGGGGCGATGTCGCCGGCGCTGACCACCCAGCCCGGCCTTTTCGCACACCCCAGAACAGGACTTCACCCATGTCACGCACCCCCGAAAACCCCGAGCCCGGCACGCAGCCCGGCACCACCCGGATTGTCGCTGGCGAGACCGGCAAACCCAAACGCAAGCGCACCCTGGAGATCGCCCTCGTCGCGGGGCTCGTGCTCCTGATCGGCGCCGGCGCAGCCGTGGCATCCTCGCTGTCCCGCAGCCCGGAAACCGCCCCGGCCGCGGCCGCGGCGGACGCCGGCCCGGCCGCCGAACTCAGGCTCGGCTACTTCGGCAACATCACCCATGCCCCGGCCCTGGTGGGTGTCAACAAGGGGTTCATCGCCAAGGACCTCGGCCAGACCAAGCTCAGCACCCAGGTCTTCAACGCCGGCCCGGCCGCGATCGAGGCCCTCAACGCCGGCGCCATTGACGCCACCTACATCGGCCCCAACCCGGCCATCAACTCCTATGTCAAGAGCAACGGCGAATCGATCAGCATCATCGCCGGGGCCACGGCCGGCGGAGCGCAGCTGGTGGTCAAGCCCGGTATCAACTCGGCCGCCGAACTCAAGGGCAAGACGCTCGCGTCCCCGCAGCTCGGCGGCACCCAGGACGTGGCGCTCCGGGCCTGGCTCGGCAAGCAGGGGTTCAAGACCTCCACGGACGGCAGCGGCGACGTCGCGATCAACCCGACCGAGAACGCCCAGACCCTCAAACTGTTCCAGGACGGCAAGCTCGACGGCGCGTGGCTGCCGGAGCCCTGGGCCTCCCGCCTGGTGCTCCAGGCCGGCGCGAAGGTCCTGGTCGATGAGAAGGACCTGTGGGAGAAGGGCGAGTTCGTCACCACCGTCCTGATCGTCAACAAGAAGTTCGCGGCCGAGCACCCGGCCACCGTGCAGGCGCTCCTGAAGGGCCATGTTGAATCCGTGGACTGGCTCAACGCGGCGCCCGCCGCCGAGAAAGCCACGGTCCTCAACGACGGACTCAAGGCAGCCGCCGGCAAGGGGCTGCCGGCCGACGTCATCGACCGGTCCCTGAAGAACATTGTCTTCACCACCGACCCGCTCGCAGGGACGTACAAGAAACTGCTGCAGGACGGCGTCGACGCCGGCACCACCAAGCAGGCCGACATCAACGGCATCTTCGACCTCACAGCGCTCAACAGTGTCTTGGGCGAGAGCGCGGCCGGCACAAAGATCTCCGCCGAAGGGCTCGGTAAGGACTAGCTCCCGGGCCTCCAGCCATCCGCCACAACAGTAAGGACCAGACCATGCCAGTCGTACTGGAAAACCTGGGCAAGCGCTTCGGCGACGGCGCCCCGGTACTGGACGACGTCAACGCCACCATCGAGCAGGGCGAGTTCGTCGCCCTGCTCGGTGCCTCCGGCTGCGGCAAGTCCACCCTGCTCAACATCATGGCGGGACTGGAGGCCCCGACGTCGGGCGCCCTCGAAGTGCCCAGCGACGGCGCCGCCTTCATGTTCCAGGACGCGGCACTGTTTCCTTGGCTGACCGCGCGGGAGAACATCGAGCTGGCCCTGAAGCTGCGCGGTGTCGGGAAAGCCGACCGCAGGGTCCGGGCGGGGGAGCTGC
>NZ_CAKKMF010000123.1 GCF_918697925.1 Arthrobacter sp. Bi26
TCCCAGGACCCCGCCCACTTCGAACCAATCCTCGCCAAGCTCAAAGCCAACACCAACGCCGTCATCAACATCACCACCGGCGGATCCCCGCACATGACGGTCGAGGAGCGCATGCTTCCGGCCTCCGTCTTCAAGCCGGAACTGGCAAGCCTGAACATGGGCTCAATGAACTTCGGGCTGTACCCAATGCTGGACCGCTTCAAAGACTTCGAGCATGAATGGGAACGCGAAGGACTCGAGCGAAGCCGCGACCTGGTCTTCAAGAACACCTTCGCCGACATCGAAACCATCCTTAACATCGGAAACTCCAACGGAACCCGCTTCGAGTTCGAGTGCTACGACATCTCCCACCTGAACAACCTCGCGCATTTCCACGACCGCGGCCTCGCGCGCGGACCACTGTTCGTACAGTCCGTCTTCGGGCTCCTGGGGGGCATCGGAGCCCACCCGGAAGACCTCATGCACATGCGCCGCACAGCAGACCGCCTCCTGGGCGATAACTACGAATGGTCCATCCTGGGCGCCGGCAAGAACCAGATGCCACTGGCCACCATCGGCGCCGCCATGGGATCCCACGTCCGCGTGGGCCTGGAAGACTCCCTGTGGATCGGACCCGGCGAATTGGCCAAAACCAACGCCGAACAAGTCCGGCGCATCAGAACCATCCTCGAAGCGCTGAACTTCGAAGTGGCCACCCCGGACGAAGCCCGCGAAATGCTCCAACTCAAGGGCCGCGACAACGTCGGCTTCTAGGACAAAGAACATGCACATCCTCATCGCCCCCGACAGCTTCAAAGGCACCTTCACCGCCTCCCGCGTCGCCAACCTGATCGCCGCCGGCGCCCGGGCCTACGGCGCCGACGCCACCGAACTCCCCGTAGCCGACGGCGGTGAGGGCACCTACGAAATTCTGAGCAGCTCCCTCGGAGCCGAGGAGGTCCGCGTGGACACCGTCGGCCCCTGGCGCGATCCGCTACGGGCCTCCTACGGGCTGGCCCCGAACGGCACGGCAGTGATCGGCCTGGCCGCAGCCAGCGGCATCACCGCACCCTGCCCGGGAGAGCGGAACGCCCTCACGGCCGACACCTACGGAACAGGCGTCCTGATGGCCCACGCAGCCGCAAGCGGTGCCCGCCGGATCCTCGTCGCCGCCGGCGGCAGCGCGACAACCGACGGAGGCAGCGGCGCGATCACAGCGATCGAGGAGCGCGGCGGGTTACGCGGCGCCTCCGTGACAGTGCTCAGCGACGTAACCACTGCCTTCGAGGACGCCGCCCGCGTCTTCGGACCGCAGAAGGGCGCAGGACCGACGGAGGTAGATCAGCTCACCGCCCGGCTAAACGCCCAAGCCTCGGACTACCCGCGCGATCCGCGCGGGGTCCCACGAACCGGCGCGGCAGGTGGCTTCAGCGGAGGCATGTGGTCGATGTACGGGGCGGCGTTAGTACCCGGAGCAAAATTCGTGCTGGACCTCCTGGACTTTGACCGATCGGCAGCGGAGGCCGACGCCATCGTGGTCGGCGAAGGCCGCCTCGACTCACAGACGGGACAAGGCAAGATCATTTCGGAGATCCTTGCCCGCCGCACCGGAAAACCCGTCTACGCCATAGTCGGCTCAATCCACCCCGACCTCGGAGACTATGCTGACAATTTCGCCGACGTCATCATTGCATCCCATGCCACTGAACTGAAGGACGCCGGATACCGCGTCGCCAGCCAGGTCGCAGCCGCGGAGTGAGCTACCAGGTTTTATCGGCGACGCCCACCTGCCCCAGCCAGGCACCGACATGATGCCCAGCCTCGGTTTCGTACCTGGGCCCGTATCCCAAGGAAACAACAGCATGCCCCGCAAACTCATCACAAGAACGGATAAGACCTTGTAAAGGATCATCGCTGACCTGTTCGTCCAACACTCTGCCGACAAGGAGACTCAGCTGATCTTGGCGCTCGAAACTGCCGTTCAGGCAGCCAGCTCAAGAGCTTGTGGCGTGCTCCTCACCCCGTCGCCTTATCTCCCATGGTGCCGTACGGATAGACATATGAATTAGATCTGTCCCCCTTATAGCGTCTGCGAGACGACTTCCCGATGCGGTCCAGCCCTACCTGGGATCACTTTAGGCACCGCGGTCTGGTCGGTTCAAACAAGGGCCAACGTCGTGGTCCGATGTTGGGAACAAACGCACGTGCATTGCTGACCGCAGCTGCGAAGTACGGTCCTGGTAGTCAGCATGGGGTACACCCTAATCTGACGTCGTCAGGCTTCCCTTTACTCCCCAGCGATCCTTCAAGACCCCAATCGCCCGCGGCCGGAAACATCCCCCTGCGGCGACGTTCCGCGTGAAAGGCTCTTAGCTGCCGTTACGGAAGGAGCACGGAAGGCATTCTTCCTGCCGCAGTTGATCCCGTCCCCGCGATGTCAGCTTCGAGTTGTCGGCCTCGGGCAACATGCAAAGACCCTAACCGCCAAGGGGGCCCTGCGTCCTAGGTGTACTGAGAGCGGAATTGATCGCGAACGTGGCGACTGGCCAGCTATCCACTAACACGACCACTAACGTGCGGGCATGAACTCCTGTTTCGGTGCGACCGCTCCGGCCCCCCACAGCCTGCGCCTGCAGCTCCCCCCGAGAACCTTGCGTCTCACGGGAATCAGGTCGTTGAAGACTCGCGGCCGCATGAACTTATGTAGGCCGAGAAGTAAAGACGGAGACAGCCTGAGGGTCAACGAAAAAAGCAGACCTAAGTGTGGACAGTATCCACACCCGCATTCGCCGGACAAACCCGCCGTAGCCGGATTGCTTTGGACCGCAAGAAACTGAACGGTGGGAAACCAGGACAAATCATTCTTGGTCATGTCGTCAACACACCCCTTGGACATGAAGGTGTATGGCCGATAAGGGCCACCAGAACACGCCAGAGAAGAGGACAAATTACCCTACATCCCAGCAGGCGGAGGGCCCGCCAGCCAGGGCCCTGAACCGCCACCCCACACACCTGAATAGGCCCACCGCGGCGGCCGGGCCACAGCCCGCGAACCTAGCGTCAGAGGAACGCCACCACAAGCTATGTCAACACGTTAAAGCAAAAACCCCTCTGACGAGGGGTTATGCTGTGCCCGAGGTGGGACTCGAACTGCATTCCAACCCCTGCAAACTCTGGGAACTCCCGGAAACATAACGAATCCGGGCCAGTCCGGCAGCAGTACGATCCGATCCACAGCCCAAAATGTGCACAATGTACACACGCCAAATTGGCCAACTCAGAGCATCGCAGCCACCAGCCGCACCCACGCCGAGGTGCGGCTGTTCTATATTCTGGGCCAGGAGCCTTCCGGAACGAAATTCCGGTCAGCCGAAGCTCAGGCGCCCTCTGCCTCGGCGGACAGACGGTCCATTATCGGCGCCTCCGGGTTCTTCCCGGGGCGCCCATTCGCCAATGAGCTTCAGTGCTAGTGACCGGCCTCTACGCGGCCGACGATGGCGGTCTCCCGGTCGCGCACTTCGGCGGTTACCGCGCGGAATGCCTCTGTGTGGGCCGTGCCGGGCCGCGCCATGCCATGCCAAAGCAAGCACCGAGCCGGGCACGTCCACAATGGGTCGGTAGACGATTGAGGCCCGAGGCGCGAGCCGAGCCATGCTGATCATGGTTACGCTGAGCGCCATGCCAGCTGACACAGTTTCCATTTCCTCCTCCACTGACGAGTTGACCGGCCCGATCCGCGGCGGTAACTCCTCCTCCAGGCCGCTGTCGCGCAATGTCCAAAACGCCCGCCAGCTCGCATCAGCCGTGCGAGGCGCACTGATGGTCTGATCCGCCAGGTCTTTCAGACGTACGGACTCCGAAGCCGCCAGGGAATGTCCACGTGGTAAGCCGGCCGCTCGGGACTCAACGAAGATGTGCTCCGTGCACAGATCCGGGAGGTCGATGGGGAGTCGTACGAAGGCGGCGTCAGACTCTCCGGATAGCAGGCCGCATGAAGGATCGTTCAGGTTGAAACTCTCCAGTTCGATGGTCAAGTCCGGATAGCGGGACCGGAACGTATCGACGATCGGTGGCATGAGTTCGAGCGCAGAGGAAACAGTGAAACCCATCTTTAGCACGCCCAGCTGTCTCCTTTGCACACGCCGGGCGGCCTCCACGCCGGCGTCGAGCTCAACGAGAGCACGTCGGGTTGCAGGCAGGAACTCTTCACCTGCCTCCGTGAGTGCCACGTTGCGCGTCGTCCGTTCCAGCAGGGCGGCTCCAACGTCCCGCTCCAGCTCAGCAATGCTCTGGCTGATGCCCTGCTGCGAAATGTACAGACTCTCCTGCGTGGCACGGGTGAAGTTCAAAGTTTGGCCAACGTAAGCGCGGACTGTGAGCACGCAACACCGGGTAACTGTCGCCCACGTAACGTCAACGGGCGCGTGGAGATGGGCTAGCCCAGCCGTGCCTTCAGGTGCTCGTCCAGTGCAGCGAGGAATTCCTCGGTGCTCAGCCATTCCTGGTCCGGGCCCACCAGAAGCGCCAGGTCTTTGGTCATCTGACCGGCTTCGACCGTCTTGATGACGACGTCTTCGAGAGTGATGGCAAAGTCAATGACGGCAGGGGTGTTGTCCAGTTTGCCGCGGTGCATGATGCCGCGGGTCCAGGCGAAGATCGAGGCGATCGGGTTGGTGGAGGTCGGCTTGCCCTGTTGGTGCTGGCGGTAGTGGCGCGTCACGGTGCCGTGTGCGGCTTCGGCCTCGACGGTCTTGCCGTCCGGGGTCATCAGCACGGAGGTCATCAGACCAAGCGAGCCGTAGCCCTGGGCGATCGTGTCCGACTGGACGTCGCCGTCGTAGTTCTTGCAGGCCCAGACGTAGCCGCCTTCCCACTTCATCGCCGACGCGACCATGTCATCGATCAGGCGGTGTTCGTAGCTGAGGCCGGCGGCTTCGAACAGATCCTTGAACTCGGCGTCGAACACTTCCTGGAACAGATCCTTGAACTGGCCGTCGTAGGCCTTCAGGATCGTGTTCTTGGTGGAGAGGTACACCGGGTAGTTCCGCTGCAGCCCGTAGGCGAAGGAAGCTCGGGCGAAGTCGCGGATGGAGTCATTGAAGTTGTACATGCCCATCGCCACCCCTCCCCCGTCGGGGTAGGTGACCACCGTCTGCTTGATCTCTTCGCCGCCGTCGGAGGGCGTGAACGTCAGGGTTAGCGTTCCGGCCCCCGGGGCCTTGAAGTTGGTGGCGCGGTACTGGTCGCCGAAGGCGTGGCGTCCGATGATGATTGGCTTGTTCCAGCCTGGGACCAGGCGCGGGATGTTGGAGATGATGATCGGCTCGCGGAAGACGACCCCGCCCAGGATGTTGCGGACGGTTCCGTTCGGGGAGACCCACATCTTCTTCAGGCCGAATTCTTTGACCCGGGCCTCGTCCGGGGTGATGGTGGCGCATTTGATGCCCACGTTGTACTTCTTGATCGCGTTCGCGGCGTCGATGGTGACCTGGTCATCGGTCGCGTCACGATTCTGGATGGACAGGTCGAAGTATTTCAGGTCCACATCCAGATACGGAAGGATCAGGCGGTCTTTGATGAACTGCCAGATGATGCGGGTCATTTCGTCGCCGTCAAGCTCCACAATGGAGCCAACGACCTTGATCTTTTCGTTCATACGCTCTCCTTGATTTCATGGGCACAATGCCCCACACCGATGGTGGTCTCTGACATCTGCGAACCCGGGGTGGCGCTCGGTGCACGACGGTTCCGGGCACCGGGTGCCACCCCTGGCTCCTATCGGGAGCTGATGCGCGGCGTCCCCCGGCGGGCAGCGAATCGGTTTTTGACGCGTTGCAGCTCGGCCGGCAGTTCGGGGGGCAGCGAGTCACCGAACCGGGCGTACCACTGATCGATGCTGTCGATTTCCTGGGCCCATTCCTGTGAATCGACCGCCAGGGCGGCACTGAGGTGTCCGCGGGTGACATCGAGGCCTTCGACGTCGAGGGACTCCGGTGCGGGAACGAAGCCGATGGGAGTTTCAATGGCAGCGGCTGTCCCCTCGAGCCGTTCGATGGCCCATTTCAGGACGCGGGAGTTGTCTCCGAATCCGGGCCACAGGAAGCCACCAACGCTGTCGCGGCGGAACCAATTGACCAGGAAGATCCGGGGCAATGTGGCGGGATTGGCTGCCCGGCCGATCTCCAGCCAGTGGTTGAGGTAGTTTCCGGCGTCGTAGCCGATGAAGGGGAGCATGGCCATCGGATCGCGGCGGACGACCCCGACTTGGCCGGCGGCAGCCGCTGTGGTCTCAGAGGACAGCGTCGACCCCATGAAAACACCGCCCACCCAGTCCCTGGACTCGGTGACCAGGGGGATGGTTGTCTTCCGGCGCCCACCGAAGAAGATGGCCGAGAGCGGCACGCCCTGCGGTTGGTAGTATTCCTCGGCCAGGATATCGACCTGGCTGATGGGGGTGCAGAACCGCGAGTTGGGATGGGCCGCGGGCCTGCCGGAGCCCGGCGTCCAGTCCTGGCCCGTCCAGTCGGTCAGGTGTTCCGGGGTGTCCCGGGTCATGCCTTCCCACCAGACGCCGCCGTCATCGGTGAGAGCCACGTTGGTGAAAATGGTGTTGCCCTTGGCGATGGCGTCCATCGCGTTGGGGTTGGTGTGCCATCCGGTGCCGGGTGCAACGCCGAAGAGGCCCGCCTCGGGGTTGGTGGCCCGCAGTTCCCCGTCCTTTCCGACACGAATCCAAGCGATGTCGTCTCCCAGGGTTTCCACTTTCCAGCCGTCCACTGTGGGGTTCAGCAGCGCGAGGTTGGTCTTGCCGCAGGCCGAGGGAAACGCGGCGGAGATGTAGTAGGCCTTCTGCTCCGGGCTGGTGAGTTTGAGGATGAGCATGTGCTCCGCGAGCCAGCCCTCCTGCCGGGACATCGCGGACGCGATGCGCAGTGAGTAGCATTTCTTGCCCAGCAGCGCGTTGCCTCCGTACCCGGACCCGTAGGACCAGATGGCATTTTCCTCAGGGAAGTGGACGATCCATTTGTCGTCATTGCAGGGCCAGCTGACATCCTGCTGCCCCGGCTCCAGCGGTGCACCGACGGAGTGCAGTGCGGGGACGAAGTCCGCGTCCAGTTCGACCATTTTGGCCAGGACTTCGGAACCGGTGTGGGCCATTATGCGCATGGAGGCGACGACGTAGGCGCTGTCGGTGATCTCAACGCCGAACTTGGGGTCCTCGGCGTCGAGGTGGCCCATCACGAACGGAATCACGTACATGGTGCGTCCCCGCATGGCGCCGCGGAAGAGCCCGTTCAGCTTCTCCTTCATCTGTGCCGGCGCCATCCAGTTGTTGGTAAAGCCGGCGTCGCGTTCGTGTTCGGAGCAGATGTAGGTCTGCTCTTCGACCCGGGCAACGTCCTTGGGGTCGGAGAAGGCGGCAAACGAGTTGTGAAACCTGTCCGCGTCCAGGCGGACCAGGGTTCCGGCCGCAACGAGCCCGTCGGTGATCTGGCGGTATTCGGCTTCGGAGCCGTTGACCCAGTGGATGCGGTCCGGCTGGGTCAGGCCAGCAACTTCGCCGACCCAGTCCGAAAGCCGGGCCAGGGCGGCCGGGGCGGTATCCATGACGGTGGACTGTGTGGTGTTTGGCAAGGTTCTCTTCCTTCCCCCGCGCTTTGTGGCGTTGGCGGGGATGATCCTAGACGGTGATGGGTGGTTCATCGGAGCATCGCGGCCGGAGGCCAATAGGAGTTCAGGAGCGGCTGCGAGTCCCTCGAAGGGGGCCAGGGGCCTCAGGTTATTTACTATTTGATGAATACATCAATTTATATAATAGTCCCTATGGCACCGCCGTCGCGGACGGAGGACGGCAGGAACGTCTGAACACGGCTCAGCACCCCGTGGAGAGAAGCGAGGCAGATCACCCGATGGAACCGGGAACTACCGCGGCAGACGTGCAGCGCTGTCCCCGGTGCCCCTGCCGGGGCGGGCATGCCTTCACCGGCAACGGCAGGCAGGCGGCCTGAATTTAAGTTTAGGGTCTCGGCGTCAGACGTTCGGCGCATGGCAGGACGGTCCTGAGGTCCGGGGCGCCGGTTTCCAGGCCCGACCGGGCGAGCGCGCTGATGTCTAGGTCGGTGTTTTCGGCCAGGTGGACGACGGGGTAGCCGTTGTGCAGCAGGCGCCACCGGGGCGAGGTCCCGGACCAGGACGGTGCCGATGAAAAGACCGGCTTCGACCCTGAGGCGCCCTGGCGCCGGCCGGTTCCTGTCCGGCCTGGCACGGAGTCCTCCGAATGCTTCGGTCCCCGGCGCGGCGTCGGCGAGCCTTGCGCCGCGGTGCATTGACGCAGGACGCGCAGGCGCGGGGATGCACGGCGGATGACAGTCCCGACATCGTAAGTGGACAGGCCGGTGACGCGCCCGTCCCGAAGGCTGACCGTGAGGTGCCGGATCGAGGTGCGGCCCCCGTCGCCGGCAAGGAGCCCCACCAGGTAGCTCCCCTTGCCTGCCGGTCTGGTCAGTTCGAAGTCCACGCGCACGTCCGGGCCGGAGGTGTCCACCGACACCCCGGCGATAGGCGGAGCCGGAGCCGGAGCCGGAGGCACGGAGGCAGGAACGGGCGCGGACCGCCCTTGTCCGGGTGCCGGCAGCGGCCGCATCACGCCGCCCGCTGTCCGGGCCGCTGCCCGGGCCTGGGGGCAGGGTCCGGGCATCGGGTCCGAAGGCCGCGGTATGACGCGGCCGGCCCGGCACCTGGGAACCGGGTCCCAGATGCCGGGCATCTGTCCTCCGGCTGGCCGTGGCGGCCGGAGGGGTCTTTGTCGGGAAGGGCATTATGGTGCTCCCTTTCCCGGCCGGGCAAGGGTACCTGCGGATGCCCTGGTCCGGCGTGAAGTGGCCGTCCGGTCCGCGGAAGCCGGTGCCCGGCAGGGGCAGACTGGTCCATCCCCTGTTATATTGGATGATAGAAGTATGAAATAGTCAAGCAGAGGTTCGTAGTGAGAGGCCGGGAGGCAGGCATGGACGAGTTTTCGGATTTCCGGGCACCGTTATATGAAGTGAAGGCCAATCTTTTCAAGGGTCTGGCGCATCCCGTGCGGATCAGGGTGCTGGAGCTGCTCTCCGCGGCGCCCGAGGTATCGGTAACTGACATGCTCGCCGCGACAGGTCTGGAGGCCTCGCATCTGTCCCAGCATCTGTCCGTGCTGCGCCGTTACCACCTGGTGAAGGGCGAACGCAGGGCCCTGCAGATGTTCTATTCCCTGGCGTACCCGCAGGTCGCTGACCTGCTGTCCGTGGCACGTCTGCTGCTCAACGACATGCTGCACACCACCCGCGAGCAGCTCGAACATTCCGAGGCCACGTCTCCGGCCGCTGCGTCCCCGCTGGCTGCGGCCGACGGCAGCTCACGATGAAGGCCCTGACCGCGGCCCGGGCGCTTCTGCCCGGCCCGAGGGACTATACGGATCTGCCCCGCACCTGGAAAGGGGACCTCATCGCCGGGGTCACCGTGGGTATCGTCGCCCTCCCGCTGGCGCTGGCCTTCGGGGTCAGCTCCGGCGCCGGAGCGGCCAGCGGACTGATTACCGCTGTGATCGCCGGCATCGTCGCCGCCGTTTTCGGTGGTTCCAACATCCAGGTTTCCGGCCCGACCGGAGCGATGGTCGTCGTCCTGGGTCCCGTCATCGCCACGCAGGGCGTCGGTGCCCTGGCCGCGGTTGCCGTCCTGGCAGGGGTCATCGTGGTCGCCGCCGGTGTGCTCAAGCTCGGCCGGGTCGTGACCCTGCTGCCCTGGCCGGTGATCGAGGGGTTCACCCTCGGGATTGCCATGATCATCTTCCTGCAGCAGGTCCCCGCAGCGTTCGGCGTCAAAGCCGGACCAAGCAGCAACGCCGCCGTCTCTGCCGTCCAGGGACTCACGACGGCGTCCCCCGCCACCCTCCTTGCCCCGCTGGCACTGGTGGTCCTGGTCGCCGTCATC
>NZ_CAKKMF010000124.1 GCF_918697925.1 Arthrobacter sp. Bi26
GCTTCAGCGACCGTGAACTCAAGGAACTCAGGCAACAACTGGACGCCCTGCCGCGGAAGACCTCCCCGTTCCGGGAGGTGCCCCACGCCGACGCCGCAGACGCCAACTGGGTGAGTGCAAAACTCGTCGGCGAGGTCACCTTCGGGGAATGGACCGGCACCGGGAAGCTCCGGCACCCGGTGTGGCGCGGCTGGCGCCTGGATAAGACGCCAGCCGACGTCGTGGTCGACCCTGCCGCCGGCCCCTAGTTAGGGGGCCGGTTGTGATGGGGCTAGTCGTGGTGGGGCATCTGTGGACGGCTTTGCCGGTGCATGGCTCCAGTGGCCACCTGCTGGCCTTGCCGCCCGCGGGCGGTATCGCGGTCCTTGGGGTGACGCTGCTTGCCACTGCCGTCCGGCCATTGCTGTCCTTGGCCCGCCCCGGGGGGAGCATGGTGCAGGGTCTCCGGTCCGGGCGCGTCAGCCATGGACTGCGCCAGATGGCCCGCGACCTCGGGCTCGATTTCTTCTCCGAATTGATGGTCCGCCATTGATCTTCCTTTCCGCTGTAATAACCGCTGTGAAGTGAAGTGTCCATCAATCGTAGGACTGCACGGATGAGATGTCTGTAGTGGCTGTGGCTGACTCTCCATTGGCCCGAATTCCGCCCAAAAATCCGCGTTTGCAAGGGCTGGTGCGGAAAATTTTGGCCGCGGCGCCGCCGGGATCGCCGGTTCCCAGTAATCGCGCGGCGAAACGGGGCAAAAGAAAATAGCGGAGTGGCCCCAAATGCCACCCGAAATGAGCGATCATACGGCACCAAACTCGGAAACTCCAGAGAAATCCCGTAAAATTGAAAGCCTGCCCAGAGCGGGGCAGCTACAAGTCGCAAGCAAATGACCTCCATAGGAGTGGCCCAAATGCCCACAGACCGAAGCACGACCGACTCTTCAGCAGGCGTTATTAACGCCAGCGGAACCAACCAAGGCGCGCCCAAGGGTGTGAAGAAACCAAAGCTACGTCGCCGTCGACTCCGCGAGTCCGACGTCAACGTTGTCGACCAGCCGATGCTCAAGAAGGCGCTCGGCGGCACCATCGTGGGTAACACCATGGAGTGGTACGACGTCGGCGTGTTCGGCTACCTGATCACCACCATGGGACCGGTGTTCCTGCCGGAGGCGGACAAGTCCGTCCAGACCCTGTTCCTGCTGGGAACCTTCGCCGCCACCTTCATCGCCCGCCCCCTCGGCGGAGTCGTGTTCGGCTGGCTTGGCGACAAGATCGGCCGCCAGAAGGTCCTTGCCACGACCCTGATGATCATGGCCGCCAGCACCTTTGCTGTCGGGCTCCTGCCCGGCTACGCGCAGATCGGCATCTGGGCTGCGGTCCTGCTGGTCCTGTTCAAAGTTATCCAGGGCTTCTCTACCGGCGGTGAATACGCCGGCGCCACGACCTTTGTGAGCGAGTACGCCCCTGACAAGCGCCGCGGATTCTTCGCCAGCTTCCTGGACATGGGCAGCTACCTCGGCTTCGCCCTTGGCGCAGCCCTCGTGTCGGTGCTGCAGCTGACCCTCGGCCAGGACACCATGGAGCAGTGGGGCTGGCGCATCCCGTTCCTCATTGCCGGCCCGCTCGGCCTGATCGCCGTGTACTTCCGGAGCAAGATCGAGGAATCGCCGCAGTTCCAGGCAACCCTGGATGCCCAGGAGAGCCTCGCCAAGGACGCAACCGCCTCGGACACCGCAGCCTCCAAGGGCCCGGTGGGCATCGTGAAGGCGTACTGGCGCTCCCTCATCGTCGCGATGATCCTGGTAGCGGCAGCAAACACCGCCGGCTACGCACTGACCTCCTACATGCCGACGTACCTCACGGAGTCCAAGGGCTACGACGAGCTGCACGGCACGCTGCTGACCATCCCCGTGCTGGTCATCATGAGCCTCTGCATCCCGCTGACCGGCAAGCTTTCTGACCGGATCGGCCGCCGCCCCGTGCTGTGGATCGGCGCCATCAGCACGGTGGTCCTGGCCACCCCCGCGTTCCTCCTGATCGGCATCGGCGAAGTCTGGTCCACGTTGGCCGGCCTTTCCCTGATTGCATTCCCGGTGACGTTCTACGTGGCCAACCTGGCTTCGGCCCTGCCGGCCCAGTTCCCGACGGCAAGCCGCTACGGCGCCATGGGCATCGCGTACAACTTCTCGGTGGCCATCTTCGGCGGCACCACGCCGTTCATCGTTGCTGCCCTGATCACCGCAACCGGCAACGACATGATGCCGGCCTACTACCTGATGGCCACCTCGGCGATCGGCGCCGTAGCGATCTACTTCCTCAAGGAATCCGCCCAGATGCCGCTGCCTGGCTCCATGCCGAGCGTGGACACCCAGGCCGAGGCCCGGGAACTGGTCGCGACGCAGGACGAGAACCCGCTGATCGACCTTGAGCACATGGATATGCCCATGGTCGCACCGGCCACCGCAGGGCGCGGGGAAGCCGAGAAAGTTCCGGCCTCAGTCTGACCTGCCCGGTCCGACCGGTCCCGGCAGCGGTAGCCCAGGCTACGTAGCTGACAGCCCCGCCCTTCGAGGCCTGTTCCGTATGTTTACCCGTTGGGGGAGCATCCGGAACAGGCCTTAGGCGTGTCCACACCACTTTCAGTCCCCGGGGACCCGGGGCCCCGGGGAAAAACACCGAAAACGGAGAGGCAGTTGTGATGACCCTGCTGCACCACATCCGTTCGCTGCACAGCCTGGCCCCGGCCAACAAGGACCACGTGTCGGCCTGGCGGGTGGCGATCAGCGTGGCCGTTCCGTCGTTGGTGCTGTTGGCGGCAGGGCGCCCCGAGCTGACCGGCTACGCCGTTTTCGGCGCGCTGACGGGCATGTACGGCCGCACCGAGCCCCATCAGCTCCGGCTCCGCCACCAAGGCCAGGCGGCTGTCCTGCTGCTCAGCGGTGTGGGGGTCGGCGTCTTCCTCTCCGTCCATCACATTCATTCGTGGGCCCTGGTGATCGCGGAGGCCGCGTTTGCCGGCGTGGCTTCGCTGTTCACGGACAGGACGGCCCTGAAACCGGCCGGCCCCTTCTTCGGGATCCTGGCCCTGGGCGCGTGCGCTTCTGTTCCGGCCGCAGTCCCTTGGCAGACGGCTGTTCTCATCGCCGCGGGATCGGCCGCGTTCTCGATCGTGATCGGCTTTGGCGGCTGGTTCCGGGGCCGCACCTGGCAGCGAGGTTGGCGGCGGGACGTCACGGTGCTGAGCGGGGCAGGCCGCCGGGCGGTGTGGCTGCATGCCGCCCGTTACGTGAGCGCTGTCGCCGCCGCCGGGACCCTCGGGGTCCTCAGCGGCAGCGGCCACCCGCATTGGGCCATGGCCGCGGCGGCGGTGCCGCTTTCCGGCGCGGATCTGCCCAGCAGCGTGTACCGCGGCGTCCACCGGATTGTCGGCACCCTCGTGGGCCTGGTGGTGGTTGCAGCCATCCTGTTCCCGTGGCCGGGCTCGCCGCTGCTGGCCTTCCCCGGACAGGAGGCCGCCGTCTTGGTCTGCCTGGTGATCGTCCTGCAGTTCAGCACCGAACTGTTCATGACCCGGCATTATGGCCTGGCCATGGTGTCCTTCACCCCGGTGATCCTGCTGGTCGGACAGCTGGCGGCGCCGACCGATCCCGGCGTCCTGATAGCCGAACGGGCCGTAGAGACCGGCGTGGGCGCCGCCGTCGGGATTCTGGTGGTCGTGCTGATACGGCGCGGGCGCCTGGCTATGCCCTGATGTGCCCGGCGCCTACTTGGCGCGCCGCGCCGGCCCAGCGACGAGCTTTGACGGCAGCACCCGTGAAACCGAGGTCAGGACCTTGTAGCGCTTGCTGGGGATGGAGACGGCCTTGCCCTTAGCGTTGTCCGCCAGGCCCTCGCTGACCACTTGCCGCGCCTCGAGCCACATCCAGCGCGGCGTCACGGTCTTGTCCATCCCCATCCGGTCGTGGAACTCGGTGTGGGTGAAGCCGGGGCACACCGCGGTGACCTTTACCCCGCGCGCCGCGTAGGCCATGTTGGCTGAGCGCGAGAAGCTCAGCAGCCAGGCCTTCGCTGCGGAGTACGTTCCGCGGGGCAGGAAGGCCGCCACGCTGGCGACGTTGATGATCCTGCCGGACCGGCGCGCGAGCATGCCCTGCAGGGCGGCGTGGCTGAGCTCCATGGCGGTTTCGACATGGAGTTTCAGGTGCTTCTTCTCCTCGGCAATGTCGTTGTCCTCGAAGGACCGCAACAAACCGATTCCCGCATTGTTGACCAGGATCTCCACCGGCCGTGCGGGATCGGTGAGGCGGGCGACGACGGCGGCAATCCCGGCGTCGTCGGTCAGGTCCGCGGCGATCGTCTCCGCCCCGGCCCCGTAGCTGTTCTCCAGCTCCGCCGCAGTGGCCGCGAGGCGGCCAGCGTCCCGGGCCACGAGCACCACGCGGTGGCCCTGTTCGGCCAATTGGCGGGCGAACTCGGCGCCCAGGCCTGCCGTGGCGCCCGTAATGAGAGCGGTGGTGTCCGGAGTGGACGCTGTTTGTGGATTCATAGCGACAGCCTAGCGGTGTACCGGCTCAGGCAAAGGCCGTGTCCGACGCCACTTCGTCCCCCGTCTGGCCGTCGCCCTCCGCCAGGCCGTCACCATCGGCCAGGTGGCGGTTCTGAAGCTCTTCGGCCGCGAGTTCATACCAGGTGTGCGCTCCGTACGACGGACTGCTGGTGTCGAGGTGGCGGTACAGGGCGTCGGCGAGCCGGCACAGGGCAGTGTCGGACAGGGCCCGGACCGTGGCCGCCGGATCCAGTGTGTCCTCGAAGTACTCCGAAAGCGCCAGCCCGTCCATGGCGCCAAGGTCACTGACGATGCCGGCCTCCGTGGCCAGCGGAATGTTGGCAGCCCCAAGCCCGGAGTCCAGGTCGGAGTCCAGGCCCGTGTCGAGCCCGGAGTTGAGACCGGCGTCGAGTCCGGCGAGGACTTCGGCGTCGGCGCCGACGTGGAGGAGGCAGATAGGCAGCTCAGCCGGTTCCTCGAGGGTGAGGCGGAATGGCACGGCCGCTCCGGGGTCCACGGCATCCTGGGGCTCCGGAAACGGCAAGGGGCTGGCATCCGCGAGCCGCCGGAGGTCCAGCAGCACATCCGGGTCCAGGTGGGACGTGCCGTGGAGGTCTACGATCACCTCGTCCCCGGCACCGATGCGGCCGGCGCGACGCACGATATGCATGAGGGCAGCCGAATCCGACGGGGCGACGCAGCCGGTAATTTCGAGCGTGACACGGGCGGGATCGATGTCCATCCGGACAAACACACGCAGTTTATGGTTCATGGGGTTCTCCAAAGGGACCTGTCCAAGAGCCAACTGCATAACTCTGCTCAAACTTTACGAGGTTGTTCTCCGGCTCACAAGCGGGCCCGGCACCCGTACAGATCCGGGCCTGCCGGATCAGGCGTTCAGGCCCCCTCAGGTACCCGCTCGGGCCAGTCCACATACTGGTGGTACGACTCATGTTTGCGCAGGTAGCGGTACATGAACGGGCAATTCGGGATGATCCGCTTGCCGGAGGCAACGACGTCATCGAGGGCGAAGTGCGCCAGCACCTTGGCGAGCCCCTGGCCCTGGAACTGCTCAGCCGTATCCGTGTGGATGAAGTCGATATGGCCCGGCCTGTCGATGAAACGCACCTGGACGGCCAGCTTGCCGCCGACACGGAGTTCGTAGCGGTGCAGCTCGTCGTTTCTGATGGTGGAGACGTCCGGGGCGAAGGTGTCTTCCGTGGTTGCCGAGTTCTCCGTCATGGTTCGACATTGGCACTTAATGGCGGGCGTGGCAATGGCGGTTCAGATCCGCTCTGCCCGTCATGTGGGGTGGTCAGCCGGATAGGAATCCGTCCCAGGAGCACGACGGCGAGCGCGAAGCAGGCGGCACCCCCGCCGAGGAGCCCAAGCATGAGCCCGTTGAGCGCCGCGTTGACCGCCGGGACAAAAACGGCGACCGCGGCCAGCAGCACGGCGGCCGCCGGGCGGCTCTGCGCCGGGCCGGACGCCGTCGGCCGCTCCTCCAGCCTGCCAAACAGCGCCAGCACCGGCAGCAACAGCGCGATGACGCCCATCAGCACCAGGGGCCGCCCCCACCACCAGGCCGCGCTTCCTCCGGCCGGCTGGGGAAAATCCGTCAGCAGCAGCAGCCCGGACATCGCCGCCAGCAGGGGCAGGTGCCACAAGTAGACGGTCATGGACCGCCGGCCGGCCACGCCCATCATCCGCCGCACGCCGGCCAGGGACGCGATCCGGGACAACCCCGGCCGGAAGAGCTGGAGGGCGGCGGCCTGGGAGATGCCCAGGAGCAGCAGCGTCACGTTCGGCGGATTGAGGTTCACCAGCATGTTCCCGGAGTACAGCCGCAGCAGCACTATCAGCCCCAGCAGCATGTTGCTGGCAACCATGATGCCAAAATGCGCCGGCCGGCCCGGCAGCAGCCGCTCGCCGTCTGCCACGATGAATCCGAGCTGCTGCACGGCGCACCACACGAACACCATGTTCAGGTAGGCCAGCGGCGGCAGCACTCCCCGCAGGCAATCGACCGCCACCACCAGGGAGGTCAGCCCGGCGAGGGTCAGCCACGGCGCGCGCGAGTGGAGAGCCGCCAGCCAGGGAAGGTTGAGTTGCGCGGCGAGGTACGCGGCCAGGAACCACAGCGGCATTCCGGCTCCGCTGGTCAGCAGCTCGATGACCTGGGCGTCAACCCCTGCCAGGCGGGCAGCGGACAGGGCGATGAACATGACAGCCAGCAGGACGGCAGCCGGACGGATCAGGCGCAGCAACCGGCCCTGCATGAAATCGAAGGCGTTGCCGCCCCTGGCGCGCAGCCGCTGCCAGGAGTGCAGACCGGTGATCCCGCCGGCCACAAAGAACAGCGGCATGATCTGGAAGACCCACACCACCGGCTCAAACCAGTGCTGATCGCCCAGGATGTTCTCGGTGGTCACGGTGCCGTCCGGGTGCAGGACCGGGCTGACCATCATCGTGTGCGCGACCACCACCAATGCCAGGCAGAAGAACCGGACAAGGTCGATCACCGGGTCGCGGTCCGGCATCGGGGCCGGGCCGCCGGCTGACCGCTGCTGTGGAACCATGGCGCCCCCTGGGAAGGCCGGCTGTGTCGCATCATTGTCGGCCCTGGGGCGCCTTGACGGCCAGAGCAGTTTGGCCCAGTTCCGTGCCGGTGTTCAGGCGCTAAGCAGCTCCAGCATGCCGAGGGAGGCCAGGATCATGGTTCGATCCCAGCCTCCCGTTCCGCCGGTTGCGGGTTGAACAGGCCGTCAGCGGGAGAGTGTGGCCAGGGCAGTTGCGGCGAACGTCCGCGCTGATGCATCCCAGTGGCCCAGCAGCGCCTGGAGGTTCTCGCCGTCGGCCCGGTGGGCGGCGGTCTGTTCCTCAAGGACCGCCAGGACGCCGGTGCGCAGCTCGGTGTTGAAGTTGACCTTGCCCACGTTCATGGCGGCGGCCTTGACCAGTTCCTCGGCCGGGATGCCCGAGGCGCCGTGCAGGACCAGCGGAATCCGGGTCCGCACGGCGATGTCCTGCAGCACGTCCCAGCGCAGCCGGGGCTCCCCCGTGTACTTGCCATGGACGTTGCCCACGGCTACGGCGAGCAGCTGCGCCCCGGTGCGGGCCACGAAGTCCTCCACCTGGGCGGAGTCGGTGAGGCCGGCGGGTTCCTCCGCCACGTCGGTCCCGAAGGCCCGGTCCTCGTCACCGGCGAGTCCGCCAAGTTCGGCTTCAATTACGACGTCGGCGCTGCCCTGCGCCGCCAAGGCCGCCCGGACGCCCTGGACCAGGGCGATGTTGTCCTCATAGGGCAGCGAGGACCCGTCGACCAGCACCGAGTCGGCCCCGGCGCTGACGGCGTCGGCGATCACCTGCGGGTCGGTGGCGTGATCGAGCTGCACGGCAATCGGAACGCCGGCGGCGTCGGCGAGTCCGCGGAGAGCGGCGATCAGCCGCAGCCCGTTGGGCGTGGCCGCGGTCTTCGGCGCGACCAGCAGGATGGCGCCCCGGCCGGATTCCTCGGCCGCCGCCACCACGGCGAGCGCGGTGGTGAAGTCGTAGCAGGTGAAGGCAGGGACAGCGGAGCCCTGCTGGAGGGCTGAGGCCACAAGGTGATCGAGTTGGGTACGCATCAGGCGCTCAAGCCCCCCACCAGGATCCAGGCCACGAACGTCAGCGCGAAGCCGGCGAGCCCGAGAATAGTCGTCAGCACCGTCCAGGTCCTGAGGCCGTCGGAGACGGTCAGGCCGTAGTAGCGCACGACGGTCCAGAATCCGGCGTCGGTCACGTGGGACAGGCCGAGGGCACCGAAGCCGATGGCGATCACAATCACGGCGATCTGGGCCGGCGAGTAGCCGCCGCCGGCAACGGCGGAGGTCAGCAGGCCGGTGGTCGTGACGATCGCGACAGTGGCTGAGCCCTGGGCGGCGCGGAGGGCAAGGGAAATGATGAAACCAAGAACGATGACCGGCAGGCCCAGGTGGTCCAGCGTCTGGGACAGGGCTGCACCGATACCGGAGGTCCGCAGGACCTCGCCGAACACACCGCCGGCCGCGACGACCATGAGGATGGACGCGATGGGAGGCAGCGCGCCTTCGAAAATTTCGCCGGTTTCCTTCAGTGACCAGTTGCGACGGACGGCCAGCAGGAAGAAGGAGAGTGCCACGGCCACCAGCAGGGCGAAGAACGGGTTGCCGATGAAGGCGGCCAGGCCGTACCAGCCGTTGTCCTTGGGAATGGTGAGGGTGCCCAGGGTGCCGATCAGGATCTGCACGATCGGGGCAGCGATGAGGAAGATGATCAGGGCCGGACGCGGCGGGGCAACGGCGTGGGCACCTGGACCTTCGTGGCCCACGCGCACCAGGGAGTCTGAACCGTACTCGTCCACCTGGGCTTTGACGGCGGGCAGCAGCTCGTAATCCCTGCTGTTCATGATGCTGGCAACCCAGTAGGACAGGAAGCCGAGCGGGATGCAGATGAGCAGCGAGATGAGGGTGATCAGTCCGATGTCGGCGCCGAACACCCCGGCACCGGCCACGATGCCCGGGTGCGGAGGCACAGCCACGTGAATGGACAGCATGATGCCGGCCATGGGGAGGCCGAACTTGACCGGGTGCACGTTGGCGATCTTCGCGAAGGCGTAGACGATCGGTACGAGCACGATGATGCCCACCTCGAAGAACACCGGGATTGCCACAAGGAAGCCAACCCCGGTGAGGGCCACGGCCACTCGCCGGGCGCCGAGCTTGGCGGTGAAGTGCGCCGCGAGGGACTGCACGCCGCCGGAGACCTCGATCATCCGCCCCAGGATCGCGCCGAGCGCGATCAGGAGGGCGACCTTGCCCATGGTGCCTCCCACTCCAGCGGCAACCACGGTGAACACGTCTTTGAGCGGGATCTGTGCGGCCACGGCCACCAGGATGCTGACGGTCAGCAGGGCCACGAAGGCCTGGATCTTGAACCGGATGATCATCATCAGCAGCAGGGCGACGCCGGCAGCCGCGATTGTCAGCAGCAGCGGAGTTCCCAGCTCCACGGCCGGCTTGATGACGGGCGCGTCGGCCGCGCGCACCATCAGGGAATTGAGCAGGGGGGTCATGAAGAGGCGTCTCCTTCGACAGGAAAGTCGCCCGA
>NZ_CAKKMF010000125.1 GCF_918697925.1 Arthrobacter sp. Bi26
GGTTTGCGGGGCGGTGCGGGCGGCGGCTACCGGTGGGACAGGCGCCGCGCCGCGAAGTTGCCCAGGGACTGGAATACCTGCACCAGCAGGACCAGCAGGATGACAACGCCGAACATGTACTCCGGGCTATAACGCTGGTAGCCGTAGCGGAAAGCGACATCCCCGAGGCCGCCGCCGCCCACTGCGCCCACCATGGCGGAGTAGCCGATGAGTCCGACCACGGTGGTGGACAGCCCGAGCGCCAGGGCGGGGACGGCCTCGGCCACCATGACCTTGGTCAGGATGGTCCACCGGCTGGCGCCGAGTGACTGGGCGGCTTCGACGAGTCCCACAGGCACTTCGCGGATTCCTATCTCCACCAGCCGGGCGAAGAAGGGAATGCCGGCGATCGTCAAAGGGACAATGGCGGCGGTCGGTCCGATAAAGGATCCGACCAACAGGCGGGTGAACGGAATGAGCAGGATCATGAGGATGATGAACGGGACGGACCTGCCAATGTTCACCACGACGTCGAGCACCCGGTTGACGATGAACCCGAGCGCCCGGCTGCCGAAGAGCTTCGCCAGCAAGCCGCCGGATTCGGTGGTCACGAGCAGGACGCCGGCGGCCAGGCCGAAAAGAACCGTGAACAGCAAGCTCAGGCCCACGGTGTAAAAAGTCTCACCTGCGCCCTTGAGGATCGTGTCCAGCAGGTCCGACCAGAAGTAGGGGTCGTTACGGTCGATCACTTGACTACCTCCACGAAGAGTCCCTGGGAGCGGAGATCGGCCAAGGCGGCGGCCACGGTCCGCTCGTCCCCCGGCAGCTCCAGCCGGGTGCGTCCTGTCTGGAGCCCGCGGATGGTTTCAACCGCGGCACCCAGGATTCCGACGTCGATGCCGTGCTTGCGGGCCAGCTGGGCGATCACGGGCCGGTCGGTTTTCACTCCGCTAAAGGTGATGTCAACGATTGCGCTGGGCGTCTCCGGGATCTCTCCCATGGGGAACAGCGCCTGGCCCAACAGTGATTTCTCCGTCGTCAGCAACTGTTCCACGGGCCCCTGCTCAAGGATCCGCCCGCCGCTCATGACGGCGGCGGAGTCGCAGATCCGCTTCACTACGTCCATCTCATGGGTAATGAGCAGCACGGTCAGCCCAAGGTCCTTGCTCAGTTTCCGAATGAGATCAAGAATCTGCCGGGTCGTCTCGGGATCCAACGCCGAGGTCGCCTCGTCGCTCAGCAGCACTGAGGGGTTGGAGGCCAGCGCGCGGGCAATGCCGACGCGCTGTTTTTGTCCGCCGGACAATTGTGCGGGGTAGGCGGAGGCCTTGCCGTGGAGGCCCACGAGTTCGAGGATCTCGAGTGCCCGTGTCCGCCTGGCTGCGCGCCCGGCGCCGGTGATCTCCAATGAGAGTTCTACATTCGCCTGCACGGTCCTGCTGCTGAGCAGGTTGAAGTGCTGGAAGATCATGCCGATGTTGTGCCGTGCGTGGCGCAGTTCTGCGCCGGACAGCGTGGTCATCTCGCGGCCATCGACGTTGACACTGCCAGAATCCGGAAGCTCCAGGAAATTGATGGTGCGGATCAGCGTGCTCTTACCGGCGCCGCTCTGGCCAACGACGCCGAAGATCTCGCCGCGGGCGACGGAGAGTGAGACGTCGTCAAGGGCCCGGACCGCCGTCGGCCCGGAGCCGTAGCTTTTAGAAACCCGGCTGACGGAAATCATGGATCGTGCTCCCTGTGGTGGCTGGAATCGTCACGGAAGCGCTTCCGCAAAACTGGGTGCGGACATCGTCCGCACCCAAGCCTTAAATTCTGCCAACAAGGCGTTTGGCCCACAAAATCCGAATTTTCAACCTTGAATCACGCTTGTGCGCCACGATAATTCATCCGATCTGAAGAGATCGGCTCGGATGCGTCCGTGGCGCTGGTCATGCCGGGAGAATCGGGAACTCCACCGAAGGCCATGGTGAGTGAGCGATTCATCACACGGACTGTGATTGCGGCGGCGTAGAGCGCAGGCTGCCGCGGACCGTGCCGGCCCGCGGACCGTGCCCCAGCTTTCTACAACCTGCGCCCAGTAGGTTCGGCGGATGACCCGAGCCTGAGTCTGGATTCATGGTCAAAGGGCCGTAGCGGGCGCAGCTCAAGGTCGCGGAGCTTTCCTCCGTCCACCAGCAAACCCGCGAGGATCACGATGAAAACCAATGCCTTCATGACAGCCGTACTCACGCCCCTCCTCACTGTCGGCTGGTTGGTGGTGGGCCTCTCGGCGCCGGCCCAGGCCGTGGGTACCACGTACTTCGTCAGTGCCTCGGGGAGCGACACCAATGCGGGGACCTCAAGCGCGGCACCGTGGAAATCGCTGTCAAAGATCAACTCGATCGTCCTCAAGCCCGGCGATACCGTCAGTTTCCGCAAGGGCGACACCTGGACCGGGGGCATTGTGACCACCCAGAGCGGTACTGATGCCGCACCCATCACCCTGAACGGCTACGGGACCGGCAACGCCCCGACCATAACGGGCGGCAAATCGGGAAACTGCATCAGGATCAACGGAAACTTCACCATAGTTGACGGACTTCGCGGCGTCTCCTGCGGCTATGCCGGCATCAGCATCACCGGCGACCGCAACACGGTCAGGAACTCCAGCGCCTCCAACAACGCCGTGGGCATCAAGGCAGGAACCGGGTCCGATTTTGGGAAATACACCGGCAACGTACTGACCAACAACAACATCATGAACGTCCTGACGCAGGGCACGAACTGCGGAACACCCCAGGCAGTGAACTGCAGTGACGACTCCGGCGCTTCCGGCGTGCTGATCAACGGCAACGACAACGAACTCTCAGGCAACACGGTCAGCGGCTCCACGGCGTTTTCCTACGATTACAACCGCGACGGCGGTTCTTTCGAAATCTACAACGGAAACCGGAACTATTTTCATCACAATGTGTCGCTGGACAACAACAACTTCTCCGAGATTGGGAGGTCCTCCGGGACTGCGGACGGCAACACCTACCGCTACAACCTTGTCCGGTCGACGTGTGGGGCAAACTGTGCCCAGGCCAAAGGCTTGATCGCCCGCGGACCAGGGACCTCCTTCGGGCCCACGAACGGCACCGTTTTTGAGTTCAATACCGTCTACCTGAACGGGCCGCAGTCCCAGGCGATCGTCTGCCATGCGAGCTGCCCTTCATCGACTGTGATCCGCGGCAACATCCTGGCAGGTGTCAAGAACTCCTTGTGGATCAACGGCTCGGGCTGGACCGAGAGGCAGAACGTCCTCAACGGTCCGGTCAACTTCGTGCCGAACAGCACCTCCACCACTGCGTCGGCACGATTCGTGAACGCACCGGCCGATCTCCACCTGACCAGCGCCAGCCCGGCCATCGACCGCGCCGGAGCGAGCCCTTCCGCCTTCGACCTCGCCGGACTTGCGGTGCCCCAGGACGGAGACTGCAACGGTACGGCAGCTGCCGATTCAGGGGCCTACGAGTTCGACTCGCCCAACTGCTGACCATGCCGGGAGGGGTCTCAGCTGGCGCCGGACTGGCTCCAGCGCTGTTCGATCCGGCCAAATTTCCAGACGGCGAGCGCGATCAGCCAGATGACCACGAAGAGTCCGACAACGATGTACCCGACGTTTTCCAGCTCCAGCGACCCGATTGTGGCTGCCGGTCCTGATTCGATTCCCAGCTTCTCCGCCACGAGCCCGAGCAGCACGATAATGCCGACCACCAAGGCCACCACCACCGAGAGCACCGTGACAGTGAGGTTGTAGAACACCTTGCGGACCGGCTTAAGGAACGCCCACCCGTAAGCCCTGGACATGAACACGCCGTCGGCGGTGTCGAAGATGCTCATTCCGGCGGCGAACAGTACCGGCAGGACGAGGATGGCGTACCAGGGCAAGGAGAAGGCCGCGGAACCGGCCGCGAGTACGAGCAGGGCTATCTGGGACGCGGTGTCGAATCCCAGGCCCATCAGCAGACCGACCGGATAGACGTGCCAGGGCTTGTCGACCCGCCGGATTGTTCCGCCGAGCAGTCGGGCCAGGAAGCCCCGGTTGTTGAGCTGATGCTCAAGCTCGGCCTCGTTCAGTTCGCCGGTCCGCATCCCGCGAAATACCCGGACGATGCCAATCACCGAGACCAGGTTTGTCAGCCCGATCAGGATAAGAAACGTGCCGGCGACGGCGCTTCCCACCAGCCCCAGTGTTTGTATCAGGGCGGAGTCCTCGTTCTGCACGCTGCCCGCCATCGCTCTCACGCCGAAGGCCAGGAGCAGCGCAGCGCCGAAGACGACGGTCGAGTGGCCCAGCGAAAACCAGAAGCCCACCCCCAGCGCGGTCTTTCCCTCGCCGACCAGCTTGCGGGTGGTGTTGTCGATGACGGCGATGTGGTCGGCGTCGAAGGCATGCCGCACTCCCAGCAGAAAGGCGGTAACGCCCAGCCCGGCCCCGTACACGCCGGAGCGGCCCAGCGCGAAGTTCTGCGGGGCCACGACGAGCGTCAGCACACTCCAGCCGACCACATTGAGCAGGATGACGAAGCCGGTGATGCCCGCGAGATGGAACTTGTCCCGGCGTTCCCAGCGACTGCTTGTTAGTCGCTCCGGCTGCGCTACAGGCAACAAGTTGCTCATAGTTCGTAAGGGTAGGCGCGGGTGTCGCAGCTGCCAAGACCTCGCGGACTGTGCCCGGCCGGGTGGCCGCCGGCTGTGCCTTAGCGTGAGCCGTGGAGACCCAGACGCTCGGCCCTATCCGGCAGTGCGGCCTCCGTGCAAGCATGGGGCACACCGATCATGCACAGCACTCCGATCATGCACAGCGAGGGGACTCGATGAAATCCAATGAACTGCTGCTGGACGCCTTCGGCCGGATCCATGAGACGGTGGCCGCCGCCCTGGCAGAGGTCGACAATGCCACCTTGCTCCGACGGCCCGCAGGCAGCGGGAACTCGATGGCCTGGCTCATCTGGCACCTCGGCAGGGTCGAGGACGCGCAAGTGGCCTCCGCCGCAGGCCTGGACCAGGTCTGGACCTCGCAGGGGTTTGCTGCCCGCTTCGACCTGCCTCTTTCCAAGCGGGACACCGGCTACGGCCATACGAGCGGCCAGGTGGACGCGGTGCAGGCACCGCCGGAGCTGTTGCTCGAATACTACGACGCTGTGCACCGGCAGACTGTGGAATTCTTGAAGACCCTCGGCGACGACGACTTCGACCGCATCGTCGACACCCGCTGGGACCCGCCCGTCACGCTCGGGGTACGGCTGGTCAGCACCATTGCCGATTGCCTTCAGCACGTGGGGCAGGCCGCCTACGCGAAAGGCCTGAACCCCGCGCACGGGCACGGTTAGGGCGCCCGCTGCCATGCACGCCGCCGATATCCGCCAGCTCTTCCCGGGGCTCAAGGACATCATCTATCTCAACACCGCGACCACGAACGTCGGCTCCGCCCCCGCCCGGGAGGCCTACGAACTGGCGGCCGCGCGCTGGTCTGCCGGCCGGTTCGACTGGATGGAAGCCGAACGGGCGGGGGAGGACGCCCGTGCCATGTTCGCGGAGATCGTCGGCGCCACTGCCGGGGAGATCGCAATCGTTCCGGCCGTGAGCTCAGCCGCCGGGATAGTGGCGGCCAACCTGCCGCCCGCGAAGCACGGCGAGAACGTCGTGGTCGCCGAGAACGAATTCGCCTCGAACTACTATCCCTGGCTTATGCTCCGGCAGCGCGGCTACGAGGTCAGCGCCGTGGCTCCGGGCGGCGACGGCGTGACGGCCGAGGCGTTTGCTCAGGCGGCCGACGGCGGCACCCGCCTGATCGCCGTCAGCGCCGTTCATTCGGCCAACGGTTACCGGGCCGATCTGGGCGCGCTCAGCCGGGTCGCTGCCCGCTCCGGCGCCTGGTTTTTCGTCGATGCCTGCCAGGCGGCAGGCGCGGTGCCGCTGGACGTGGTCCGCGACGGCGTGGACTTCCTGGCCGCCGCGAGCCACAAGTTCCTGCTCGGTTCCAGGGGCATGGGCTACCTCTATGTCCGCAGCGGGCTGCTGGACCGTCTCCAGCCCATCGGCCCGGGCTGGAAGGCCGCCCGCAAGCCGGCCGAGAGCTTCTACGGGCCGGCTATGGACCTCTCACCCACGGCCTCGAAGCTCGACGCCTCATTGGCGTGGTTTCCCGCCCTGGCCGAGCAGGCGGCGCTCGGCATCTTCCGCCGGTTCGGGATCACGGCCTTGCTTGATCGCAACGCCCGGCTCGCCCTTCGCCTGCAGGATGCGCTGGCCGCGGAGGGCTCCGCCTTCCGGCCCTTCACCGAGCAGCACCGCTCGACCATCGTCTCCGTGCCGGTGAGCGATGCCGAGGCGGTCATGGCGCGGTTTCGCCAGGCCAACGTGGTGGCGTCGGTCCGCGAGGGCAGGATCCGGTTGGCCGTGCATTTCTACAATCTGGAAGAAGAGCTCGATCGCGTGGCTGAGTTGATCGGACGTGGCTAAGCGGCGCCGGCCAGTGCCGCCCCAGAACTGGGCCGCTTAGTCTCTCCAGCCTGACTTCTCGTCGCTGCTGTAGGCGAGGCCGATCTGGCTCCTGACTTCGTCCAAGGCCTCCATGACCTGAACGCTCTGCCGGGGCGGCAGGATGTCGTTGGCAGTGGCGTGCGCCGCGATGAGCCGCTCCATTTCCCGCGCCTGGTATTGCATTCCGCGGCCTGCGACAGGCTCATCGAAGCGCTCAGCGACGTTGCCGTCGGCGTCGTACCGGGTGAAGGCCGACGGCGTATACCAGACTGACGGGACCTCGATTCGGCCTTCGGTTCCGATGATCGAGGCCTGGTTTGGCCCTGCAGTATCCAGCGCGCAGTGCAGCACGGCCTGCTGCCCGTCCCCGTACTCGAAAATCATGGCGGTCTGCCGGTCAACACCGGTTTCCGTCATACTGGCCGCTGCCCGGATGCTGACCGGCGCTCCAAAGACGTCGAAGGCGAAGGACACGGGGTAGATGCCCAGGTCCAGGAGCGCTCCGCCGCCCAGCGCCGGGTCATTGAGGCGGTGCGTCGGGTCCTTGGGCAGATTCTGGTTGTGGTCCGCGATCACCGTCCGGACGTCGCCCAGCGCGCCGGATCGAATCAGCTCACGGATACGGACCATGTGCGGAAGATAGCGGGTCCACATGGCCTCAAGTGCGATCAGTCCCTTCGACTCGGCCAGCTCCACAATCTCCCGGGCCTGCCAGGCGTTCATGGCGAAGGGCTTTTCAATCAACACGTGTTTGCCGGCGTCCAGGGCCAACAGGGCATTTTCGTGGTGGAACGGGTGCGGCGTCGAGATGTAGACAATATCCACGTCCGGGTCAGCCACGAGGTCCTCATAGCTTCCATGGGACGAGGGGATCTGAAACCGGGCCGCGAACTCCCGCGCCGATGCCAGGTTCCGGGAGCCCACAGCCTGGACCAATGAACCGTTGTCGATCAGGTCCGGCGTCTGCAGCCCGGCGATGAACCCCGTGCCGAGGATTCCCCACCTCGCAGCGGGCGCGGCGGGATCTGCGGTTCCGGTTGTGGCGTGCTCTGACATCTGTTTGGGTGCCCTTCGGGCAGGTGGTCACGAAAGCATTAGGCGAGGTTTGAAGCATCGGCAGCTTCCCAGGACGTGTTCGTATCCTAAGCCTGCAATCCGGGACTCACGGTGTGAGCGGACCCCGAAGCACGCGCAGGGCAACAGCGGCATCACCCTCAATGAGGGCGGTATCCTCCAGGTTGGATCGGCCCCACAGCCCGAGGTACATCACGGGCAATGGGGCGGAAATCGATGCCACGGCGGAATCAGGGCCCAGTGTCCAGGCGGTGGCCCCGGGCACCTGGAAGGTCACCGCCTTGTCCGGGTGCGGCATCCGCTCCAGTCGCAGCTGGCGCGGCGCGAACATCGCGAGGACCTCGTCGACGCCGTCGAGCATGAAGTCCTCACCCAGGGCGGGGACTGCCAGGCCAAGCGCCTGGCAGGCGTCGATGAGGTGGATGGCGTGTTCGTGGGCCTGGCGCCGAAGCCAGAACCGGGCGTTGTGCGGCGGCGGTCCGAAGTCCCAACAGGGTTTCTCGGGGTCAAGTGCCGTCATCGTCTCGAGGAAGGGTGCCGTGCCTTCGAGGAACCAGGCCGCGGCGCCCTCGGCGGGCGGTGCCGGTTCCTGGACGAAGGTGCCCTCACTGACCACAGTGGCGGCCCACCGCTCGATTGAACCGAGATGTCCGAATAGTTGCTCGAGCGTCCAGCCCGGGCATGCCGGAACGGCGCGGGCAAGGCTGTCTTCCGGCTGGCGGGCCAGCGTGCCGAGATGGTCCAGGGAGCTGGCAAGCTGGTGCAGGTATCGATCGGGCGACATGGGATGAGCCTAACGCGGCGCGGTACGGAGTCCGGCGCCCGCACTCCGGCTTCGCCCCCGTTGGGGTCCGCTCGGATCACCCCGTATTCACATGCCCCGCCATGGGCGGCCGCTGACCCGTCGGCCGAAAATGATGCGTTGCGGAGCCTCGCGAAGTGGGGCATCTCCACGTGGTTTTCCGGGAGGCAAGTAGGCAGTCGCGTTTGCCCAAGCAGCGGGCAAGTAGCGACCGGAGGAATACGGGCATTGCCCCGGCGAAGTTGAGTAGCAATCACTCGCGCGCTCTTCAAACCCCGCTTCTAGGCTCCAGGGTACTGGGTTAATAAAGTCAATGTAGTGGTCAGAAACTGGTCTCAGCCATGCATGATCAAACGGAATCTCGGGTGTCGTCCGGCCATTTTAAGGGCCTTCTTCGCGATGGACGCACGGGTAGGACGCCGCATCCCCGGAAGCACCGGGCGGCCACGATCCACGCAACTTTGCCCCGACAACGGCCATGGTCCCGAGGCGCATGGGCTTCGCTGCTGTCGGCAACGCTCACACTCGCTGCGCTGTCCGTCGGCGAGACGGCCGTTGCGGACGTGAGGACCATCGCCAACGATTCCCTGCGGACCGGATGGGACAAGGACGAGCCCGGGCTCTCACCGTCGGCCGTCGCATCATCGAACTTCGGCAAACTGTTCTCTGCAACCGTGGACGGGCAGGTCTACGCCCAGCCGCTCGTAGTAGGCAGTACCGTGATTGCCGCGACGGAAAACAATGCCGTGTACGGGCTGGACAGCGCCACAGGTGCGGCCAAGTGGACCCGCAAACTCGGACCGGCGTGGCCGGCGTCGACCGTTAACTGCGGTGACCTCACGCCCAACATTGGAATCACGTCCACTCCGGTCTACGACCCGGCGACAAGGAGCATCTTCCTGCTCGCGAAGACGAATGACGGGGCCAGCAAGCAATTCCCGCACTGGTACATGCACTCCCTGGACGTGGCGACCGGAGCGGAGAAGCCCGGATTCCCCGTCACCATCCAAGGC
>NZ_CAKKMF010000126.1 GCF_918697925.1 Arthrobacter sp. Bi26
CCAACTGACTCCCCACCGCCACCCTGGCCTCGCAAGTCCCCACCGGCTCCCAGCCTTCGCAAGCTCAGGTAGGGGCCCTCGCCGGTAGGGCCCCACGGCCAGGGAACCCTGGCGGCGTGGGCCCACCCAACAACCACGATCGACTGCTCCGTAGCCGCCGTTTTGAACGTCCAAAAGGGCACTTGCGGAGCAATCGATGAGAAGGAATCGGAATGACTGACAACAAGCTGATCATTGGCACCGCGCCGGACTCCTGGGGCGTCTGGTTCCCGGATGACCCCAAGCAGACCCCGTGGGAACGCTTCCTCGACGAGGTCGCCGAATCCGGCTACAAGTGGATCGAGCTGGGCCCTTACGGCTACCTCCCCACCGATCCGGCCCGCCTCGCCGAAGAGCTCAAACAGCGTGACCTGAAGATCTCGGCCGGCACCGTGTTCACGGCCTTCCACCGCGGCCTGGACCAGTGGGACACCGCGTGGGAACCGGCCCGCAAGGTCGCCGAACTCACGGCAGCGATGGGCGGGGAACACATCGTGGTCATCCCGGCCATGTGGCGCGACGACGTCACCGGGGAAGCCGTGGAGAGCGGCGAACTCACCGAAAAGGCGTGGAGCGACCTCTTCACAGGCCACAACCGCCTCGGCAAGACGCTGCTGGAGGATTTCGGCCTGAAGCAGCAGTTCCACTCGCATGCCGACTCCCACGTCGGCGCGCAGGAGGACATCGAAACCCTGCTCGCCGCAACGGACGCCAAGTACCTCAACCTCTGCCTGGACACCGGCCACGCCGAATACTGCGGAGCCTCCAGCCTTGAGCTGATCAAGAACTACCCGGACCGGATCGGCTACCTGCACCTGAAGCAGATCAACCCGGACATCCTCAAAAAGGTCAACGCCGAAAACATGACTTGGGCCGCCGCCAACCTGGCCGGCGTCATGACCGAACCGCCGAACGGCCTGCCGGACCTGCGCGCCGTCATCGAAGCCGTGGAGGCCCTGAACCGGCCGATCTTTGGCATTGTGGAACAGGACATGTACCCCGTGGCCTTCGACGTCCCGATGCCGATCGCCAAGCGCACCCGCAACTACCTGCTCTCCTGCGGCTCCCGCACCGCCGTCAACTAGAACCCGAAGGAACCCACCATGACAAAGATCCTCCGCGTGGCCGTCATCGGCGCCGGCCGTATGGGCGCAGACCACATCCAGCGGCTCAACACCCGCATCCACGGCGCGGAAGTCGCCGCCGTCGTAGACGTCGACCTCGCCCGGGCGCAGGCCGCCATCGAGGGCATCCCGGGCGCCGTCGCCCTGGCCGACGCCGAGGAAGCCCTCAACAACGGCGACGTCAACGCCGTGCTGATCGCCACCCCCGGCTTCCTGCACGAGGACATCCTGCTCAAGGCGATCGCCAAGGACATCCCGATCCTCTGCGAGAAGCCGCTCACCCCGGACGCCGGGTCCTCTTGGAAGATTGTCGAGGCCGAGCAGAAGCTGGGCCGCAAACGCATCCAGGTCGGCTTCATGCGCCGCTTCGACGCCGAATACGCCGCGCTTGGCAAGATCATCCGCGACTCCGAACTCGGTGAGCTGCTCATGCTGCACCACCAGCACCGGAACCCCACCACCCCGGCGGGCTTCACCAACGAGATGCTGATCAACGACTCCGTGGTGCACGAATTCGACGCCATCCGCTACTTCACCGGCGAGGAAATCACGTCCGTCCAGGTCCGCCTCGGCAAGGCCACACGGAACGCGCCGGCCGGGCAGCACGACCCGCAGCACGTGCTGATCGAGACCGAGTCCGGCGTCCTGGCCGACGTCGAGATCTACGTCAACGCGAAGTTCGGCTACGAGGTGGCCACCCAGGCTTCCTTCGAGGACGGCGTCGTCAGCATCGGCGGGGACAAGGGCCCGTACACCCGCAGCAGCGGCCGCTGGGGCGGCGAGGTCACCCCCGGCTTCGAGGAACGCTTCGGTGCAGCGTACGACGTCGAAATCCAGTCCTGGGTGGACGCGGCCCTGCGCGATGAGATCGGCGGCCCCACCGCCTGGGACGGCTACGCCACGGCCGCCTGCTGCGAGGCCGGCGTCGAGGCGCAGAAGAACGGCGAAAAGGTCGCCGTGAAGCTCAACGCCAAGCCCGCCCTTTACCGCTAGGAACCCTGCCGGCCGGCGCCCCGTCCTGCTACGAACGCGGCGCCGGCCGGCCGCACGTCCGCCAGATCCACAATGGAGTGTTCACCGTGAAAATCGCCCTTGACCCCACCCCGTTCCACCACAGCCACGGACTTCTCGAGTTCCCGCGCGTGGTGGCCGACCTCGGCTACAAGTACATGCAGATGACCCCGCACGCCGATTTCATCCCCTTCTTCAACCACCCGAAGGCCGACGACGAGCTCGTGGGCAAGCTGAAGGCGGCCTGCAAGGACGCGGGAATCGAGATCGCGTCCGTGCTGCCCGTGCTGCGCTGGTCCGGACCGGACGAGGACGCACGCGAAGCCGCCGTCCGCTACTGGAAGCGCGCCATCCAGATCACTGTGGACCTGGGCGTTGGCACCATGAACACCGAGTTCAGCGGCCGGCCGGAGAAGGCCGAGGAATCCGAGCGGGCCTTCTACCGCTCTATGGAGGAACTGCTCCCCATCATCGAGCGGGAGGGAATCGACCTGCTGATCGATCCGCACCCGGACGACTTCGTCGAGGAGGGCCTGGCCGCGATCCGGGTGATACGCGGACTGAACTCGAAGAATGTGGGCCTGGTCTACGTGGCCTCGCACAGCTTCCACATGAAGAACGCGCCACTGGAGATCATGCGGGCCGCCGGCGACAAGCTGCGCCTGGTCCACGTCGCCGACACAATGGACCACCACGCCTCCCACGGTCTGCGCTACATCACCAACCCTCCCGGCAACCCTGTCCGGGTGCACCAGCACTTGAAAATCGGCGACGGCGACGTCAACTGGGACGAGTTCTTCGGCGGCCTGCACGAGATCGGCTTCCTCGACCGTGACGACACGGTGATGGTGTCCAGCGTTTTCGCCGAGGACGACAACGCCGCTGACGTCTCCCGGTACCAGCTGGAGACCATGAAGCAGCAGATCCAGAAGGTCAGCCTATGACGGCGCCCGACAGAACGGCGTACGACATAACAGAGTCCGACAGAACGGTGCCAAACTCAGTTCCGCCCGCGGCAGCATCTGATTCTGCGGGCCAGGCAAAGGCGGCCCGGACTGCCGGTGGCGCCTCGAATCCCAAGAGGTACATGCGGCGCGTGGCGCTCTTTTCCACGTTTGGCGGCCTCCTCTTCGGTTATGACACCGGCGTCATCAACGGTGCCCTGCCGTTCATGCAGCGGGACCTCGGCCTCACCCCGCTGACCGAGGGGCTGGTGACCTCCAACCTGCTGTTCGGCGCGGCCTTCGGCGCCATCTCGGCGGGCAGGCTGTCGGACCGCTTCGGCCGGCGCAGGACCATCATGGGGCTCGCGATAATCTTTGCGGTGGCCACCATCGCCTGCTCGCTCTCGCCCAGCACCGAACTGCTCGTCGCCTCCCGCACCCTGCTCGGCCTTGCGGTCGGCGGGGCGTCGGTGATCGTCCCGGTCTACCTGGCCGAAATGTCCCCGGCGGCCCAACGCGGACGAATCGTGACGCAGAACGAGCTCATGATTGTCACCGGACAGTTCCTTGCCTTCACGTTCAACGCCGTGCTGGGCAACGCCTTCCCGGAGGCCTCGCACGTGTGGCGGTGGATGCTGGTCATTGCCACGCTGCCGGCTGTCGTGCTGTGGCTTGGCATGCTGCTGCTGCCGGAAAGCCCGCGCTGGCTGGCGTCGGCCAGCCGATTCGGGGAAGTCCTGGAGGTGCTGCGCCGGACGCGCACCGCGGAGGACGTTTCCCCCGAGTTCGATGAGGTCCGGCAGGCCGCCAGGGAGGACTACCAATCCAAGCTCGGCACCGTCCGTGACCTCACGGTGCCGTGGATCCGGCGGATCTTCGTCGTCGGACTGGGCATGGCCGTGATCAACCAGATCAGCGGCGTCAACGCCATCATGTACTACGGCACCTCCATCCTCTCGAGCTCCGGCTTCGGCGACCGAGGCGCCCTGATCGCCAACGTCGTCAACGGCGTGACCTCGGTGGCCGCCGTCGTCGTCGGGATGTCCCTCATGTCGCGCTTGCCCCGGAAGTCCATGCTGATCGCTGGCCTGACCGGCACGGCAGGATCCTTGCTGGCCATCGGCATCATCTCCATGCTCATCCCGGAAGGCACCCTCCGCGGCTATCTGGTGCTGCTGTTCATGGTGACGTTCCTCGCCTCGATGCAGTCGTGCATCGGCACCGTGACGTGGCTGACCATGGCCGAAATCTTCCCGCTGCATGTCCGCGGCATTGCCATGGGCATCTGTGTCTTCGTACTGTGGATGATCAACTTCCTGATCGGGTTCTTCTTCCCGCAGATGGTGTCCTGGATTGGCGTCTCCGCGACGTTCTTCATCTTCGTCGGGCTCCAGCTGGCAGCCATCGTCTGGGTCAAGCGCGTGGTCCCGGAGACCAAGGACCAGAGCCTGGAAGACCTGGAACACTTCTTCAAACAGGCGGCCGCCAGGGAACCCGCCACCGCCTAGCTCCAACGCAGCAAGCCCCGCCCGGGTTCGTTCCGGGGCGGGGCTTTCTGCGTGCTGTCTGCGTTCCCGCGCGGGGGTGCAGAGCTAGAGCGCGGCGTGCAGGCGGGGGAGGGCGTCGACCAGCGGCGCCAGTTCCGGCACCTCCTGGGCCTCGGCCAGTGCCCGCTCCAGCGTGGCGTCGTGGACCGGCCTGCTCTGCTCGAGCAACGTGATGCCGCTGGGAGTGAGCTCGGTGTAGATCCCGCGGCGGTCATCCGCGCATAGGATCCGGGTCAGCAGCCCGCGGTCTTCGAGCCTGTTGACCAGGCGCGTGGTGGCGCTCGCGCTCAACGCGGTGGCGCGGGCCAGCTGCTGCATCCGCATATGCCAGCCGTCCTGCCGGCTCAGCGCGTCCAGCACGGTGTATTCCACCACGGAGAGCTGCGCCTCGGCCTGCAGGGAACGCTCCAGCTCGGCCTCGATCAGCCCGTGCAGGGCCGCCAGGGTCCGCCAGCCTTGCGCCCGGACCTCGACGGCGTCGTCCTTGATGCCCATCAGGTGTTTCCCTTCAGCTCGTGTGCCCGGCGGGGTGCTGCCGGGCACATCAAATAATAGTTGCTTGCGCGCTGTATCTGCTTGTGCAACAATAAATAACGCGTCTGCAACTACTAGCTTACGCGCCATACCCCATCCCGTACAGCTTTGTAAGGAGCACCTCCATGCCTGTTGGCCTGATAGCCCTCGCCCTCGGCGGGTTCGGCATCGGACTCACCGAGTTCGTCATCATGGGCCTGCTGCCGCAAGTGGCCGCAGACTTCCGCGTCACCGAGGCCACTGCCGGCTGGCTCATCTCCGGCTACGCGCTCGCCGTCGTGGTCGGGGCGCTTGGCCTCACTGCGGCCGTGACGCGGTTCGAACGCAAGCCTGTGCTGGCCGTGCTGATGGTGCTCTTCATCGCGGGCAACCTCGTCTCGGCGCTCGCGCCCGACTATTCGATGATGATGGCCGGCCGCATCATCGCCGCGCTCTCGCACGGCGCGTTCTTCGGCATCGGCGCGGTGGTGGCCGCCAGTATGGTGGCGCCCACCAAGAAGGCCGGGGCGATTGCGATCATGTTCACCGGCCTGACGGCGGCGAATGTGCTCGGTGTCCCGTTCGGCACCATGCTGGGACAGGCCGCCGGCTGGCGCTCCACGTTCTGGGCGATCACGGTCATTGGCGTCCTCGCCCTGGCCGGCATTCTGGCCCTGGTGCCGAAGACCGGCTCCGGCGACGCCGCTGGCAGCCTTCGCGGGGAACTCCGCGCCTTCCGGTCCGGACAGGTCTGGCTCTCCATCCTCGTCACCATCCTCGGCTACGGCGGCATGTTCGGCGCCTTCACCTACATTGCCTTCACCCTCACCGAGGTCACCGGCTTCTCCGCCACCACGGTCCCGTGGTTGCTGATCCTCTTCGGCGTCGGGCTCTTCATCGGCAACACCGTCGGCGGCAAGGCGGCCGACAAGAATGTGGACCACACGCTGCTCGTCGTGCTCGCCGTCCTGGTGGTGGTGCTCGTGGTCTTCGCCCTGACCGCCGGCAACCAGCCGGTGACCATCGCCTCCATGGTGTTGCTGGGCGGCTTCGGCTTCGCCACGGTTCCGGGCCTGCAAATGCGCGTCATGAAGTACGCCAGCAGTGCTCCCACCCTGGCCTCCGGCGCGAACATCGGCGCCTTCAACGTCGGCAATGCCTTGGGCGCCTGGATGGGCGGCGTCACCATCACCGCCGGCCTCGGCTACACCTCGCCCATCTGGGCCGGCGCCGGAATTACCCTGCTGGGCCTGGCGGTGATGGCGTTCGCTGCGGCTCACGCCAAGAAGCCCGACGCCGACCTGCCGGCGGCCGGCGAGTCCACCGTTCCCGCCGCAGCAGCGGCGGAATCCAGCACCGACCTTCCGGCCACCGAGGCTGCAGCCGTTGCCCGCTGACCGCCCGACCACAACAACAGGAGACACCATGAACTCGATCCCCAATATCGTCCTCAACAACGGGGTACGCATGCCACAGCTGGGCTTCGGCGTCTTTCAAATTCCCGACGCCGAGACCACCGAGGCGGTAGCAGCGGCGCTCGCGGCCGGCTACCGGAGCATCGACACGGCCGCCATCTACGGAAACGAGACCGGAACTGGCCGCGCGCTCGCCGAATCCGGGATCGGCCGGGAGGACCTGTTCATCACGTCCAAGCTCTGGATCGACGACCTCGGCTACGAGCCGGCCCTGGCTGCTTTTGACGCCAGCCTGGACAAACTGGGTCTCGACTACCTGGATCTTTACCTGATCCACTGGCCCGCGCCGGCATCGGACCAGTACGCCGACTCCTGGCTGGCACTTGAGAAACTCCTTGCCGACGGCCGGGTCAGGGCCATCGGCGTCTCCAATTTCGAGCCGGGACACCTGCAGCGGCTCATCGACCTCGGCGGAACGGTGCCGGCCGTCAACCAGGTGGAGCTGCACCCGGCCCTGCAGCAGCACGCGGTGACGGTGTTCAACGCGGCGCAGGGCATTGCGACGGAGGCCTGGAGCCCGCTGGCCCAGTGTGCCCTGCTGGCAGATCCGGCCCTCCGGGAGATCGCCGCCCGGCACGGCAGAACCCCGGCGCAGATCATTCTGCGCTGGCACCTGCAGCAGGGAAGGATCGTCATCCCGAAGTCAGTGACGCCGGCCAGGATCCGGGAGAACCTGGAGGTTTTCGGCTTTGATCTTGCCATGGGCGAACTGGAAGCCGTGAATTCCCTGGAGCGAAACGGACGCACCGGACCACACCCGGCCACGTTTAACGGCTAACCGTCCGGGCCTGTGCGGCCTAGCGGCCTAACTGCCGGCCCAGCCGCCGGACTGGCGGCCGAACGGCAGCCGCGGGTCCAGGTCCTGGCCCTCCCAGGTCTGGCGGATCCAGCTGTGGTGCGGGTCATCGCTGATCAGCCAGTCGCGGACCGGGCCCGGGCCGGCCATGACGTTGAGGTAATACATGTCGTAGCCGGGGGCGGCCATGGCGGGTCCGTGCCAGCCGTAGGGCACCAGGACGACGTCGCCGGTCCGAACCTCGGCCGCAACGTCGATGGGCCGGTCGTCGGAGGCGTAGACCCGCTGGTAGCCGATCGCGTCGTCGGCGCCGGGCCGCTGCGGCGCTCCGGGCGTCACGCGGGTTTCGAAGTAGTAGATCTCCTCGAGGCTGGTCTCGCCGTCCTTTTCCTCATCGTGCTTGTGCGGGGGATAGGAGGACCAGTTTCCGGCCGGGGTGAGGACCTCGCAGACGATGAAACGGTCCGCCTCCAGCGCGGCGGGGGTGCCAAAATTGTGCACCTGGCGGGAGCAGTTGCCTGCTCCACGCAGTTCCACCGGCGTCTCGGCGGCGGTGATGAGGCGGGTCGGGTAGGAGGCTTTGGCCGGGGCGGTGGCTACCGCCACGCGTCCGCCGTCGGCCGAGGTGATGGTCACTGCCTTGGCGGCTCCGGTGTAGAGCACATCGCTGGGGCCGCTGAAGACGCTGTCCCGACCGGCCAGGGGATAGTCCTGCCCGTCCACGGTCGCCACAAAGGAGCCGTTGAGCGGGATCACGATGCGTTCCTCCGCCGCGGCGTCCAGCGCGACGGCGCCGCCGGCCGCCAGTGTGGCGACCTTCAGCCCGGTGTGCGCCCAGCCGTCCACCTCCAGTCCCGAATCTGACGTCCCGATGGAAATGTCCCACTTGCCTTCGGCGGCGGTGCCGAGCGGATAGACCCAGTTGGCCATGGAAGCTGCCCTTTCGTTGTCGCGCCGGAGGAAGGCGCGTGTGTTGTGCGGGGGTGGAGCCGGTGGCGCCCGTCGCTGAACTCTTATCTTTGAACCAGTGTCATTTCGAAGCTGTAGGAATCCGCCCGGTAGACGTGGTGGCCGGTTTCCACATTGCGTCCGGTGTCGTCCACGGCGGTCCGCTCCATGGTGACCAGGGCGGAGCCGGGCGTGGTCTCGAGCAGCGGCGCCTGGTAGTCGTTGGCGATCATGGCGCCGATCCGCTGCGAGGCGAGGCGGAAGTTCACGCCGCCGTTGCGCAGGATGGCGTAGAGGCCCTGCGAACCCAGGCTCGCCTCGTCGATGGCCGTGATGTCGTCCCGCACCCAGTTCTCCATCAGGGCCAGCGGCTTGCCGCCCACTTTCCGGAGCCTGGTGAAGTGGTAGACCTTGGCGCCGGCCGGAAGGTGCAGTGCTGTCCGGGTCACGGCGTCCGCCTCCTCGTGCGAGAAGCTGAGCACGTCGGTGGTGGGCTTGCTGCCGTTGTTGCTGAGGTCGTCGTAGAGGCTGGACAGTTCCAGCGGGCGGCGGACCTGGCTGGAGACCACCTGGGTGCCGACGCCGCGCTTGCGGACCAGCAGGCCGGAGCGGACCAGCTCATCCATGGCTTTGCGCATGGTGGGCCGGGAAAGGTTCAGCTGGGCGGCCAGGTCGATCTCATTTTCCAGCCGGCTGCCGGGTTCCAGCAGCCCCGTGTGTATCGCGGCCTCGATGCCCTGCACCACTTGGTGGTACAGCGGCACTGGGGAAGAGCGGTCGATCCGCAGATTAAGTTGATTCGTCACTGGGCGTGCTCCCTTGTGCTCCGCGGCGGCCGAAGTGCCGGCCTATCCGCGCATGTCAGGCTATGTTCGCTTGATAGGACATACTGCCTTTTTCTGATAGTAGCAGGGCCGCCACGGGCAGCCAAGGGCCACCCTGAGGG
>NZ_CAKKMF010000127.1 GCF_918697925.1 Arthrobacter sp. Bi26
GTGGTGCCGCCGGGGGAGGTCGCAGCGAACGCGGTTTCGAACGCGCGCGGATTTCCCGCGCACTCGATCACGAACCTGGCTTTAACCCCGGCCTCGAGGACCTGCTGCGGAGTGTATGTCTCGTGGGCGCCGAGGCGGCGGGCGTGATCGAGCTTCTGCTCCAGCGTGTCCACGGCGATGATCCGCGAGATTCCTTGGGAGATGGCGGTGATGAGCGCCGCCATCCCCACGCCGCCGAGACCGACGATCATGATGCTGTCCTGCGGGCGGGGCCGGGCCGCGTTGAGCACCGCGCCGCCGCCGGTCAGCACGGCGCAGCCCAGGACCGCCGCAATGTCCGCGGGGATGTCGTCGTCCACCGGCACGGCGGAAGCGCGGTCCACCACGGCGTGGGTGGCGAAACCTGAGACGCCCAGGTGGTGGTGGACGGGTTCGCCGTCGCGGCTCAGGTGCCTGGATCCGTGCAGCAGCGTTCCGTCGTTGTTGCTCTGCGAGCCTGCCGTGCAGGGCAGCCGGCCGTCCTCGGCGCAGTTCGCGCAGCTCTCGCACCGGGGCAGGAAGGACATGACCACCCGCTGGCCGGGCTGAAGGTCCGTGACGTCGGAACCGACCGTCACGATGCGGCCCGCCGCTTCGTGGCCCAGCAGCATGGGTACCGGCCGGACCCGGTTGCCGTCGACAACGCTCAGGTCCGAGTGGCAGATCCCGGCGGCCTCCATCCGGACGAGGATCTCGGTGGGTCCGGGAGCCGCGAGTTCCAGCTCGGAGATGCTGATGGGCCTGGAGTCCGCGAAGGGGCGCGGGCGGCCGATTTCCTCAAGTACTGCACCGGTGATCTTCATTGATCCTCTTTCGCGGCCTGGTCGGGTTTGAGTGAACGATAGCCGCCGGCCGCAGCCAGCGTCCATTTGGGGCTTCCCGACGGCGGCGGCGTTGACGCCGGCCGGAGGGCCGGGGTCGGGTGGCGGAGGACAAGAAAACCTCAAGGTGACTGGGCCAGAGTGTGAGCCATGGCTGCTTGGGGAAAGCTTTGTCGTCCCCCGAACTCGGCAAGGCCGGCGGTGAGGGCAATGCCTTCCTCCACAGCGGCCTCTGTTCCGTTGCCACTCCGGTGGCCCTGGGCACCGGACCCGCCAGGAAGGTCCGCGAGTTGGGCCCGCGGCCGGTGGCTTCACCGCTTCCTGATCGGCCTGACGGTTTCTGCCCTAATGATCGCGGGCCTCGTGCCGGCGCAGGCCGCAAACGCCGTCACCACTCTTCACGTCTTTCTTGCCGCCGGGCAGTCGAACATGTCCGGGCGGGGCCTCCCCATCCTTGGCTTGGCAGACACGGCGCCGGACCCGCGGATCTTCCAGTACGGAGCCAAAACCCGCACGCTCCGTTCTGCCTCCGTCCCGCTGGACATGCACGACACGCCCAGCGGCATTTCCCCCGCGATGACCATGGCCCGCGAGTATTTGAAGACCCAGCCCCCCGACGTCGGAGTCCTCATCATCCCGGCCGCGCACGGCGACACCGCATTCACCAGCTTGCCGGGGACCCTGACCTGGGCCGTCGGCGCGGCTTCGGCCCCGGAGTTCGATTTGCCGACGCTCGCCGTCAAGCAGACGTTGAGCGGCATCGCGGCGGCGAAAACGGCCGGCTACACCGTGAGCCTCAAGGGCATCCTCTGGCACCAGGGCGAGAGCAACTCCGCCACAAGCACTGCCACCTACAGTGCGAGGCTGGACCAGCTCATTGCCTTCTTCCGCGACCGGCTGTCCGCGCCGAAGCTGCCCTTTGTGCTGGGACGGATGTCGCCGGAAGGCATCGCGGCCACTCCGGGCAGGGGCAACGTGGACAAGAGCCAGTACCAGACTCCGGGCCGCGTCGCCTATACCGGCTTCGCGCCCTCCCTGGCCTGCGCCCTGAATCCGGGGGACATGACCCACTTCTCCCGGGCCGGCATCGAATACCTGGGAAGGTCATACCTTTCCGCGTATCGGAAGGCGATCGCGAACACTCAAGCGTCCGGCATTGCCACTCCGGATCTCGCAGTGCCGAACTGTGCGGGCCGGGCCATTGCCATCGATCCGACGCGATTCCTGGACACCAGGGTCTGGCCGGGCCGGGTGGCTGCGGGCAAGTCGGTAACGTTCCGCGTTGCCGGCGTCCGCGGCGTGCCGGCCGACGCGTCCGCCGTCGTCGTGAACCTGACGGTGACCTCGCCGACGTCGTACGGCGTCATCACCGCCTACGCCTCCGGAACAAACAAACCAGGCACCTCAAACCTGAACTACGTTGCCGGGCAGACCGTTTCAAACCTCGCCATGGTGCCCCTGGGCGCGGACGGCCGGCTGACGCTCACCAATACCTCGTCCGGGACAGCGCATCTGATCGTAGATGTGTCCGCCTATTTCCACGAGGGCAAGCCGTCGTCGCCGGGGACGTTCAGTTCCGTGGCGCCCACCCGGCTGCTGGACACGCGGCTGTCCTCCGGGCCGGTTGCCGGCGGAAAATCGGTGTCCTTCATGGTCGGTGGCAAGCTGGGGATCCCGACGAACGCCTCGGCGGTGGTCCTGAATCTCACGGCGACCCAGACAGCGAGCTTCGGTTTCCTGACCGCGTACGCCGCGGGTTCCTTGATGCCGAGGGCGTCCAATGTCAACTACTCGGCGGGGCAGACCGTGCCCAACCTCGTCGTGGTCCCCGTCGGGACGGACGGGAAAGTGACGGTGTCGAACACCTCATCCGGGGCCGCGCAGGTCATTGCTGACGTCGCGGGATACTTCCTGCCCGGCAAACCCGTCCAGGCAGGCGCCCTCCGCGCCCTGAGCCCCACGCGCTTCCTGGACACGCGGGTCTCCTCCGGCCCCGTCGCGGCCGGGGCCTCGCTGACGTTCCACGTGCGCGGCGTCAAGGGAATCGCGACAACCGTGGCCGCCGTGGTGGTCAACCTGACGACCACCGAGGCAAAGTCCACCGGGTTCCTCACGGCGTTCGGCTCGGGGTCGCCCACGCCGAACGCCTCGAGCCTGTTCTACGTGCGCGGCCAGACGATCGCCAATCTGGCCGTGGTTCCGGTGGGGCCGGACGGCAACGTCAAGATTACGAATAACTCGAGCGGATCCGTCCAGATCATCGCCGACGTCGCCGGCTACTTCCGCGGGTAGGGGGCCGATCCGTCGCGGAACGAAGGGCGGCCCGCTGGATTCCTGGGTGCCACGGGGTAGGTGTCTGGCTGGCTTCCTGGGCCCGGCCGGGGGACATGCCCATTCTTGGCGCCCGCGGGTGGACATGATGGCATTGTGTCCAGCGGCCGCGGCAAGGGGTGGGCATGTCCCCGATGAGCACCGGACATGTCCCGGGTGCGGCGCGGGGAATGGGCATGTCCTCAACGGTGGAGGGTGGGCATGTCCCCTGTTTGACCTGCGTTCCGAAAATGTCCCGTGTCCGGCGTGAGAACTGGGCATGTCCCCGGTGAGTGGCGGGTCCTTGGCTAGAACCCCAGTTGGGCGGCCACCTGCAGCAGCAGCCCCTCGGAACCCATTGGCCCGATCAGCTGGATGCCCATCGGCAGGCCGGAACCGGGGGCGCCGCCGGTCCAGTGCACCGGGACACTGATCGCCGGCAGCCCGCAGACGTTCACCATGGACGACCACGGCGCGTATTCGCACTGTTTGCGGTAGTCGTCGTCGGCGTCGCCCGCCCATTCCGCGACCGGCCAGTAGCCCCCGCCGTGGGTCGCGCCCGTGAACCAGCCCACCGGGCGGGGTGTCTGTGCCAGGGCCGGCGTCAATATGAGGTCCCATGGGGTGTACTGCGCGATCGTGTCCCGCTGGAACTGCCGGAGGAACCCGACCGATTCGTTGACTTTGGCCGCACTGCGCTGCTGTGCGCGCCGGCGGAACGTCCTGGTGAGCGGGGTCAGCAGCGCCTCGCGCTGGGGCGCGATTCGCGCGCTGCCAATGCCGGCGGTCCACGCTGTGGTGAAGGCATCCGGGTAGCGGTTGTCATAGCGAATCGCTGCAGTCGAGGTCTCGTGGCCCGCCGCCTCAAGCCGCGCGACGCCGTCGGCCAGCGCGTCGAGCGCCTCCGGGTCCGGGATCACAGGGAAGATCGATTGCCACGGGCTGTCGAGGCTTATCCCGATCCGCAGCCGGCGCGGCTCCCTGGCAGTCAGTTCGAGATATCCGGCCTCCGCCGGGCCTGCCGCGGCCGGTCCGTCCTCACTTTGGCTTGCACCGTGCGGGGCCGCGCCGGGCATCAGGGCATCGAGCAGCAGGGCGGCATCGGCGGCGGAGCGGGCGAGCGGTCCGGCAACCACGAGCTGCGCGGGATCGCCGGAGCTTTCCCCGGCCGGCACGAGCCCACGTCCGGGCTTCAGCCCGACCAGCCCGCACGCCGCGGCCGGGATCCGGACGGAGCCGCCGCCGTCGGACCCGGGGGCGAACGGCAACAGTCCCGCGGCCACGGCGGCAGCGCTGCCGCCCGAGGAGCCGCCCGAACTGCGGCTGAGCGCATGCGGATTGCGCGACGGCGGAGCGACCCGGTTCTCGCTGTAGGCTGTCAGGCCGAACTCCGGGACCTGGGTCTTGCCCAGCGAGATAACCCCCGCAGTCTTGAGCGCGACGGGAAGTGCGCCGTCGGCCAGCGCCGGTTTACGCTCCAGTGCGGCGCTGCCATGCGTGGTAACGACCCCTGCCACATCCGTCAGGTCCTTGAACGCGACCGGTATCCCATGCAGCGGCGGCAAGGCGCCGCCGTTCCGGCTCCGGAGGGCGTGGAGCCGGTCAGCTGCCGCGGCGTCCTTCTGCGCCTGCTCCGCGGTGACGGTGATGAAGGCCCCGAGCTGCCGATTGTGGGCTTCGATGCGGTCCAGGAAATGATCTGTGGCCTGCCTGGCGGACAGTTCCCCGGACCGGAGCGCATCGCGGAGCTCGACGGCCGAGAGCTCGTGGATCTCAGCCAAGGAGATGGGGTCCCGGCCGTTCCGTGGGCCGCGCGGCCCGAATCCCCGCGGGACATGCCCATTCTTGGGAACTGCGGAAGGACACAATGGCATTATGCCCAGCGCTCGCGCTCAGGGGAGGGCATGTCCCGTGGCGGGGGCCGCGGACGGACCGCTCCGCGGGGTGTTGGGCTGCCATGAGGTCTCCTTTGCGGTCTCCAGAAGCGTAACCTGCCGCCGGCGTGGGCGCGCTGGAAGCGGCGGGGGATACGCTGGGATCGGAGCTTCAAATCTGCGGAAAGGGTGAACATGAGCGACTTCCAGACCGTGAGCGTGTCGGGCATCCCCGATGGTGCCAAGATCGTGGACGTCCGCGAGGACTACGAATGGGTTGCGGGCCACGCCGAGGGTGCCCTGCACATTCCCATGGACCAGCTGCCGGCCCGGGTCGAGGAGCTTGACCCGGACGAGGACCTCTATGTTATTTGCCGCACCGGCGGCCGTTCCTACCGGGCCACTCAGTGGCTGGTCGGAATGGGATATTCCGCGGTGAATGTGGCCGGCGGCATGGACCAGTGGGTCGAGTCCGGCATGCCTTTGGTGTCCGACAACGGGCTTAAACCGGTCGTCCTGTAACCGAAGAAGGAAGAACTGATGCCCGCACCAACGCTCACCTACACATTCCTCGGACCCGAGGGCACCTTCACCGAGGCTGCCCTGATGCAGGTCCCGGACGCGGCCGAGGCCATCCGCATCCCGTCCTCGAATGTGAACACGGCGCTGGACAAGGTGCGGAACGGCTCCGCCGATGCGGCCATGGTGCCGATCGAAAACTCGGTCGAGGGCGGCGTCACGGCCACCCTCGACGCCATCGCCACCGGCCAGGAACTCAGGATCCTCCGGGAGGCCCTGGTGCCCATCAGCTTCGTCCTGGTGGCCAGGCCCGGCGTCGCAATCGGGGACATCCGGCGCGTCTCCACCCACGGTCATGCCTGGGCCCAGTGCAGGCTCTGGGTTGAAGCTAATATTCCCAATGCGGAATATATCCCCGGGTCTTCCACCGCCGCTGCCGCCATAGGCCTGCTGGACGGCGACAGCGTCCATTACGACGCCGCGATCTGCGCCCCGATAGTGGCCACAGAGCAGCCCGGCCTGAAGGTGCTTGCGGAAAACATCGGCGACAACCCGGGCGCGGTCACCCGGTTCGTGCTCGTGGGCCGGCCGGGCGAATTGCCTGCCCCCACCGGCGCGGACAAGACCACCGTGGTGGTGCCCCTGCCCGAGGACCGGCCGGGTGCGCTGATGGAGATCCTGGACCAGTTCGCCACCCGCGGCGTGAACCTGAGCCGGATCGAATCCCGGCCGACCGGGCAGTACCTGGGCCATTACTTTTTCAGCATTGACGCCGACGGCCACGTGGCGGACGCCCGGGTGGCCGACGCGCTCGCGGGTCTGCACCGGATCAGCCCGGCCACACGCTTCCTCGGTTCCTACGAGCGTGCCGACGGCCACCGCACCAGCGTTGCCCCGCATACCTCGGACCACGCATTCCGCGCCGCGCATGCGTGGGTGAAAGACATTCTGGGCGGCGCATCTGCTGAGGCGGAATATACCCCGGGGGCTTCGCCCAGAGCGTAGGCAAATGCCATATGGCGCACTTCCACCACTTCCCAACTGTGCGTATGCTTGCCTGATCCATATTGGGGAAGTCCCCTACGGGAGGGAGCGGGTCATGTCAGGCACCAGCACAGAAAATGACGGCCAGGGAATGATTGTCAATCCCAAGCCGACTGCTGAGAACCAGGACTGGGACGGCGACGACGCCGACCGCGCGGACCGCTTGCGCTTCGAAGAGGAGCAGGCAATGATCCGGGAGCAGTCCGAAGCCCGGGCCGCCAAGGCTGCAGCAGAGGCGAAAAAAGCGGCTGAGGCGAAGAAGGCCGCCAGCGCCTAGCCCTCGCTCCAGCCGCCGTCGGCGCCTAGCCGCCTTTGATACCGTCCTTGACCCGGACCAGCAGGGATCCCGGGGCCACTTCCACGACGACCTTCGTGGCCTCCCCGGAAGGATCGCCGTCCACCTGGGTGGGCATAGGTTCGGGGCATCGGATGGTGATCTTGCCGGAGCGGTAATAGGTCATGACCGGCAGGTCTTTCTTGTGCTTTAGCACGATTTTTGTGGACATGGCCAGCCAGCCGATTGCACTGCGCGGGCTCATCACCACGATGTCCAGCATCCCGTCATCGATCATGGCCTGCGGGATGAAGTCGATTCCCCCGGGGATCAGGCCGCAATTCGCGAACAAAACGCTGCGGATCTTCCGGGTCTGCTCGGGTTGGTCATCGAGCGCTATCGAGACCCTCTTGCGACGCCCCGCAAGGTGCCGGACCCAGGCTTCTGTGTACGCCAGCCAGCCCACGGCCTTCTTCAGGCCATCTAGGGTGTCAGTGACCACTTCGGCGTCCATGCCGATGCCCGCGATCACGAGGAACGTGTACTGCGCGGATTCCCCGGTGCGTGAATTCTCCAAGGTGAGCCGCGCCGTATCGATGAACCGCTGGTGTCCGAACAAAGAGGCCTGCACGTTGCCGGGGAGGTCGTTCACCTCCAGATGCACATTGCGGGCCAGGAGGTTCCCGGTGCCCAGCGGGACCAGGCCCATCGGGATGTCCGTCCCGGCAAGGACCTCGGCCACCACACGCACGGTACCGTCGCCGCCACCGGCCAGTACGACGTCGGCCCCGTAGGCCACCGCCGCCCGCGCCTGCGAGAAGCCGGGGTCCTCCGCGGTGGTTTCGAAGACGCGCGGCGCCGGCCAGCCCGCCTCCGCGCACGCGGCTTCAATCAGGCCCCGGGCCTCGGCCGATCTCGCCTTGATCGGGTTCAGGACCACGGCAACCTTCTGGCGGCCCGTGCCAGGGCTGTGGGTTTCCTCCCACACGGCAGGGCGGGTGTGCTTGGCCTTGAGCCGGCGCACCCCCCACCAACTGGAGGCGGCAAAGACCAAGACCCCAGCGATGACGAGGTAGAGCAGCCAGTCGCGCATTGTGATCCAACAGTATCCCGCCAGCGCCCCCGACCGGCTTGCCCGGCAACGGTGGCCGGATTGGATACTCTTGTCTGGTGATCGACGTAAAAGACCTCAGCGAATATCCGGACAAGTTCCGTGCCAGCCAGCGCGCCCGCGGCGCCGACGAATCCGTGGTGGACGCGATCATCGCTGCGGACTCGGCCAGGCGAGCGGCGCTGATCCGGTTCGAGAACCTCCGGGCCGAACAGAATGCCTACGGCAAGAAGGTCGCCCAGGCCAAGGGCGAGGAAAAGCAGGCCCTCCTCGCCGAGCTGAAGGTTCTGGCTGCCTCCGTCAAGAGCGCATCGGCCGAGGCCGATGTAGCTCAAACGGCCCAGGAGGAACTGCTCCGCGCCATCCCCAACCTGATCGAGGACGGCGTCCCGGCTGGCGGCGAGGACGACTACATTGTGGTCAAGAAGGTGGGCACGCCGCGCGAATTCCCCGACTTCGAGCCGAAGGACCACCTGGAGATCGGTGAGCTGATCGGGGCCATTGACATGGAACGCGGGGCGAAGGTTTCCGGATCCCGGTTCTACTTCCTGCGCGGAGTCGGCGCCCGGCTGGAAATGGCACTGCTCCAGATGGCCATGGAACAGGCGATCGACGCCGGGTTCGTCCCCATGATCACGCCCACCCTGGTCCGCCCGGAAACCATGCAGGGCACCGGCTTCGACGTCAAGCACGACGCCGAGATCTACCGTCTCGCCGAAGACGACCTGTACCTGGTGGGCACCTCGGAAGTGGCCCTGGCCGGCTACCACGCCGACGAGATCCTGGACCTTTCGGCCGGCCCCATCCGCTACGCGGGCCAGAGCTCGTGCTACCGCCGCGAGGCAGGCTCGCACGGCAAGGACACCCGCGGCATCATCCGGGTCCACCAGTTCAACAAGGTGGAGATGTTCATCTACACGACGGTTGAGGAGGCGGCCGCCGAGCACGACCGCCTCCTGGCGTGGGAAGAGGAGATGCTGGCCAAGTGCGAGCTCCCGTACCGTGTCATTGACACCGCTGCCGGGGACCTTGGCAATTCGGCGGCGCGGAAGTTCGACTGTGAGGCATGGGTCCCCACCCAGGGCGCGTACCGGGAGCTGACCTCGACCTCGAACTGCACCACGTTCCAGTCGCGCCGCCTGAACATCCGGGAACGGGTTGTGAACGAGGACGGTGCGCCCAAGGGCACGCGGGCCGTGGCTACGCTCAACGGCACCCTGGCCACCACGCGCTGGATCGTGGCCATCCTGGAGCACCACCAGAACCCCGATGGCTCCGTCAACGTCCCCGCCGCGCTGCAGAAGTACCTTGGCGGCATGACGGTCTTCCCCGTCCTCTAACCCCCCCCG
>NZ_CAKKMF010000128.1 GCF_918697925.1 Arthrobacter sp. Bi26
GCCCCGTCCGGCTCCCCGTCGCCAGACACAGAGACGACGTCCCCGGCACCCGCACCCTCCGCGGAGCCGCTGCCGTCCGGCCCCGGGCAGGGGAACGCCGAGCTCGCCATCATGATCAAACCGGCCGAGACCGCTACCGCGACCAACTTCACGCTCGTCTGCCAGAACGGGGCTCCTGCGGCCGAGAGCCAGCATCCCAACCCCGCCGCAGCGTGCATCGCCATCAAGAACAATCCGTCCATTCTCAACCCGGTTCCCGCCGGCAAGAACCAAGTCTGCACCCAGCAGGCGCCCGCTATCCAAGGCGGCCAGCAAATGATCTACGGCGGCCCGCAAACGGCGACGGTCACCGGCGTCGTGGACGGACACCAGGTTCAGGTCAGCTTCAGCCAGAAGGACGGCTGTGAAATCGCCGCCTGGAACGCCGCCAAGGACGTCCTGGGCTCATCCGGCGGGGCGAGCTAAGCCCTTGCACCTCCAGCAGGAAGAGTGGCTGCCACGCCAGGCCGCCCACGTCCAACGCGTCCGCCGCTATGCGGATCCCTACCTCGAGCGGCGCTCCGCCGGCCGGAAGCACCCGGTGGAGGACTTCCTCTTCACCTACTACACCCAGAAGCCCGGACAGCTGCTGCGCTGGCACCCGGGCGCCGGCGTCGTGCTCTCCGGCCCCGAGACTGCGGCGCGGACCGGGTGGAAGTATTACCGCGCGGCCGACGGCGCCGAACTCGCGGCCGCCGGACTGCCGGCAGGGTCGCCCGCGGTGACTGTCGACGTCGGCGCCTTCCTGAGGGACCGACGGGAGGCACTGCAGTTCGCCGGGATCATCCTCGCCGGGACCGCCGCGCGGCCGGCCCAGTTCGGCTGCTTCGGGCTGCACGAGTGGGCCATGGTCTACCGGCAGGACAAATTCGACCTCCGGCACGAGTACCTGCAGTTGCGGCTGGGGTCCGGGCGCACCGACGAGGTGGTGGAGGAGAACCGGATCCGGTGTTCGCACTTCGACGCCTTCCGCTTCTATACGCCGGACGCCGTTCCGCTAAACAGCATGGTCCCCAGCAGGGAGAACCAGCGGGCCATGGAGCAGCCGGGCTGCCTGCACGCCAACATGGACCTCTACAAGTGGGCCTACAAGCTTTCCCCGCTGCTGCCCAGCGAGCTGGTCATGGACTGTTTCGAACTGTCGTGGCGGATCCGGGCCATGGACATGCAGGCCTCGCCCTACGACCTCGCCGACTGGGGGTACCCGGCCATCCGGATCGAGACACCGGAGGGCAAGGCCGAGTACGTTGACTATCAGCGGGCGTTCGCGGCCGAGTCACAGCAGCTCCGGGAGCGGCTCCTGCAAGAGCTGACGCCGCTGCTCAACGCCGCGGCCGGGACCGCGCCCACCACCGGAGGCCCGGAGCCGGACAACAGCCTGAAGGGACCGTCATGACAGACACAGCCAGCCCCGAAAATGCCCGCCACGACCCTAACGGCGTCGATCTGACCATCCGCCTCACCGAGGCTCCCGGTGCGCCGGAATACACGTTCAGGCTGGAAGCCGGCGACGGCGTCCCCTCCGCCGCCTCCACCCTGCCCGATCCGGCCGCAGCCCTTGAGGCCGTCCGGCGCCACGGCGAGGCCATCTTCTTCCCGAAGCCGGGGCCGCCGCGGCTGTGCACGCAGCAGTACGGCGGCCCGCAGACCGCCGTCGTGACCGGCTGGTACCTCGGACGCGAGGTCAATAGCCGCTTCAGCCGGACCGACGGCTGCGAGATCGCCCGCTGGCGCGCCATGGCGCCGCTGCTCGGCGGCACCGTTGGGTCCACGGGCGCCATCTGACGTTTCCGGGCGTGCCGCCCGGCCCCTGCGCCCGATGCCCTACCCCGCCGCGGCCGGGCCCGCTCTGGTCCGCGGCCGGGCCCCTCTGGTCCGCGGCGGCTTAAACGGCAACGGCCGGCGGTGTGAGCCGCCGGCCGTTGCCGTTTCCTAGTGAGGGTTTCTGCCTAGATGGCGTTGTTCGAGGCGTTGGACTGATCGCTGTTCTGGATCTTGCCCTGGTCCTCCGAGGTCGGCGGGACCACGACGGCCCCGGCCGGGCTCACCAGCACCGTTACGAACGTGGGATCGCTGGCACCGGCGAAAGTGACCCGGCCGATGTACGAACCGGCCTCCAGCCCTTCCCAGCTCAGCGTGACCTTGCCGGCCTTGCCGTTGGCGAGCCGAAGCGGGGTCGGGTTCAGCGATGCCTTGCCCACCACCTTGCCCAGCACGGCGGCGTCGACAGAGGCCTTGGTGGGCTTGTTGTTCGGGCTCGCGTACAGGTTGGCGTAGATCGTGTACTTGCCCGGTTTCGGGTTGGGGATGGACACCGATTCGCTCGCCGATGATGTCGCGACCGTCAGCGGGCCGCTCGGGGTCATGACGTACATGTCGAAGTCAGCGTTCGGGTCCGCGGAAATGACCGAGAACTTGGCCAGAGGGGCTCCGGCCTCGACTGTGACGCTCTTGACGAGGTTCGAGGCATCCGTGCGTGCCGTGAACGGGCCCGGGACGAGCTCGACGGCCGTGGAGTCTGCCTTCGAGAGTCCGTCGAGGGTCATGTTGATCGGCGAGCTGGTGCCGGAGACCACCTTGATGGCGCCCGAACCGCTGCCCCCCTCGGAGGTGAAGGCAACATCGGACAAGGCCACGACCGACTGCGGCCGGACCGCGATCGGCGACGCCACGTTCTTGTTGGCGCCCTGCCAGGTCAGCGAACCGGTCGCGAACTTGCCCAGGGGTGCGCCCTGATTCTCAAAGGAGACCTTGAACGTGCGCTTTTCGCCGGCGGCGCTGAAGTTCAGAACGGCCGGGGTCACGGTGACCTTGATGCCGGGAACATTGAAGTTGGCCTTGTAGACCCCCGGCGTCAGGGCGGTCAGCGTGCGGGTGACCTCGATCTTCCCGGCCAGGTTGCCCAGGGCGAAGGACGGGAGGTTCATGTCCCGCGGCTGGGTGGTGCCGACGCCCGGGATGGGGGAATCGAAGCCCGTGCCGTTGATGAACGCCAGGTAGTCATCCGTGGTGGCGTCGTAGACCAGGCCCGGATCCAGCACGCGGGCCGGGTCCACCTGGCCCGCGCCGGTGGCGAACACATCGGTGTTCTTGGATCCGTCGGCGTTCACAACGTCGCTGGTGGTGGTCATCATCGCGGACTTGACCGTCGCCGGGGACCATGCGGGGTTCTTGGCGAGGATCAGCGCGCCGAAGCCGGCCACGTGCGGGGACGCCATGGAGGTGCCGGAGAGGAAACCGAAGTTGTCTCCTCCGGTGCCGATCGGTGAAACGCCGGCCAGCACGGCCACGCCGGGCGCCGCGACGTCAGGCTTGAGGAGGTCCGAGCCGGCAGCGAGCAGCGGGCCGCGGGAGGAGAACCCGGCAATCTGCGGCTGCGCCTCGAGGGGCAGCCCGGTGGTGTCCTTGTTGACCAGGGAAACCGTGATGGCCGGGTTGGCCGTGACCTTGGCCTTGATGCCCTCGGTGGCGGGCGGGTTCACGTGGACGGTGGGGACCGAGTGCTTGTCCGTGTCCAGCGAGGAGTTGGTCAGGTTGACGAGGATCATGCCGACGCCGCCGCCGCGCTTGACCTCGGCGCTCTTTGCGACGCGGTCAACGACGCCGCGGTCACAGACCACAACTTTGCCGGCGATCTTCGCCGGGTCCAGCGTGTCGGGGCCGCACAAAGCCGAGCTGGTGCTCCCGGCTGCTGCGTTGGCTGCCAGGACGACGCCGGCGTTGGAGACCTGGCCGTTCATGATGCTGGCGCCGCGGTACTTGCTGCCGTCGGAGAACTCGACCGTGCCCTGCAGTTCCTGCGAGAAGCTGCTGGCGGCGACCGTGGTCAGCCAGGGCGCGCCGTGATTGACGGTGCTGGCGGTCGGGCCGGAGTTGCCGGCGGAGACGGCGACGAAGATCCCGGCCGAGGCGGCGGACAGGAACGCCAGGGAGACCGGGTCCGTGGTGGTGTCCGTGGCGCCGGAGATGGAGTAGTTCAGGACGTCCACGCCGTCCTCGATGGCGCTCTCGATCGCATCGACGGACGCTGACGAGTAGCACCCGCCGGAGTTGGGATCGTTGTCTTCCCAGCAGACCTTGTAAACGGACAGCTTTGCGGCCGGCGCGATGCCGCTGGTCTGGCCGAAGCTCCGGCCGTCAACCATGGCTTCGACGTCGGCGTTTCCGGCAGCCGTGCTGGCGGTGTGGGTTCCATGGCTGGCGGCGTCGACCGGGGACAGCCGTTCGCCCGGGTCCCAGGCTTCCGGCGGGACAGTGGCCTCGAAGGCGTCGCTGAAGTAGCGGGCGCTCAGGACCTTGGAGTTGCAGGCGGTGCCGTCGAAGTCGGTACCGGTCTGGCACTCGCCCGTGAAGAATTCGCCGTCGGCTTTCAGCATCTGGATCTTGCCGTCCGCGGTGCGGTACGGCACGCCGACGACGGGATCTCCGGTGAGCGGCTTGACCTCCTCGCCGGCGAAGTAGGCGCTGGAGGGGGTGTATCCGGTGTCGATGACACCGACCACGACGCCCTTGCCGGCCGCGTCTTTGCCGCCGAACTTGGTGTTCCACGTGCCGTTGGGCCCGCTGAGCTTGAGGAAGTCGGTGCTGGAGTAGTCGGGTGCGTTCTGCGTGTCCGGCGCGACCACCAGGACCGAGGGGTCCTTGGCCAGCTTCAGGGCCTGGTCCGCCGTCAGCTGGGCGCTGAAGCCGTTGAGGGCTGCCGTGAACTGGCGCTGCATCTTGACGCCCTGCTGGCCGGCCACCTGGGCCTGCCGCTGTTCCAGATGCGCCGTGTACTGCTTGACTTCAGCCCTGTTGGCATCGAGCTTCTTGCCGGCTGCAGGCTTGGTGGCCGGCATCCCGGCCGTCCCGCCGTCGTAGGTTGCGGACGGCTTTTCCGCCAGGACCACAATGTAGCGGCCGTCCTTATAGTTGTTCGGATCAACATTCTTCTGTGCGACCCCGGCTACGGCCGGGCCTTGCGCCGGGGCCGCGTTGGCGGGGGCGATCGCGATGCTGGACAGAAGAACCGGCAAGCCCAGGGTCAGTGCCGCGGCCCTCCGGAGTCCCCCGCTTCGAAGGAAGCTCTTTCCTGGTGATGTCACGAGTGTTTGAACCTTTCGTAAAGGAACGGCCCGGCTTCAATACCGGGCCCAACGGACTGGCGGGAACTCACCGGGCGATCGCCCGGCCTGCCCCGACGGATACCAGCCGATTCATACAGTACAGACTGAGAGCGAGATATGACATAGACCACAAGGAGGTATTTAAAATTTGTCATGCAGTACGACACGATGCGATGGCGGAGCTCATGACCTGCGTCAATTGGCGCCTTCGGCCCGCACGGACCCGCACGGGTGCGCACCCCTGCGGCACCTCGGCGAGGGAGGACGCGGCCACTAATGGTCCGGGGCCACCGCTGGCCTACGGGCGGCCTACCGCTGGCCTACTTGCGCGGAGTCCGGACGACGTCGCTGATCCATGCTCGGGTCTTCTCATCCAGGGGACCGGCCACCTTGGACGCCCTCGCCGCACGGTCGGCCTTGATCTTCTGCAGGACCATCCGGCCAAGCCCGGCGAACACTGCAACGGCCACAACAGATAACACCACGGATTTCGGTTTCTCAGCCATGGGCACATCCTACTGACCCGCGGCAGCCCGGACCATAGGCCGCAGCCGCCCCGGCGACGCCATTTCTCCAGTTCAACGACCTGCCGTTGGGGCCGCGTTCACACTCCCAGCTTCGAATACGGCCGGACGCACCGAGGCCGGTAGAATGGGCATGCAAGCTCGCGGAGCGCCCTTTCTCGTTGTATTCACCAAGCAGTCCTCAACACACAGCGGATCGGCGTGAGACGGCACCACTCCGCTGCGCCCTTACCCAACGCTCACGCACAGGAGTTGCCGGATGCCCCGGATCGTTGTCGACGTCATGCCCAAGCCCGAGATTCTGGACCCGCAGGGGAAGGCCATCGTCGGTGCTCTGCCCCGGCTGGGCTTTACCGCTTTCAGCTCTGTCCGCCAGGGCAAGCGCTTTGAACTCACGGTCGACGGCGAGGTGACCGAGGAGATCCTGGCCCAGGCCCGCGACGCCGCGGAGACCCTGCTGTCCAACCCGGTCATCGAGGACGTCGTCAACGTCGAGGTCGTTGAGGCCTGAGATGACTGAACTCCCCCTGATCGGTGAGGCTGTTGCCGTCGCCGCGCACCCCCGGCTCGCCGGTGCGAAGATCGGCGTCGTCACCTTCCCCGGCACCCTGGACGACCGCGACGCCGCCCGTGCGGTCCGGCTGGCCGGCGCCACCCCGGTGGAACTCTGGCACGCCGGGACTACTTTGGGCGACGTTGACGCCGTCGTGATTCCCGGCGGTTTCTCCTACGGCGATTACCTCCGTGCCGGCGCCATCGCCCGCTTCGCGCCGCTGATGTCCAAAATCATCGACGCCGCCAACTCGCGTGCCTTGCTGCCCGTGCTGGGCATCTGCAACGGCTTCCAGATCCTGACCGAGTCGCACCTGCTGCCCGGCTCCATGATCAAGAACGATCACCTGAAGTTCATGTGCCGCGACCAGGTCCTGCGCGTGGAGAACAACACGACGGCCTGGACCGGGGACTACGCCGCCGGCCAGGAAATCACCGTGCCGCTGAAGAACCAGGACGGCCAGTACATCGCCGACGAGAAGACCCTCGATGCGCTCGAGGCGGAAGGCCGCGTCGTGTTCCGCTACGTCGGCTTCAACCCGAACGGCTCCCGCCGCGACATTGCCGGCATCTCCAACGCCGCAGGCAACGTGGTGGGCCTCATGCCGCACCCCGAGCACGCCGTGGAGGCCGGCTTCGGCCCCGAGATCGGCTCCGGCACCGAGGGCCTCGGGTTCTTCACCTCTGTCCTGAACAAAATCGTGGGAGACAACAAATGACGGACACACCCGCAGTGGCGGCGCCCGCGGAGACCGCCCGGAAGTTCAACATCGACACCGTCGAGAACGCGGCCAAGACGCCGGACACCGAACTCCCCTGGGCCGAACTGGGCCTGAAGCAGAACGAGTTCGACGAGGTCGTTAAGGTCCTGGGCCGCCGCCCCACCGGCGCGGAACTCGCCATGTACTCGGTGATGTGGAGCGAACACTGCTCTTACAAGTCCTCGAAGAACCACCTGCGCCAGTTCGGCGACAAGGTGACCGAGGAAATGAAGAAGGACATGCTCGTTGGCATCGGCGAGAACGCCGGTGTCACCAACCTGGGCAACGGCTGGGCCGTGACGTTCAAGATCGAGTCCCACAACTCACCGTCGTTCGTGGAGCCCTACCAAGGCGCCGCAACCGGCATCGGCGGCATTGTCCGCGACATCATCTCCATGGGCGCGCGCCCGGTGGCCGTGATGGATCCGCTGCGCTTCGGTGCGATCGACCACCCGGACACCGCCCGCGTCATGCACGGCGCCGTGGCCGGCATCGGCGGCTACGGCAACTCCCTGGGCCTGCCCAACATCGGCGGCGAGATGGTCTTCGACTCCGTGTACCAGGGCAACCCGCTGGTCAACGCCCTCGCCGTCGGCGTCATGCGACACGAGGACATCCGCCTCGCCAACGCTTCCGGCAAGGGCAACAAGGTGGTGCTGTTCGGTGCCCGCACCGGCGGCGACGGGATCGGCGGCGCCTCGGTGCTGGCTTCGGAGTCGTTCGATGACACCAAGCCGTCCAAGCGCCCGGCCGTCCAGGTGGGTGACCCCTTCGCCGAGAAGGTCCTGATCGAGTGCTGTCTGGAGCTGTTCAAGGGATCCCTGGTTGAAGGCATCCAGGACCTGGGCGCCGCGGGCATTTCCTGCGCCACGTCCGAGCTCGCCTCCAACGGCGACGGCGGCATGGAGGTCGAGCTGACCTCCGTCCTGCTCCGCGACCCCACGCTGACCCCGGGCGAGATCCTGATGTCCGAGTCGCAGGAACGCATGATGGCCGTGGTCACCCCCGAGAACATCGCCGCGTTTGAAGCGGTCATGGACAAGTGGGCGGTGGAGTACTCCTGGCTGGGCGAAGTGACCGACACCGGCCGCCTCATCATCACGTGGGAAGGCGAAGTCATTGTCGACGTCGACCCGCGCACCGTGGCCCACGACGGCCCGGTCTACGACCGCCCGTACGCCCGCCCCGAATGGCAGGACGCCGTACAGGCCGACTCCTTCACCGGGTCCGTGCAGGATACCGGCCGTCCCTCCGCCCCCGCGGACCTGGCCGCCGCCATCACCGAGCTCGTCGCCTCGCCGAACATGTGCGACAAGTCCTGGATCACCAAGCAGTACGACCGCTACGTCGGCGGCAACACCGCCATGGCGTTCCCGGACGACGCCGGCGTGGTCCGGGTGGACGAGGAAACCGGCCTCGGCGTGGCCCTGGCCACCGATGCCAACGGCCGCTACACCTACCTCGATCCGTACCACGGCGCGCAACTGGCCCTGGCCGAGGCCTACCGGAACGTCGCCACCTCCGGCGCCGTTCCGATGGCCGTCAGCGACTGCCTGAACTTCGGCTCCCCCGAGGATCCCGACGTCATGTGGCAGCTGGCCGAAGCCATCCGCGGCCTGTCCGACGCCTGCATGGTCCTCGGCATCCCGGTCACCGGCGGCAACGTCTCGCTGTACAACCAGACCGGGACCACCCCCATCCACCCCTCCCCCGTGGTGGCTGTGCTGGGCAAGTTCGACGACGTCGCCCGCCGCACGCCGTCGGGCTGGAAGGAAGATGGCCAGGCCATCTACCTGCTGGGCACGACAGCGGCCGAGCTGGACGGTTCGGAATGGTCCAACATGCGCGGACACCTCGGCGGCCTGCCGCCCAAGGTTGACCTCGACGCCGAGCGCGAACTGGGGCAGATCCTGATCAACGCCTCCCGCGACGGCATGGTGGATTCCGCCCACGACCTCTCCGAAGGCGGCCTCGCTGCAGCCCTCGTGGAGTCGTCCCTGCGCTACGGCGTGGGCGCCCGGATCGCGCTGCAGGATGTCCTGGACCGCGACGGGGTGGACCTGTTCACGGCGCTGTTCTCCGAAACCCAGGGCCGCGCCGTCGTCGCTGTGCCCCGCTCGGAGGAAATCCGCTTCACGGACATGTGCACCGCCCGCGGCTTCGCGCACGTCCGGATCGGCGTCGTGGACGCCGAGGGCGGCACGCTGGAGATCAATGGCGTCGAAACCATGAGCCTCGACGCGCTCCGCGAAGCCCACGAGGCGACCCTGCCGAAGTACTTCGGCTAGTCCCCACCGCAGCCCTCGCCTCGCAAGCTCGGCCAGGGAACCCTGGCGGCGTGGGCCCACCC
>NZ_CAKKMF010000129.1 GCF_918697925.1 Arthrobacter sp. Bi26
AAATCTAGGTGCCGGCCTGGGGGCTGTCAGCGGAGAACGGAAACCGTTCCCGCGCAGTCCACCCGCAGAGCCGGCAAACCCCGTTCACGTGCCCATCATTCTCCGGCCACACGCCACACCGGAGCTTTCCAGGAAACAGGGTCGGCCGCCGCCGACCATCCTCCGCCGGGCAGACCCTTCCAGCATTTACGGTCCCTGCAGCGGTCCCTGCCATGTGCCGCTGCTGCGGAAGCGGGCCGCTGAGATGGAATGGCTACTCCTTGCAGCAGGCCTCCTGCTCATCCTCGGCACCGGGTTCTTTGTTGCCGTGGAATTTTCCCTGGTCGCCTTGGACCAGGCCACCGTGCAGCGCGCCGTGGACACCGGCGACACCGCCGCCGAGCCCCTGCTCAAATGCCTCAAGTCACTTTCCACCCAGCTCTCCAGCTGCCAGCTGGGCATCACCATGACCACGCTGCTGACCGGCTACGTCATGGAACCCTCGGTCGGTGCGCTGCTCCAAGGCCCCCTCACCGCGCTCGGCGTCCCGCCGGCGGCGGCTGTTTCCTTGTCGCTGGTCCTCGCGATGGGGCTCGCCACCCTGCTCTCCATGCTGATCGGCGAGCTGGTGCCCAAAAACATGGCCATCGCGCTGTCGTTCCCGATCGGCAAGGCCGTCGCCCGGCCACAGCTGGTGTTCACCGCCATCTTCAAGCCCGCAATCGTGGTGCTCAACGGTTTCTCCAACAAGGTTCTCAACATCTTTGGCCTGGAGGCCAAGGAGGAAATCTCCGGTGCCCGCACGCCGGCCGAACTGGCCTCACTCGTGCGCCGCTCCGCGGCCATGGGCACGCTCGACGCCGGAACCGCCAACTTCATCGCCCGGACCCTGAAGTTCTCAGGGCAGACGGCGGCGGACGTCATGACGCCCCGTATCCGGGTGGAGACCATCGACGCCGACCAGCCGGTCTCGGACATCGTCGAGGCCGCTAAGCGCACCGGCTACTCCCGCTTCCCCGTGATCGGCGATTCCTTCGATGACATCCGCGGCGTAGTCCACATCAAGAAAGCCATTGCCGTGCCCTCCGGCAAACGCGCCAAACTGCAGGTCGGAGCCATCATGACCGATGTTCTGCGGGTGCCCGAAACCATCCATTTGGACGCACTGCTGGCCGAACTGCGTGAAGGCAACCTGCAACTGGCCGTCGTCCTGGACGAATACGGCGGAACGGCCGGCGTCGCCACCCTTGAAGACCTCGTGGAGGAAATCGTCGGGGAAGTGGCCGATGAACATGACAAGGTCCGGCCCGGGCTGCTTCAGAGCGCCTCGGGGGACTGGTATTTTCCCGGACTGCTCCGGCCCGATGAGCTCTCCGAACAGATCCCGGGCCTGACCGTACCCGACGAGGCTGCCTACGAAACGGTGGGAGGCTACGTCATGAGCCAGCTCGGCCGCATCGCTGCAGTCGGCGACACAGTCGACGTCGCCGGCGGGACACTCAGCGTGACCCGCATGGACGGCCGCCGCATCGACCGGATCTGTTTCCGTCCCACCCGGGTACCAGGCGACGGTCAGCCCGCCAGCCAGGCAGATGCCGCATGAGCGACTGGGCAGGAATCCTGTGGCTCGCCTTCCTGCTGGTGGGCAATGCCTTCTTCGTGGCAGCCGAATTTGCCGTCATGTCCGCCCGCCGGAGCCAGATCGAACCGCTGGCCGAGGCCGGCTCCAAGCGCGCGCAGACCACCCTGCGGGCCATGGAAAGCGTCTCCCTCATGCTGGCCTGCGCCCAGCTCGGCATCACGGTCTGCTCGCTGCTGATCCTGCTGGTGGCCGAGCCGGCGATCCACCACCTCCTGGCGGTGCCGCTGGAAGCGCTGGGCGTCCCGGTGGGGGTCGCCGACATTGTGGCCTTCGCCGTCGCACTGCTGGTGGTGACGTTCCTGCATGTCACGTTCGGCGAGATGGTGCCCAAGAACATCTCCGTGTCAGTGGCGGACAAGGCGGCGCTGCTGCTGGCGCCGCCGCTGATGTTCATCGCGCGAATGGTCAAGCCCGTCATTGCCGCGCTTAACTGGTCAGCAAACCACATCCTGAAGCTGATGCGGATTGAGCCGAAGGATGAGGTCACCTCCTCCTTCACCCTTGAAGAAGTGCAGTCCATCGTGCAGGAATCCACCCGCCACGGGCTCGTGGACGACGACGCCGGTCTCATCACCGGTGCGCTGGAGTTCTCTGAACACACGGCATCCACCGTCATGGTCCCGCTGGGAAAGCTCGTCATGCTCAAGGCCGCCACCACACCGGCGCAGTTCGAAAAAGCAGTGAGCCGGACAGGGTTTTCGCGCTTCCCCATGCTCGATGACGACGGCATGCTTGCCGGGTACCTCCACATCAAGGACGTGCTGACCATCCCGGACGACCGATACCGGGAGCCCATTGCGGAAAGCCGCATCCGGTCGCTGGCGAACCTCGCCATGGACGACGAAATCGAGAAGGCCATGTCCGTCATGCAGCGCACGGGCTCGCATCTTGCCCGCGTGATCGGCCCCGACGGGCTGACCCAGGGGGTGCTGTTCCTGGAGGACGTGATCGAGCAGCTCGTCGGTGAAATCCGGGACGCGACGCAGGCCACCGGCTACCGCAGGCTGGGCCAAGACCAGTAGCGCGTTGCCACTAGCGGGCGGGCGGCAGTACGGCATGCCGTGTATCCCTAAATAGGAATGATTCCTATTTAGGGATACACTCGGGCTGTTGCTATTGCTCCTGATTCTCAATAACAGATCCGAGGTTCCCGTGCGTCGTCCCGCTGCCCGAGCCATGCTGGCAGGTCTCGCCGGCTTAGGCCTCCTGCTCACCGCGTGCAGCCCGACGGCGGGCAGTTCGCGGGGGACCGCCGGCGACGGCGTGGTCGACGTCGTCGCCTCCACCAGCGTGTACGGCGACATTGTCTCCAGCATCGGCGGCGACAAGGTCCGGGTCAGCTCGATCATCAACCGCACCAGCCAGGACCCGCACTCCTACGAGGCCACCACCCAGGACAAGCTGGCCGTCTCCAAGGCCGAGCTCGTCGTGGAGAACGGCGGGGGATACGACGCCTTCATCGACACGCTGGCAACCGACACGGGGCTGGAGCCCGGCAACATCATCAATGCCGTGGACGTCTCGGGCCTCGCCACCGAAAGCCCGGCAGCGGCGAGCCCCGACTCCGCCGGCCACACCCACGAGCACACCGGGTTGAACGAGCACGTCTGGTACAGCCTGCCGGCCATGTCCCGCCTCGCGGACGCCGTCGCGGACAAGCTGGGCGCGCTGGAACCGGCCTCGGCGCAGACGTTCCGGACCAACGCGGCAGCCTTCAAGGACTCTCTCGGAGGCCTGGAAACCAGGCTCGCCGCGATCAAGTCCTCGGCGGGCCATGTGCCCGTGGCCGTCACCGAGCCCGTACCCCTGTACCTGCTTGAGGACGCCGGACTGGAGAACGAGACCCCGGCCGAGTACACGGCGGCGATCGAGGAAGACGCCGATGTCCCGCCCGCAGTGCTCAAGGCCGCCGTCGATCTCGTGGCATCCCGGGGCGTCCGGCTGCTGGCCTATAATACCCAGACCGAGGGACCGCAGACGGTGGCGCTGAAAAAGGCCGCCGAGACCGCGGGCGTCCCGGTAGTGAACTTCAGCGAAACCCTCCCGGACGGCCAGTCCTACCTGCAGTGGATGACCGGGAATGTGGAGAGCATCGGCAGGGCCCTAGGATGATCGCAACAGCGGGAGCAGCCGTCTCCGCGGAAAATCGAGGAAACCCCATTTGACACCGGTAGTGAGCCTCCGCGGCGCCTCCCTGGCGTTCGGCCAACGGACACTGTGGGAGGGCCTGGACCTGGACATCAACCCGGGTGAATTCTTTGCCGTGCTCGGTCCCAACGGCAGCGGCAAGACCACCTTCCTGAAGGTCCTGCTGGGCCTGCAGGAACTGAGCACGGGAACTGCCGTGCTCGACGGCCATCCCGTTGAGCGGGGAAGCCGCCGGATCGGCTACGTGCCCCAGCAGAAATCATTCGACCCCGATACGCCCCTGCGCGCCCGCGACCTCGTGGCCCTCGGCGTCGACGGCCACCGCTGGGGTATCCGCCTGGGCGGGGCAAAAGTGAACCGGAAGGTCGATGAGCTCCTCGATCTCGTGGGCGCCACCGACTATGCCAAGGTACCGGTGGGGCAGCTCTCCGGCGGTGAGCAGCAGCGTCTGCGCGTGGCCCAGGCCCTCGCGGCGGATCCCAAAGTGCTGCTGTGCGACGAGCCGTTGCTGTCCCTCGACCTTCAGCACCAGCAGGGCGTCAGCGCACTGATCAACAAGCAGTGCCGTGAGTCGGAGAGCGCCGTGGTGTTCGTGACCCACGAGATCAACCCGATCATGGACTACGTGGACCGGGTCCTTTACCTGGCCGGCGGCCGGTTCCGGGTGGGCACCCCCGCTGAGGTCATGACCACCGAGGTGCTCTCAGACTTGTACGGCAGCCATGTTGAAGTCATCCAAGCCAATGGTCGGCTGATCGTTGTGGGGCTGCCGGACGGCGCGACGCACCACCACGAGGACGCGCATTCTGTCGCAGGGGAGGCGGGCTAAATGGATCTGGGCAACCTGCTGCATTCAATCTTCAATTTCGAAAACTACGCCGAGCTGCTGGTCCTGGTGCAGAACTCCATCTGGGCCGGCGCCGTCCTCGGTCTGCTGGGCGGACTGATGGGCACCTTCGTGATGAAACGCGACCTGGCTTTTGCGGTCCACGGAATCTCGGAGCTGTCCTTTGCCGGGGCGGCGTTCGCGCTGCTGATTGGCGCGGACATTATCCTCGGCTCGCTGGCAGGATCGGTCATCGCAGCCGTGGTGCTGGGCGTGATGGGTGTCCGTGCCCGGGACAAGAACTCGATTATCGGCGTCATCATGCCCTTCGGGCTGGGCCTGGGCATCCTCTTCCTGTCCCTGTACGAGGGCCGGGCGGCCAACAAGTTCGGCCTGCTCACCGGACAGATTGTGTCGGTCGGGACGGTCCAGCTGCAGGTCCTGGCGGTCGCCGCCGTCGTGGTGATGCTGGCGCTGGTCGCCATCTGGCGGCCGTTGACCTTTGCCAGTGTTGACCCCGACGTCGCCACCGCCCGCGGCGTGCCGGTGCGAGCCCTGGCCCTGGGTTTCATGGTGCTGCTGGGAATCAGCGTGGCGCTGTCCATCCAGATTGTGGGCGCCCTGCTGGTGCTGGCCCTGCTGATCACGCCCGCGGCGGCCGCCATGCGCGTCACGTCCTCGCCCCGGCTGGTGGTCACGCTGAGCATCGTCTTCGCGATGGCGGCGACCGTCGGAGGCATCCTGCTGGCTCTCGGCGGCCGGCTGCCGATCAGCCCGTATGTGACCACGCTGTCCTTCGTGATCTATGTGGCCTGCCGCATGATCGGCAACGCCCGGGCCAAGCGGGGGCTGAACGGCCGGATTGTACGCACCACGACGACGGCGGTGGCCTGAGCCGGCGGGGCTACTCGCCGGCCGTCAAAGCCGTGCATTCCGGGCACAGCCCGAAGATTTCCACGGTGTGCTCCACCGCGGTGAATCCGTGCTCCCGCGCGATCCGCGCGGCCCAGGCTTCCACCGCCGGGGCTTCCACTTCCACGGCCTTGCCGCAGTTGCGGCACAGCAAGTGATGATGGTGCCCGGTGACGGCGCAGCGCCGGTAGACCGCTTCGCCGTCGGCGTTGCGCAGGACATCCACCAGCCCGTCGTCGGCGAGGGACTGCAGGATCCGGTAGGACGTGGCGAGGGACACCGCGGTGCCACGCTCCTGGAGGATGCGGTGCAGTTCCTGGGTGCTGACGAAGTCCGCCAGATCGTCCAGGGCGGCGCTGACGGCGAGGCGCTGCTTGGTAACGCGCTGCTCCTTGCCCTGCACCGGTGCCGAGGCCGGAGTCCGGCTGCTGCCGGCGGTAGTGCCTTGGGACATCGTGGAACTCGCTTCGTCAAAGGATGCGCGGGTGGGACTCGCTGAGGTGTGGTGGCAATGTCCAAGATTACCAGCGTCCAAGATTGCCAGCAGCGCTCCGTGGACACTGTGGCGGCTGGTGCCTAGGCTGGCCGGATGAAGCTGACCAAATTCACGCATGCCTGTGTCCGCCTCGAGCAGGACGGCCGGGTGTTGGTGTTTGACCCGGGAACTTTTTCGGAGACGGACCGGGCCCTGGCCGGAGCCCATACAGTCCTGATCACCCACGAGCACGCGGACCATGTGGACGTCGACGCCGTCGCCGCGGCGTTGCAGTCAAACACTGACCTTGAGCTTTTCGCCCCGGAGGCGGTGGCCGCTACGCTTCGCGGCAAGGCGCCCGACGCCGGGAGCCGCATCCATGCGGCGGCCGCGGGCGAGGAATTTGAAACCTCCGGCTTCGCGGTCAGGACATATGGTGGCCAGCACGCCCTCATCCACCCGCAGATCCCCGTCGTGGCCAACGTCGGCTACCTGGTGGATGGCAACGTCTACCACCCGGGGGACTCCTTCGCGATCCCCGACGGCGTCGAAGTCAAGACGCTGCTTGTACCCATCCACGCCCCGTGGAACAAGGTGGGCGAAGTGGTGGACTTCGTCATCGGCGTCCGCGCCCCGCAGGCCTTCCCTGTCCACGACGCGCTCCTGAACGAGCTGGGCCGCGGCCTGGTGGAGGGGCATGTGACCCGGATCGGCGCCAAGTACGGCACAGAGTACCGGCACCTCTCCAGCGGCGATTCAGTGGAGGTCTAGCCTAGGCCGGCCAGACGCCGGTTTGGAAGAACTCGCGCAGCACGGCCTCGTGAGGCTCGGGATCCAGGCCCTGGGCGTCCAGCCACTCCGGGTTGTAGTAGTTCCCGGCGTAGCGGTCCCCGGCGTCGCACATGAGCGAGACAACACTGCCGCGCCGGCCCTCCGCGATCATCCCGGCGATGAGCTGCCACACGCCCCAGAGATTGGTGCCGGTGGACGGGCCCGCGTGCAGTCCGGCATGTTCCCTCAGGTGTCGCATGGCCGCCACCGACGCAGCGTCGGGAACCTGGATCATGTGGTCGATCACGGCGGGCACAAAACTCGGCTCCATCCGCGGCCTGCCGATGCCCTCGATGCGTGACGGCAAACCGGCCGCCGTTGCGACAGTAGCTGTCCCGCCGGTTGCTGTCCCGGGAGCGGGACTTCCGCCGTCGGGCCTGCTGTTCCGCCAGCCGGGATAAAACGCGGAATTTTCCGGGTCGACGACAGCGAGCCTGGTCTCGTGGCAGTGGTACCGCAGGTACCGGCCGATCGTGGCGCTGGTCCCGCCGGTGCCGGCTCCGACCACAACCCAGCGGGGGACCGGGTGCTCCTCCAGTGCCAGTTGGCCGAAGATCGACTCGGCGATGTTGTTGTTCCCGCGCCAGTCCGTGGCACGTTCGGCGTACGTGAACTGGTCCATGTAGTGCCCGCCGGTGCTGCTGGCCAGATCCGCGGCCGCTTCGTAGACCTCGGACGCGTGGTCCACCAGGTGGCACGAGCCGCCGAACTGTTCTATCAGGGCGATCTTCTCGCGGCTGGTGGTCCGGGTCATCACGGCAATGAAGGGCAGACCGAGCAGTTGCGCAAAATAGGCTTCGGAGACGGCGGTGCTGCCGCTGGACGCCTCAACGATCGTGGTGCCTTCCCGGATCCAGCCGTTGACGAGGCCGAAAAGGAACAGCGAACGCGCCAGCCGGTGCTTGAGGCTGCCCGTGCGGTGGGTGGATTCGTCCTTCAGGTACAGCTGCACGCCCCAGTGGTCCGGGAGCGGCACCGAATACAGGTGGGTGTCGGCAGAGCGGTTGTTTTCGGCGTTGATCCGGCGGACGGCCTCGTCGGCCCAGGCCCGGTCCTGCTGGTGCGCGGTGTTCACCGCTACAGCCTACCGGGGGCGGCGGGACGCCGAAGATAGAGTGGGGAAATGGACACCCTTCTCGATGCTGCTGCCCTCAAGGACCGGCTGGACGGCGCCGGCGGAACCGGCCAGCGCACAGTGCTCCTCGACGTTCGCTGGGCGCTCGGTGACCCCCACGGTCACGACCACTATCTGCGCGAACACATCCCTGGAGCTGCCTTCGTGGATCTCGCCACCGAACTCGCCGGACCCGCGGAACCGCGACGCGGAAGGCACCCGTTGCCGCCGCTGGAACAGTTCCAGAAGTCCGCGCGCCGCTGGGGCATCAACGACGCCGACGCCGTCGTAGCCTACGACGACAGCGGCAACATGGCCGCCGCCCGGCTGTGGTGGATGCTGCGCAACGCCGGCTTCCGGCAGGTTCACCTGCTCGACGGCGGCCTGGCCGCCTGGCGTGCCGCCGGGTTCGAACTTGCGGCCGGATCCGAACAGCCCTTACCGGGGAACGTCACCCTGTCCGCCGGCGCCATGCCCGCGATCGACGCCGGACAGGCCGCCACCTGGGGGCAGCGCGGCTTGCTTCTTGACGCCCGGGCGGCCGAACGGTACCGCGGGGAGATCGAACCCGTGGATCCCCGCGCCGGCCATATTCCGGGCGCCGTGAGCGCCCCGACCACAGGAAACCTGCAGGCTGACGGGCGCTTTCTGGCCCCGGCGGAGCTCCGGGAGCGGTTCGAGCGGCTCGGCTACAGGGCAGACGTTCCCACCGCCGTGTATTGCGGTTCCGGCGTGACAGCGGCCCATGAAATCGCCGCCCTTGAGATCGCCAGCTTTTCCGCTGCCTTGTACCCGGGATCGTTTTCGGAGTGGTGTCACGGAGCCGCCAACGATGTTGTCATTGGGCCGGAACCCTATGGCGAGGACAAGGCTTCACAGTAGGCGCCGGCAGGAGCAATGGTCAGGTCACGGGCAGCAGCAACGCCCAAGCCCCTCGGGCAGTCTGTGATTCCTAGGCTGCGGCCGCTTCTTTGAGCCGGCTGTGTATCAGAGTTTTGGCCTGGTGCCGGAGCTGGCGCCGCTCGTGGGAGCCCGGCTGATCCCTGGCTGATCGGCGGAGCGGTGTGCCCGGCAGGGGTGGTGCGGTGGAGTGGTAGGTGTGGCCGGTGGGGGTGGTGAGTTTGATGG
>NZ_CAKKMF010000130.1 GCF_918697925.1 Arthrobacter sp. Bi26
CCAATAGGTTGTCCCCGGGACTGGGCTCTGCACGATCCTTAGGTGTAATTCCCGCAGACGTCGTTAGGACGCACGACGTTGCGGAAAGGCAATGCGGTCAAGGTCGTTCGCGGCAACCACCCTGGCTTGACCGGCGCGACCCCGGGCCTGCTCGGCGAGAGGGGCAACGTCCCCGTAGCGCGAAGAAAAGTGGGTGAGGACGAGAGTCCCCGCGCCCGCCGATGCGGCCAGCTCGCCCGCCTGCCCCGCTGTGAGATGGCGGAACTGCGAGGCGAGCTCGGCGTCGTCGTCGCTGAATGTGCACTCCGTGACGAGCAGGTCAGCGCCCTCCGCCAGTTCCTCCGCGCCCTGGCAGGGCGCGGTATCCATGACGAAGGCGAAGCGTTGACCGGGACGCGGCTCGCTTACCTCCTCCAGACTCACGCCGCCCAGGTTTCCTTGGCGCATTAGGCGGCCGACGTCGGATCCCGCAATCCCGACTGCCGCGAGCCGGTCAGGAAGGAGTGTGCGCGCGTCGGGTTCCACAAACCGATAGCCATAGGCCTCGATGCGGTGATTCAGCGCCCGGACCTCCAGGCCCGGGGCGATCGGCTCTGAAGTCCTTTGGCGGGGGCCCTCGTGTTCGCCGCCCCCGTAGCCCCCATGTGGATGCAGCCGAAGATCTATGCCCGAGGACGCGACGGACACGAGAGCTCGGACGGTGTCCTCCCCGGAGGCAGGATAGTGCAGGTGGACGGGGTGGTTGACCTTGTCAAGGGCCATGCGGGAAAGGACGCCGGGCAGACCGTAGCAGTGGTCGCCGTGCACGTGCGTGAGGCAGATGCGCGTGATCTGGGAGACGGTAACTCCGGCGTGGATCATCTGCCGCTGCGTACCCTCTCCGGGGTCGAAGAGGAAGTCCTCGCCATCCGACCGCAGCATGTACCCGTTTTGGTTTCGGGTGCGGGTCGGGACCTGCGAGGCGGTGCCGAGGACAACGAACTCACGCATGAAGTCCAGTGTGCCACTCGATGGCGACAACGGGATGGGACTCCGGCATGTTGGGCGCCCTGGTCCCTCCACTCGGTCTGGTTGCGACGCCGCGACCAACACCTGGACAACCTGTGGGCAATGGCCGGCGGCATCATCGACGGACTGCTGGCCGGTTCCACCCCCGGCGGGGCGGTCGAGGTCGACGGGCACCGCGACATCGGCTCGAAGCTTCCGGTGAACTTCTTCCCCGAGGCTTCCGGCATTTCCAAGGAGGGCCGCGAAAACCTGGTGCCCTATGCCGACCACACCTTCAACGCGCTGGGTCCTGACAACGAGCTGGTGGAGCAGGGCAGGTGCAAGGCCGCCGAATACACCGAGTGGGCCACCGCCAAGTGCCAGCGCGACGCCTTGAAGTCCAGCGATGTCACCATCGGCGGCAGCACAATCCCCGAAGCCAGCAGGGTCATGCTGTGCTTCGCGGCGGCAAACCGCGATCCGCGCCGCTGGGAAACCCCGACGAGTTCGACCTCTCCCGCGACCCGTCCGGACACCTGTCCTTCGGCATGGGCATCAACCGGTGCGTGGGCCAGCACGCAGCCCGCCTCCAGGCGGCGTCATTGCTGGAACAACTGGTGCCCCGGATCAAGAGCATCGAACTGGCCTCGGCGATCGAACGCCACTACAACAACACCCTACGTGGCTGGGACTCTGTGCCCCTGCGGTTGACGCTCGCCTAGGCCACGGACATGCAGGGCCACCCTAATCGATCAGGCATGCCCTATTGGCCCTAGGCGCCCGGCCGTCCGGCGGCCCCTCCGGGCGAAACAAACTGTCGCCCCCCTTCTTGTGGGGAACGCACAAAATCCTGCAATCAGCCGGAAACTACTGTCGCCGGTGAGGCATATCCACGAAACCCAGCGAAAAGGACAATCAATGACGATTCAGGCACCTCCCACGGCCACGAGCTATGCAATTCTCGATACTGCCCGCCGGCAGGTCTTCGACGACGGCATCGGCCTCTCCGAGGCTCAACTTGTCGAAATCCTCCGACTGCCGGACGAAGCCCTGCCCGCCGCGCTGCAACTGGCCCACGACGTACGGCTGAAGCACTGCGGCGAGGACGTCGAGGTGGAAGGCATCATCTCCATCAAGACCGGAGGCTGCCCCGAGGACTGTCACTTCTGCAGCCAGTCCGGCCTGTTCGACTCGCCCGTCCGCGGCGTCTGGCTGGACATCCCGGAGCTGGTCAAAGCCGCGAAGGAGACCGCGGCTACCGGTGCCACCGAGTTCTGCATCGTCGCCGCCGTCCGCGGCCCGGACATCAAGCTGATGAACCAGATCAAATTCGCGATCGACCGCATCAACGAAGAAGTGGAGATCAACATCGCCTGCTCCCTGGGCATGCTGACCCAGCGCCAGGTGGACCAGCTCGCCGAATGGGGCGTGCACCGCTACAACCACAACCTCGAAACCGCCCGCAGCTACTTCCCCGAAGTCGTCACCACGCACACCTACGAAGAACGCCTCGAAACCTGTGCCATGGTCAAGGCCGCCGGCATGGAACTCTGCTGCGGGGCGTTGATCGGCATGGGAGAAACCCTCGAACAGCGGGCCGAACTCGCCGCCCAGCTCGCAGCCCTGGAACCCCACGAGGTCCCGCTGAACTTCCTGAACCCCCGGCCCGGGACACCGCTGGAAAACCAGAGCCTCATGGACGGCAAGGACGCCCTCCGCGCCATTGCCGCCTTCCGACTCGCCATGCCCCGCACCGTGCTCCGCTACGCCGGCGGCCGGGAACTGACCCTCGGTGACCTCGGCACCCGCGAGGGCCTGATGGGCGGCATCAACGCCGTCATCGTCGGCAACTACCTCACCACCCTGGGCCGCCCCGCCACCGCCGACCTTAACCTCCTGGTGGAACTGAACATGCCCATCAAGGAACTCCAGAAGACACTGTGAACCGGGTATCAACGAGCCCAACCATCGGCTCTAATATCGCGGTTTCGGCAGACTCAACCACCAGCTCGGCCACCGCTGAGTTTTGCGGGCACTGCGGCGGGATGTACGCCGGTGGTGCGCTGCCGCCGTCGTACGCTCACCGACAGTGCGAGGAACTGCTGCAGCTGGAACCGCCGCGCTACTGCGCCGCCTGCCGGCGCCGCATGAAAGTACAGGTCACACCGCTGGGCTGGTCAGCAGAATGCTCCCGCCACGGGGTGCTCGCACCATGACGCCCGGTTCAATGACGCAGGATTCCGCGCAGACGGGCCTGATCCAGCGGGACCGCGCACGGTTGTGGCACCCCTACGCACCAGCCTCCCCGAAACTTCCATTGTGGGAGGTCGAAGCGGCCGACGGCGTGCGGCTGCAGCTTCGGGGCGAGGACGGCACACGCCATGAGGTTGTTGACGCAATGTCCTCCTGGTGGTCCGCAATCCACGGCTACCGCCACCCGGTGCTCGACGCCGCCGCACGGCGGCAACTGGAGAGTTTCAGCCACGTGATGTTCGGCGGGCTCACACACGCCCCGGCCGTGGAACTCGCCGAGCGGCTGGTGGACCTGGCGCCGGCGGCACCCGGGAGGCCGGGATTAGAGCGGGTGTTCCTCGCTGACTCGGGTTCGGTGTCCGTGGAAGTGGCGCTGAAGCTGGCGGTCCAGTTCCAGACCGCTCTAGGACAGTCTCAGAGGCAGCGGTTCCTGAGCATCCGCGGCGGTTATCACGGGGACACGTTCGCGGCGATGGGAGTCTGTGACCCCGTAGAAGGAATGCACTCCGCATTCCCGGGTTTGCTCGGCGGCAACGTCTTTGCGCCGCGTCCGCCAGCTGCGGCTTTCGCCACGCCGGAAAGCATACGGGCATGGGTCTCGGAGTTCGAAGAGATCGCGGCCGCAAATTCCGGGGAGCTGGCCGCGATCATCGTCGAACCGGTCCTCCAGGGTGCCGGCGGCATGCATGCCTACCCGGCCGAATGCCTGACGGTGCTCCGGCAGGTGGCGGACCGGCATGGGCTGCTGCTCATCTTCGATGAGATCGCCACCGGTTTTGGGCGGACCGGCGAACTGTTCGCGGCCAATCATGCCGGCGTCGTGCCGGACATCATGTGTGTGGGCAAAGCCCTGACCGGCGGATACCTGACCCTCGCCGCCATGCTCTGCACCGACGACGTGGCCGCGACAGTTTCCGGCGGCCAGGCCGGGGCGCTGCTGCATGGCCCCACGTTCATGGGCAACCCGCTGGCCTGCGCTGTTGCCAATGCCAGCCTTGGCATCATCGCCAACGGCGGCTGGCGAGCCGACGTTGGCCGGATCAACGCTGGCCTGGCGTCCGGGCTGGCCCCGGCTTTGGAACTGGACTGCGTCCGGGACGTCCGCACCATCGGAGCGGTGGGGGTCATCGAACTGCAGGACGGCGTGGACGTCACCGCGGTCAGCGCCGCAGCCATCCGGCACGGCGTCTGGGTCCGGCCGTTCCGGAACCTCGTCTACACCATGCCGCCATACATCAGCACCGCGGCGGACGTTGAGCAGATCACCACGGGCATGACGGCCGCCGTCGCCGAAGTCCACGAATGCCTCCCGGCACAGTCCAGGGGGCTGGGATGAGCGTCTCGATGATCAAGTGGCTGGACCGGCAGGCTGAAGTCCGGAACCGCCGGGGCCTGGTCCGCCGACCGCGCCCCCGTGCCGCCGACGAACAGTTCATCGACCTGGCCAGCAACGACTACCTGGGGCTCGCCGCCGACCCGCGGGTCATCGAGGCAGCGGCGGCGGCCGTCCGGCAGTGGGGTGCGGGTGCAACCTCCTCGAGGCTGGTCGCCGGAACCACGCGGCTGCACCTGGACCTCGAGCGGGAACTGGCCATGCTCGCCGGGATGGAATCGGCGCTGGTGTTCTCCTCCGGGTATCTGGCCAACATCGGTGTGATCACTGCGCTGGGCGGCCCCGGGACCCTGATCGTCGCGGATGAGCACTGCCATGCCTCGATGATCGACGGTTTCCGGCTCAGCCGCTCCCGCACCGAATCGTTTACGCACAACAGCGTGGAGGAAGCCGGCCGCCTGCTGGCCGGCCGGTCGGAGCCGCGCGCACTCATCGCCGTCGAATCCGTCTACAGCGTCCTCGGCGACGAAGCACCGCTCGTTGACCTGCTGACCCTGGCCGAGGAATACGACGCCGTGCTGCTCATCGACGAGGCACACAGCCTCGGAGTCACCGGCACCGGCACCTTCCAGGGCCGCGGTTCGGTGGCCGGGACAGCTCTCGCGGGGCATCCGAACGTGATCGTGACGGCGACACTGTCCAAGGCCGTGGGCAGCCAGGGCGGAGCGGTCCTGGGATCCGCGTTGCTGCGGGAACACCTCGTCAACCGGGCAAGGAGCTTCATCTTCGACACCGGTCTGGCGCCCGCCTCCGCCGCAGCGGCCCTCGCCGCAGTTCGGATCATCCGCGATGAGCCCTGGCGGGCCGGATGCGTCCGAACCAACGCTGCGGCGCTTGCCGCCGGGCTCGCCCCTGCCCTGTCCGCCCGCGGCGCAGCCCTCGACCGGACAGCGGGGGCCGTCCAGTCGGTCGCCATGCCGTCCGCCGAATCCGCCCTGACAGCGGCGGATGCCGCGCGAGCCGCCGGCGTCCGGATCGGCTGCTTCCGTCCGCCGTCCGTTCCGGACGGGACTTCGCGGCTGCGGCTCACCGCCCGAGCCACACTGACACCCGAGCACATCGACGACAGCTGCGCAGTGCTGCGCCGCATTTTGGAGGAACTTCCATGAACCTGCCCGGCATTATCCTGGTCACCGGAACGGACACCGGCGTCGGCAAGACCATCACGACCGCTGCCCTCGCCGCCGCCCTGATGGTAGCGGGGCGCAGCGTCGCGGTGTACAAACCGTGCCAGTCGGGAGCCGCTGCCGGCGATTCCGACGTGGCCGAAATTGTCCGGCTCGCCGGCGCCGTGACGGCGGAATCCGGCGTTGTCCTGAAGGAGCCGCTGGCGCCCGTCGCCGCTGCCGCCGTCGACGGTGCGCCGCTCCCGCGGCTGGCAGTCCACGCCGGGAGGGTCCGCGAGCTCGCCGGCTCCCATGACCACGTTCTGGTTGAGGGCGCAGGCGGACTCCTGGTGGAACTGGATTCCGACGGCAGCACGCTCGCCGACCTGGGCTCGCTCCTGGCGGCGGCGTTTGTGCTCGTCGCCCGGCCGGCCCTCGGCACCCTGAACCACACCGCTCTGACCCTCGAAGCGCTGGCCGCGCGGGATCTTCGGGTCCTTGGCCTGGTGCTCGGGAGCTGGCCGTCCGCCCCTGAGTTTGTCCACCGCGGCAACCGGGAGGTTCTCGGATCGATGCAGGTGCCCTTGCTCGGTGCCATTCCCGAGCGGGCCTCGGAACTGCCCCCGGCAGCGTTCCGGGCCGAAGCGGCGGCCTGGCTGAACGGACTACCCGCATGAACCCGCTGGTGTCCTTGGCTGGATCCATCGCGCCTCAACTGGTTGGCTCCGGCCAGGCGCGCTGCCCGTACACGGTAGTGCGTGACCCGGACGCGGTGCGGGACGTCCTGCACCGGCCTGCCGACTTCAGTCCTGCGAATTCCCTGGTCGCTGTAACTCCTCTGGAAGGGCCTGCCCTTCGTGTGCTGCAGCGCGTGAGCTTTGCGTTGCCGCCGGTGCTGGCCAGCAACGACACCGACACGCATGCCGGGATCCGCAAGGTCGTCGCGGGATTCTTCACCCCCGCCACCGTCGCCGCCATGGAACCACGGATCCGTGGACTGGCCCAGGAAGCGGCAAAGAACGCCGCGGACCAGCTTGGATCCTCGGGTCACGTGGACCTGGTGCAGACGGTCGCGGCGTTTCCTCCGGCGGTGGTAATGCTTGAACTCCTCGGACTGCCCGTCCGGGACCTTACGGATCTCAAGGGGTGGGGCCTTGACTCCATGGAGCTGTTCTGGGGCTGGCCCGACGAGGCCCGGCAACTCGAACTTGCCCACAGCGCCGCAGACTTCTACGTCTGGCTTCGTAAACTCGTAGCAGAATCCAGGACCGCCCCAGGACGCAATCTGTTCAAATCCCTAGCCGAACACGGCCTATCCACCCCTGAAATCTGCTCGCTCGGCTACTTCCTGCTGATCGCCGGACAGGAAACAACCACCCAGCTGATCAGCACCACCCTGTTCCGGCTCCTTAAAGGGTCGGCCCCTGTGGGCTGGAACGACGCAGCGTCCGACGCCGGCTCCAAAACTATGGTCCGGCACGTACTGGCCACCGAATCATCCGTCCCCACCTGGCGCCGTGTGGCAGCCCACGACACAAACCTCGGTGACACTGTAATCCCTGCCGGCAGCGAGATCCTCCTCGAACTTACCGGCAACCAGATCACCTCACCGTCCGGGCAAGAACGCGCGCACATTGTTGGGCAGGCGGACCTGCGGGAGGCGTCTGCGTCCCCGGGCCTGGTGTTTGGGTCAGGCATTCACCGCTGCCTCGGCGCCAAGCTCGCCGAACTCGAGGCGGCTGTCATCGTCCAGGAAACTGCCGCCGCGCTTCCTGGGATACAACTGCATGATCCCGAGCCCGAATGGATCCGGTTCCTTTCATTCCAGGCACCCCGGACGGTCACGGTTGGGACTGTGGAAATAACGGTGTATCCGGCTCGACACGCCGGGCGGTAAGCCTGGCGGGAAGGAGCCCGATATGGCCGGAACACTTGAGGCTGTGCCGAGTACGAAAACCGTTGACAAGAAGACAGAAACATCTGAGGCTGACGCCGCCCGCGAGCTGGTCAGGATGGCGAGGGAACAGGGGCTGTCCCTGACCGGTCCTGACGGACTGCTGAAGCAGCTGACGAAGACCGTCATCGAGACCGCCCTGGATGAGGAATTGACCGAGCACCTCGGTTATGAACGGCACGATGCGGCGGCCAAGGACACCGCCAACTCGCGCAACGGCACCCGGCCCAAGACCTTGCTGACGGAGACGACGGGCCCGGTGCAGATCGACGTTCCTCGGGACCGGGAAGGCACGTTCGAACCGAAGATCGTCGCCAAGCGCCAGCGCCGCCTGACCGGGGTCGATGAGATGGTCCTTTCGCTCTACGCCAAGGGCCTGACGACCGGGGAGATCAGCGCCCATTTCGCCGAGATCTACGGTGCCTCGGTGTCGAAGGAGACGGTCTCGCGGATCACCGACCGCGTGCTCGAGGAGATGGCCGCCTGGCAGAACCGGCCCCTGGACGAGGTTTACGCCGCGATCTTCATCGACGCCATCGTCGTCAAGATCCGCGACGGGCAGGTCGCCAACCGGCCCGTCTACGCCGCCATCGGCGTCACCCTGGACGGGGAGAAGGACATCCTCGGACTCTGGGCCGGGACCGGCGGGGAGGGCGCGAAATTCTGGATGAGCGTCCTCACCGACATCAAAAACCGCGGCGTCAAAGACACATTCTTCCTGGTCTGCGACGGGCTCAAGGGCCTGCCCGAGGTCGTCGCCAACGTGTGGCCGCTGACGACCGTCCAGACCTGCATCATCCACCTGATCCGCAATACCTTCCGGCTGGCTTCGAAGAAGGACTGGGACGCCCTCAAACGCGACGTGAAACCCATCTACACGGCCCCGAACGCCGCGGCCGCCAGGGCAGCATTCGAGGAGCTCACGGAGCGCTGGGGCAGGAAATACGGGGCGATCGTGCGGCTCTGGGAAAACGCATGGGAAGAGTTCATTCCGTTCCTGGACTACGACGTGGAAATCCGGCGCGTGATCTGCTCGACCAACGCGATCGAATCCCTGAACGCCAGGTACCGGCGCGCGGTGAAGGCACGGGGTCATTTCCCCACCGAGCAGGCTGCGCTAAAGTGCCTGTATCTGGTCACGAGATCCCTCGATCCGACCGGTGCCGGCAAGACCCGATGGGCCGTGCGTTGGAAGCCCGCTTTGAACGCCTTCGCCATCACTTTCAGCGACCGATTCCCGGCAGCTGAAAGCTACTAAATGAAAACGCCGGATACACCGTTAATGAGATAGTCCC
>NZ_CAKKMF010000131.1 GCF_918697925.1 Arthrobacter sp. Bi26
GGCTGATGCACAGCACCAGCCCCCCGGCGTCACGAACGACACCGGCAACATGCGTTGAAGGGTAGTAGCCCGGCGTCGCGCCCCAAACAGCGGTGTCGCCCGGCAAGGCAGGCCGGTCCGGGGTGACACGTTCGTAGGCAGCGGCGATCTCGGCGCTCTGCGGAAAGGCGTCCCACATGTTGCCCGCCCAGCCCGGCCAGCGGCCTTCACCCCAGGTGTGCACGAGGGGCAGGCCGAGGAGCTGCGCGACTTTCGCGGCGGCGTCCCAGCACTGGTTGCCGGCCGCGCCGTCGACGTTGATGTACGTGCCGCCGAGCCTGACCGCGATCTCGGTCATGCGGTCTACAGTGATTGGTTCCATCTGGTCTCCTACCTAGATGTGGATGCCGTCTGGGACGTCCAGGGGGCTGATTTCGTCGGTCAGGTTGTGGGTTCGGAGAATGGCGAGCATCTTGTAGACGAAGGTCACGAGCGCGTTGTTCTGGTCGCGTACCTTGTGGACTTCCTTCTCGACCCGCTCCAACCGCTCGTCACGCTTGGCCAGTTCGAGGGCGTGCGCGACGTTGTCTTCCTTGCGGGCCGTGTCGAGGTCGGCGTACTGCTTCTGCAGGGTCCCGATGGCGCCGGCGTAGATCTGCTCGGCCCGTTCGAATGCTTTGCCGTCGACGTCAAGTTCTTTGACCTTGACCGTGGTTTTGCCAGCCTTGTAGGCGCCGTAGACGGACCCGATGAGGGTGATGATGCCGAGGATGATGACCTGCCATTGCTCCACTAGCGCATCACCTCGCGGTGGTCAAGATCCCTCGGCCCCTCCATCCCGGAGACGATGAGCGGTGCGGCGCCGAACAGTCCGTAGACGATGCCGGAGACGAGCGCGAGCATGTTCCCTGACATGAAGGACCCGATGATGAAGAGGCCGACCCAAACACCGGGTGCGAACACCATGGCGATGAACCCCGCGGCGTCCTTCGGGCGGGGCAGGAACGCGCACACAAGGGCGACGAGCCCGGCGACAATCCACAGGGAGGCGAACCACCCCAGCGGGACGTAAGGTGTCAGCCACCGGAAGATCTCTTCCCGGCTTGGGGTGCCTGGCATGAAGAAGAAGCTGGAGCCGACGACGAGGTAGACGAATCCGAAGACGATTTGGAATGCCCCGCGGCGGCCGTTGACACGCAACCGGCCGCGCATCAGCCCACCCTTGTCACGCGGATGCGGAAGTCGATGGTCCGGTTCGCCCCGGATGACTGGTACGTGTCGAACAGGAGTTGCTGGCCCGCCGTCGCCCGGAAGTTCGGGATCACCGCGGAGCCCCGGTCCTCGCCCGATGTGACCGTGCGGATGATCGCCACGCCGCCCGTCTGGAACTCCACGAAAGAGCGTCCCGTCATGGCCGCATCAGCAACGGCGGTGAACGAAATCGAATACGTGCCAGCGTCCCTGAACTGCAAAACATCGCCGGCCGGGTGCGTTACAAACGCAGTGTCGGTCGTTTTCGCCGAATCCTGGGTGAGTGCACCAACACCCCACACGGTCGTGTTAGGAACGACCTGGTTGTTGCGGTACCACTCGCAATGCCCGGACGTCTTCCACGAGGCGCCGTCCCACTTCTCCACGAACATTGACTGGTCTTTGCGGAGGACCATCGTGCCGACAGGAAGAGTTCCGCCAGCAAGAGCAGCTAGGCCGTTACGCTCCGAACTATTGGCCACCGGGATGGGGATGTTCAGTGAGAGGCAGATCTTCGCGAGGTCTGCGGTCAGGTCGTAGGCGTCAGAGTTCGTAGGCACCCACGCGCCGTTATAGAGGGTCTGTCCCATTAGCGTGTCCAATCAGTTTCGAGTTTGCCGGAGTTGGGGTCTTCGAGCCGGCCACGGAAACCGACGTAGTCCCCGGCCGTGATGAAGATGCCGCCACCGGCAACGAGGATGGGGTGGAAGTCGTCGGGCAGGACCACCCATGTGGGCGTCCCGTCGTCGGAGACGGCGACGTCGAACGGGCCGGCCGCCGCAGTGAGCGCCCCGCCGGGGATGCTGCCGAGTGCATGGGCGTAGATGTGAACCGTCACGGATCCGGAGTCCCCGATGTCGAGGCGTCCCGGGAGCCTAAACCGGGCCTCTTTGATGGTGCGGCCCGTCAGTATGTTGTTGCCGAGGCCGTAGAACCATGCCCCGGTGAGCGTGTGCCCGGCTTGGGTGCCCGCGTAAACGTCCTCGCCGCCGAGGTTCGCGGAGGCCCATGCGCCCCAGCCCTTTGCCGGATCGTACGTGTCTGAGCGGGTGGCTGGGGTCCGCTTCGTGCCGGCGATGTCTCCGCCGCCCGGGGGCTTCGGGGTGTTCGCCTTGGGGGTGACCTTGACCGCGGGGATCTTCCCGATGATCGTGGGGCTCGCCCCGTCCCAGCAGACGTAGACCGGATCTCCAATCGAGTACGTGCCGATGAACCGGTCCGTGGTGTACGTCGTCCCGTCTTCACCGGTGAACAGGATCTCCGAGACGCCGGGCACGAGGACACTGCCGGTGGACGGGCGGGGCTGGTCCGCGTACGAACCAACCACCAGCGCCGTCGCCTGGCCGCGTTCGTCGGTCGTGATGTCCACGACGAGACTGCCGCCCTGGACCGGCTGGACGGGGTCCATCCACCTGCAGGTGACGAGGTTCCCGCCGATGTTCGCGCGCCACGTGGTGCCGTCCCAGTGCGCCGTCCCGTAGGTTCTGCGGGTATTCCCGCCGGGAATGGCGGCCATTGTGTGCTTGAAACCGGGCACGCGGCCTCCTCTAGTTCGGCAGATCGTTCCATACGACGGCTGGCAGGTCGCCCCAGTTGCCGGGCATCCGGTCCCACGTCAGGGCCGGCGTGCCCCCGGTGATGTGCTGCGCCCATTCGGTGCGGCCAAGGGCGGTGACGACGTCGTTGTATGAGCAGGCGACGGTGAGGGATGTGCCGCTCGGTACGGTTGTCCCGCCGCGCCGGATTCCGGTTATCTGTCCGGGAAGGTAGACGACGTGGCCAGCAACCACGGGGCAGCCGACCTCTATCCAGTCCCCGGCCTGCAACTCCGGCCGCGGGACCGTCTCGACAGCCAGCTCAATCGCCAGCGAGGACAGGAATTCCTCACGCAACTGAATCGCGTAGGCGAGGGCCTGGCCATCCGTCGTGATCATTTCCGAGCTGTAGAACAACGGCGCCCGACCGAATGCCCCGCCGTAGCGCAACGGGCCCGTGTCGATTGCTGCGGTCGCCCGGACAGGCCTGCCGTCACCGCTGTCCTTACCCTCAACCACCCATTTGTTGTGGAGCCCGTCAGATTCCTGCTTTCGCTTCACGCTCACAAGGCCCTGCCCGGGCTCCACGCGCCACACAGGCGCCGACTTGCGCGGGTAGACGTGGCATTCCCCGTCGCTGCCCATCCGGTAGCCTGCATCGACGCGGGCGAGGAGATCCTGGCACGCCTCGAGGCGCTCCCGGTCCCAGACCGTGAACGGTCCGACATCCGCGTCCGGAACCCCTGCGTCAACGACAGTGGGGAAGTGGTTGGCGGTGAGGCGGGCGAACTCGCCCAGCACCGTCAGCCCGGACGCCGACTCCGGAGCCTCGAACTTGTCCAAATCAACGCCGGCGGTCAGGTCCACCGCACTGAGCTGGACAGTGCCGCCCACGACGTATTTGGTGCGCTTGTGAGGCTCCACAGGGGAGTCAGGCTCCGCGTAGCCGTACTCGGCCACCTGCCGGGACTGGATGACCTCGTCGGGGTCGTTGCCGGTCAGCTTGAACCAGCCGAAATTCAGCGCAGACGCGCCGCCCACACGGTAGATCACCTGAAGCCGGGTCCCGGCCACAGAGAGTGGATCCTCGTACTTCCACGCGCCCAGCGTGCCGTCCGGGTCCGCGATCGTTAGAGACAGCGTCTGCGACACCTTCACGGAATCGCCCGCGTTATCGTCGGCGCTCCACGAAATGACCTGCAACGGCTCCGGCAGGACCAACACGCCGTCCCGCCACGCCCACACGACCAGTATGTCCGCCGGCCGCGAGCCGTCGAGAGATTGGAGTGAGTCTGCCTGTATCGGCCGCAAGCTAGCCTCCCAACGGGTTCTTCAAGTCGCTCAAGTACGATTTCCCCGCCATAAGTGTCTGCTTCTGCTGGTAGGTCGAATACAAGATGTTGACGTCGCCATACGTGAACAACGCCGTCAGCACACGGATGGCCGGCGCCTCTACCGTGTCGCCGCTGAGCTGCCAGGTGGTGAGGGCCCCACCGTGCGGAAGCTTGGAGATGACACCGACAGCGGCGAACCACGAGCCCGGGATCTCCGCCTCCCACGACGCAGGAACCCGGACCAGTAACTGCCCAGCATCCTCCAGAAGCTTCTCCAGCCGGGTGTTCTGCTCCTCGGCGTCCGTGATGACGCTGAAGTCGACTCCGGCGGCCGCCATGCGTTCGCCGAACAAGGCCATCGGTTTCTTGCTGCCGAGGATATTGAACAGCTGCAGGTCCGCCGCGTAGTCAAGTTTCTTCATCGCCTCGACGGTGAACGTCGGCTCGCCCAGGGCAGTCATGCGCTTGACTATCTTCACAGCTGACTGCGGGACGAGCGGATCCATGATGCTGCCCGTCTCCGTAACGACCGTGACAGCCTCGGAAGTCGTGCGGCTGGGCCCAGCCGGGCCGCTGATCACCTCAACCTCATACGTGATAGGCCTGCCCAGAGGCGCGTCATAGTCGATCACGTAGGCGGAGTCTGACATGGTGACCCGGCGGGCACCGCGGACGGAGGAACGTTCCCCGTCCGCGGTGCGCCACACCGACACAATCGAGTCCGACATGGTGCCGAGGGCCGTGATGGTGACGCCGACACGTTCACACGGGCCGTTCGTGAACGCCTGAACACTTACTGCAATCATTTAGCGGCGCCCTGTCCTTGAGTACTGTGATCCGGCGTCAGCCATTGCGATCCTGCTATCCGCTTCCTGCCGGGCAACTCCACGGACCTTGCCGAGGAACTCGCCCGAGTCGAGGTAGAGGTTGCCCTCGAAGGCGGAAGTGCTGTCCTCGGCGATCCGGGTCATGGTGGCCCATTGCGCGTTGGTGAGGACTGCGTCCGGCTTGCTCTTGTTGTGCTGCACGAGCTGTGCGCCGCCGGTGTTCTCCAGCCAGCCGCCGCCGTCGTACAAGGTTGCCCCTGCGGCGCGGCCCTGGTCCGTGCTGCCGTCGAAGAGGCCGGTGATGAAGTCGGCTGCCCCGGTGAGGATCTTCTTGCCGACGCCGCCGACCAGATCGACCAGCATGCCGCCCTGGGGGAAGGCTTCCTTGAACTTGCCCATAAGCCCGTCGATGATCCCGGTGATGGGGTTGAAGCCGGCCGCGCCGGAGGGCGCATTCGCGCCGCCGAGGTAGGCCGTGGGGTCCACATCGTTGGGCCAGCCGCCGTTGAACACCCCGAAGTGGAGGTGAGGTCCGGAGCTGATGCCCGTGTTGCCGGAGTTGGCGATCTGCTGTCCGGCCCGGACCCGCTGGCCGAGGGCCACGCCGATCCGGGACAGGTGAGCGAACCACGTCTCGATGCCGTTCCCGGAGATGTGGACCTCATTGCCGCCCCAGACGCCGGGCGCCCGGGCGCCGGGGCCCGCGTGGGACACGACTCCGTCCTGCGTGGCGAACACCGGGGTGCCGACGCCTGCCGCGTAGTCGATGCCCTTGTGGATCCTGTTGTAGCCCTGGGTGACCATGAGGTCCTTCAGGGGCTTCACCCGGCCGCCGTCCGCATACCCTGCCATGGTGCCGTGGCGCATGATGTGCGACAGTGCGCCCGGGTGGTTCCGCTCCATCTTGCGGCGCGCATCCTTGGGGATGACAAACTCGTCAGCATGGACGATGCCGGCGGGCTGGTACTTGCTGCCCGGGCCCGTCCAGCCACCGTTGGCGAACCCCGGCGGCAGGTCCAGCCGTGGCAGCTTCGCCGCGCCCAGGAAGCCGGCTACGGTATTGAAGGCCCCAATGAGGCCATCATTGATCACCGTGTTGACGACGAACCGGATCGGCGCCTTCGCGATCTCCTGCAGGCCTCCCCAGATGGTCTTGATGAACGCGATTCCGTCTTCGAAGGCCTTGGGTACGGTCTTGGTGATGAAGTTCCCGAGGGCCTCGAAGATCGGCTTGATGCCGTTCTCCCAGGTCCAGCCGATTACTCCGGTGATCGCGCCCCAGACGGTCTTCCAGATCTGCTGCCCGAGCTCTGTCTGCGTGAAGAACCAGATGAGGCCGCCGACGAGCAAAGCGATCAGGCCGATAATGATCCCGATTGGGTTCGCTGACATGGCCGCGTTCAGGAGCCACTGGCCGGCCGCTGCCGTCCTCGCAGCCACAGATGACGCCGTTGTCGCCACAGTGTGCGCGACAGTCGCAGCGGCCCCGCGGATCCGCGTCAGCATGCCCACGTTCTGAGCGCCGGTCTGCGAAATGGTGGCAGCCGTGTTGGCCCGGGTCGCGGCGGCCGCCTGCATTTCCGCCCGGGCGGCGGCGATGCGGGTGATGTTCAGCGCCAGCTGGACCGGGACGGCGATGACCTGGGCTGCGTTGATCGCCAACTGCGCCACTCTCCACGCCACGAACCCGGCCACGAGTAGCGGCATGAACTGGATGATCGTGTCGACGTGCGAAGCGAGGAAGCCTAGACCGGAGGCCAGCAGCTTGACGCCGCCGGTGGCCAGCGCAGGGGCCTGCGCCGAGAATTCCTTGATGGCCGGCATGAGGTCCTGGAACGAGGAACCAATGCTGGCCAGTGCCGGGCCGGCTTCGCCTCCGCTGCTGCTCAGCGACGAGAGGAAGCCCTGGAAGGACGAGAAGTCGAGCCTGCCGACGGCGTCGAAGAGCTGCCGCGCCCAGTAGCCGGCCTTCTCCATGAAACCGTTGAAACCGGAACTGGTCACTTCGCCGTCGTTGTACTCCCATGCGGCGCGGAAGGAGTTCATAGCCTGCGTGCCCTTGTCCCACGCCTGGTGGACGATGAACGCCAGCCGCTCCATGAAGCCGGGGAAGCCGCTCGAAGTTATGTCGCCGTCGTTGGCCGCCCATGCGGCGCCGAAGGCTTTGATGCCGCCGGCCACTTCACCGAGGCCCGTCTTGGCCTTGGGCAGGATCACGTCAGTGAGGAACGCGGTGGCGCCGCCAAGCCCGTCCTTCAGGAGCGGAATGATGGGGGTGACAGCCTCGGCCATGCCGACAGCGAAGGTGTCTTTCGCGGTGGACCACATGCCGGTCAGGGAGGCCGACTGCTTCTCCATGAGCCCGTTGAACTTCTCAAGGCCCTTGCCGGACTCCAGCGCCGTCATGAGCTGCTCGAGCTCTTTCTTGCCGAGCTTGCCCTTGTCCGCCATTTCGGCGATCTGAGCCGTGGTCTTGCCGGTCGCCGCCGTGAGCAGGTCGAAGACAGGGATACCGGCGTCGCGCAGCTGGTTGAGGTCCTCGCCGCTGATCTTCCCGGCGGCGTTCATCTGCTGTAGCGCTGTGGTCGCGCGCTGCACGCCTTCAGCACCGGTGCCCATTCCTGACGTCGCGTTGCCCAGGCTGGTCATGATCGGGATGACCTTGGACGCGTCGATGCCGGCCGAGACCAGGGACGATGCCGAGGTCTGGAGGCCCGGGAGGTCGAACGGGGTTTTCGCCGCGAACTTCGAGAGATCCCCGAGGAAGGCCTTGGCCTTCTCCCCGGACCCGAGCATCGTGGTGAAGGAGATCTCAGACTGTTCCATCTGCGCGGCCGTGGCCACGCCGACGGCGCCGGCGGCCGTAGCCGCAGCCGTGGCCACTGTGACGCCAGCCTTGAGAGTGGACCCGAGGGCATGCCCGACCTTGGACGTGGCGGAACGGAAGTTCTCAGCGAACCGGTTTCCGGAGTCCCGTCCGGCGGCCGCAGCAATGCCCTGCGCGGGCGCGAACTGCCTCTCGATGGTCGGCTGGATATTCCGGGCTGTGGGGATGAGAGTGACGTACATGCTGGCAAGTTCAGACATCGTGGGCCTTCCCTATAGGAATGGAAAGGCCCACGACGGGGCCTACTTGGTTAGGTGCTTTTGCCTGAACCGCTCGGCGCGGGACTGTGTGAACGCGGCCTTGGCCGCCTCCTCGAGGAGCCCGGCCGGGTAGTCGCGCATCTCCGGCGCCTTACCCTTGCCGCCGGCCTGACCGTGAGCGACGCGCAAGAGGGTGTGCTCGATGATCCATGCGGCTTCGACTTCGGCGGTCACCGCTCCGGCGCCGCCGACGGCGCGCCAAGTCTGGGCGCCGCGTGGCAGATTTAGCGCGAGGACGGCCACCTTGCGGGGCGTGATGGACCCTCGGTACATGTCCGCAAGATCGACCTGATAGAAGCGGTGAAGATCCGCTTCCAACTGGCCGGGGAAATTGCGGAGCAAATACGCGAGGGTTACGAGTTTCCCCGCTTCATCTCGCTCAGGGCGTAGTCGAGGAACTCCGTGGCGCCTGACGCGGTCACGCGCCCGTTCTCGCCGCGGGCGTTCTCCTTGTATTCCGCCCACCCTTCCGGGCCGAGCATGATTCGGAGCGCCGCAATCGCGTTGTTGTCCGTGAAGTGCTCCACGAGCTCGGCGTCGTCCAGGTTCTCCCCGGCGATGACGTACTCATGCGTCACCGCATCCGGGTCGGTGGTGTTCGGCCACGTAATGACGTAATCCTTCGGGCCAGCGACGTCCTCTTTGGCGGGCTGGTGGTCCGCGGGCTTCTTCGCGCCGGCGGGGACCTTACTGGGGGCTGTGCGGCGGGCTGCGGCGGGACGGTTCGGAGTGGTCATGGTGGTTTCCTTACTCGGTTGGGGGT
>NZ_CAKKMF010000132.1 GCF_918697925.1 Arthrobacter sp. Bi26
CTGGTACGCCGTGGCGCTCCTCCTCCCGGCAATGCTGGCGCTGCTCACCGGATTCGCGAACATGGCCCTCGGCGCCGCGGCTCCCGGGCTGGCAGAGGTGACGTGGTCGGGGCTCCTGGCTGTTTTTGCCGTACGCCTGGTCAATCCGATGGACGGCCCCCTAGGAGAGGAACCGGGGTTCCGCGGCTATGCCGTGCCCCTGCTCCAGGCCAGGTGGACTCCGCTGCGGTCCGCGGCACTCCTCGGCGTTGTGGTGTCTCTCTGGCACCTTCCGCTGGTCCTGTTCGGGCAGCTCAGCCTGATCGGGCTGCCCACCACCTTCGCCATCACTTTCCTCTACGTGTGGCTGTTCAACCGCACCGGCGGCAGCGTGCTGCTCACATTCCTCTTCCACAACAGCCAGGGCACCTTCACCGTGGGTTCCTTCGGTTTCTCCGGTGCCGAGGCTGACCGGGCGGAACTGATCTACTTCGCCGTGGTCGTCCTTGCAGTCCTCACCACCGTTCTCCTGGACCGGGGTGCCTGGCGCGCGGCGCCTGCCTCCGCCATCGACTCAGTGCTGCTCCGTTCCGGATCAGATCCAATCCACCGCTAAGGAGGGACCATGTCCTCACCCCTGCCGTCCCATGCCGGGCCCATTGCCCTGGCAGCCGGCCTGGCCTTCGCCGCCGAGGACGTCTGGCGCCTGCTCGCGGCCGACCACAGCCTCGAGCGAATAGAAATGATGCGCCAGACTCCGTTCCAGCTGTCCAACGCGTTCTACTTTGTGGTCTTCATCGGGCTGATGCTCGCCTTGGTGTCCGTCTACATGAGGTACGCGGACAGCGCCGGTGCCCTCGGCGCCGTCGGATTCTGCGGAGCCCTCATCGGCACCATGGATATGGCGGGCAACATGTGGTTCGACGGGTTTGCCGGTCCGTGGATTGCCGAAACTGCGCCCGGCGCCATCCTCGCCGGCGGGTCCGGCATGCTGGTCATCGGCGCACTCTCCAGTTACGTGCTGTTTGCGCTCGGCTGGATTATCTTCGGCCTAGTGGGCTGGCGGACGCACATGTTCCCGGCGTGGGCCGGCGCGGCGTTCGTCGTCGCCGGGGCCCTGGGATTCAACGTGGGCCTGCCACCGTACGGGATTCCCATCGGACTGGCGATGGCCGCGCTGGGCTGGTGGATCACCCGCAGCGCCCGCGTGCCGGCCGAGCAGCGCCAGGACGCCCGCTCCTAGGCACCCGCTACTACGTCGACGTCCAGGACCGTGGTGCCCACGTAATTCTCACTCCTCGGCGCTCCACTGAGCCCCGGTCTTGGCCATGTAGGCAGCTACCGCTGCTTCGGTGGTGGGATAGAAATGCTCCGGCTCGATTTCGCGGGTCAGTCCGTAGCGTTCGATCTTGTCCCGGGTCCGGTGCTTGAGCTCGGCGAACACCAGGGAGATACCCTGGGCGTTCAGCTCGACATCCAGATCGAGCAAGACGTCTGCGGCGGTGGTATCCACGTCCGTGATCGGTTCGGCCGCGATGATGATCCACTGCAGTTTGGGTTCTGTCCGTGCCAAGTGCCGGATGTTGTCGCGGAACGGCCTGACGTTGGCGAAGAACAACGGAGCGTCCCACCGGTAGATCACCAGGCCGGGCAGGTGCTTCGCGTCCGGGTGGACGTTGACGTCATGAAACCCCTCATAGCCGGGCACCCGCCCGATCACGGTCTCGTATGGCCACCACGCCCGGCGGAAGATGTTCAGGATGGACAGCCCCACCGCAATGCCGATGCCGGGCAGAACGCCCAGCAACGCCACTCCGAGGAAGGCGGCCAGGGACAGGTAGAACTCGGTTCGTCTCTGGTGCAAGAGACGCAACGTTCCAGGAATATCGGCGAGGGAAACAGCCGCCGTCATCACCACGGCCGCCAGAGCCGGCTGTGGCAGGTTCCGGAACAGCCCCGGCAGCAGCACGAGCATGAGCAGGATCAGCACGGCACCCGTCACCCCCGTGAGCTGGGTCTTCGAGCCGGAACGTTCGGCGACGGCGGTCCGGGAGCCGCTGGTGCTGACCGGGAAGCCTTGGAAGAGACCAGCGGCCAGGTTGGCGGCACCGATCCCGATCATCTCGTGGTTGCCACGGATTTCCTGGCCGGAGCGCGCGGCGAACGATGTCGCCGTCGAGATGGTGTCCGTCAAGGACACCAACGCAATACCCAGGGCCCCGGCGAACATCAGTCCGAGGTCCGCGAAGTCCACCTGCGGGATGGTGAACGGCGGGAAGCCCTGCGGGAGTTCCCCGACCAGCGAGACGCCCTTGGCTGCGAGGTCGAACACCGCCGCCGCCGCGATGGCGAGGACCACCATGACCAGCACCGCAGGGACCTTGGGCAGCCACCGTTGCAGAGCCAGTATCAGCACGATTCCGCTAATACCGACGGCCGCGGCGGCGATCACCGTCTCGCCGTTGGCCACGCCCTGGACGAAGCCGACGAGGTCACCGAGGAAACTTTCACTGTCCACCTTGAAGCCGAAGAGCTTGGGCAACTGGCCCACCAGGATGGTGATGGCGAGGCCGTTCATGTAGCCGATCATGGTCGGTTTGGAGATGAGGTCGGCAATGAAGCCGAGCTTGGCCACGGACGCGAGGACCATGATGGCGCCGACCATGAGGGCCAGCATTGACGCGAGCGCGATCGCCTTCTGCGGGTCGCCGTCGGATGCAACGAGCGGCAGGACCGTCGCGGCGATCATGGGCCCGAGCGCAGAATCCGGTCCCAACACGAGAATGCGGGACGGACCGAACACCGCATAGGCGAGCAGGCAGAGGATGCTCGTGTACAGCCCGGTGATCGGGGGCAGCCCTGCCAGCTCGGCGTAGGCCATTCCCTGGGGAACCAGCAACGTCGTCAGGACGATCCCGGAGATGATGTCCTTGCCAAACCAGTCCTTCTGATACGTCGCGGCGACATCGAGTCCGGGCATAGAGCGGCGCAGCCAGCCCTTGCGCGGCTCCCGAGTCTTCGTCATATCTGCACTTTGCCGCGCGGTCGCCGCCCGGCGCATCCTCCTGCAAGGGTGAGCCGGGCTTCCGTTGTGTCCCTTGACGGATAGGCCTAGAGTGGCCATCGGCCAACTTCGTCCCGCCCCGGTGTACGAACAGGCGGCGGAGGCCGCTCCCACCTTTCTGATCGAGGAGATACCTATGGAAACCCGCACGCTCGGTTCGCTCACCGTCTCCGCCCTGGGTTTGGGCTGCATGGGCATGAGCGAGTTCTACGGCCACGGCGAGGAAACCGAATCCATCGCCACCATCCAAGCCTTTCTCGACGCCGGCGGAAGCCTGCTCGACACGGCTGACATGTACGGCCCGTTCACCAACGAGACGCTTGTGGGCCGGGCCATCGCGGGCCGGCGCGACGACGTCGTCCTGGCCACCAAATTCGGCAACGAACGCCGGCCCGACGGATCCTGGGTGGGCATCAACGGCTCCCCCGACTACGTGCACGCCGCCTGTGATGCAAGCCTGCAGCGGCTGGGCGTGGACCACATCGACCTGTACTACCAGCACCGGGTGGACAAGACCGTCCCCATCGAGGAAACCGTCGGGGCCATGGCTGAGCTGGTACAGGCCGGGAAAGTCCGGCACCTTGGCCTGTCCGAGGCCAGCGCCGACACCGTGCGCCGGGCCCACGCGGTGCACCCCATCACGGCCCTGCAGACCGAATACTCGCTGTGGGAGCGCGAGCCGGAGACCAAAGTCTTCCCGGTCCTCGCGGAACTGGGCATCGGCTTTGTCCCCTACAGTCCGCTGGGCCGTGGCTTCCTGACCGGCCAGTTCCGCAGCCCGGAAGATTTCCCGGCGGACGATTTCCGCCGGCACTCCCCGCGCTTCCAGGGCGAGAACTTTGCCCGAAATCTGCAGCTCGTGGGTCGGGTCACGGAGTTGGCGGACGCGAAGGGCTGCACCCCGGCGCAACTGGCACTGGCGTGGCTGCTGGCCCAGGGCGAGCACATCGTTCCCATCCCTGGCACCAAGAAGCGCGACCGCCTGCGGGAGAACCTGGGCGCTGCCGAAGTCGAACTCTCCGCCGAGGACCTCAACCGTCTGGACGAACTCGCTCCGGCCGGGGCGGCAGCCGGAGCGCGGTACCCGCACATGGACTCGATCGACGTCTAAGCCGCCCACCGGGGGTCACCCAGACCCCCAACGCTGCGCTGTTGCCCTATCAGTTATGGTTCCCAACCGCCCGTTTTAGCGACCATAAGTGATAGGGCAACTGTGATTTTAGTGCCCCGACGCGGCGAGTTCGGCCAGGAGCTCGGCCTTGCGTTCCTCGCTCGCGAAGGACGAACGGATCGAGTTCGCGGCCATCCGGACACAGTCGAACTCGGACAGGCCAATCACCGATTGCAGCTGCGCGAAGTTGTCGTCCACATACCCGCCGAAATACGCGGGATCATCCGAGTTCACGCACACGTTCAGCCCCGCCGCGAGCATCGCCGGCAGCGGGTGCTCAGCCAGGGTGTCCACCGCCCGGAGCCGGACGTTGGACAGCGGGCACACGGTCAGCGGCATGAGCTCGTCCACCAGCCGTTCCACGAGTTCCGGGTCTTCCATGCACCGGATGCCGTGGTCAATCCGCTCCACTTCGAGGATGTCCAGCGCGTCAATGATGTACGACGGCGGGCCCTCCTCGCCGGCGTGCGCGATCCGGTGCAGCCCGGCGTCCTTGGCCCTGGCGAAGAGCCGCTCAAACTTGGCCGGCGGGTTGCCCACCTCGGCGGAATCGAGCCCGATTCCGGCGATCGGAGCGTCCATGGCAAGCAGCTGCTCCAGCACCTCAAGGGCGGATTCCTCGGTGAGGTCGCGCAGGAAGGCCGCGATCAGGAGGGTGGAGATGCCGAACTCTTCCCGTGAGCCGGCCAGTACCGAGGCCACGCCGTTGACGCACGTCTCCAGGGATACCCCGCGGGACAGATGGGCCTGCGGGTCCAGCATGATCTCGGCATGCCTGACCCCGGCGAGCGCCGCCCGGGCCAGGTAGGCCCGGGTCATGTCGGCGAAGTCCTGCTCCGTCTGCAGCACGGCCATATTGGCGTAGTACAGGTCCAGGAAGGACTGCAGGTCCGTGAACTCGTAGCGCGAGCGCAGCTCCTCCAGGTCCTTATAGGGCAGTTCGATCCCGTTGCGTTCCGCCAGCGCGAAGATCAGCTCCGGTTCCAGGGTTCCTTCAATATGCAGGTGCAGTTCGGCGACCGGGAGCGGGAGGGGTTCGCCGGCTTCCGGTTCTTCCGATTCTTCCGGCTCTTCCGCTGTCAACTGGGCCTCGCCGTCGTACGTTTCCATCCGGTAAGGATATGCCCGCCCGCTGGCATCACCGATAGAGTCGAACCAATGCAAAGTAAACAGCATGCTTCCGATTTGCCGCGCCCGACCGATCGGGATGTAGTTCACGATCTGGCTCCCGGCAATCCGACGGACGGTTTTGTCCGGGTTCGCGGTGCCCGTGAGAACAACCTGCGCAACGTGGATGTGGACGTGCCCCGCGATGCGATCGTCGCCTTCACCGGCGTTTCCGGCTCCGGCAAGTCCTCCCTTGCCTTCGGCACCATCTATGCCGAGGCGCAGCGCCGCTACTTCGAATCCGTGGCCCCCTACGCCCGCCGGCTCATCCAGCAGGGGCACAACCCCAAGGTGGAAATGATCACCGGGCTGCCGCCCGCCGTCGCGCTCCAGCAGCGCCGCGGGACGCCGAGTTCGCGTTCCACGGTGGGCACGCTCACCACGCTGTCCAACTCGCTGCGCATGCTTTTCTCCCGCGCCGGCAGCTATCCCGACGGCGCCGGCCCGCTGGACTCGGACGCGTTTTCCCCGAACACGGCCGCCGGCGCCTGCCCGGCGTGCCACGGCCTGGGGATCGCGCACACCGTCACCGAGTCCTCCCTGGTGCCGGACACCTCGCTAAGCATCCGCGACGGCGCCATCGCCGCCTGGCCCGGGGCGTGGCAGGGCAAAAACCTGCGCGACATTTTGACCCACCTGGGCCACGACGTCGATACCCCCTGGCGGAAGCTGCCGAGAAAAGATCGCGACTGGATCCTGTTCACTGAGGAACAGCCTGTGGTGGAAGTGACGCCCCAGCGCGACCGCGTCGCCAAGCCGTACAAGGGCCGGTTCTGGAGCGCCAAGAGTTACGTGCTGCATACGCTCGCCGATTCCAAGAGCACCACCATGCGCGACCGCGTGCTGCGCTTTATGGAGACCGGACCCTGCCCGGTGTGCGGCGGCAGCGGCCTGACCCCGGCCGCCCTCGCCGTCACCTTCGCCGGGCGCACCATCGCGGACCTCAATGCCGTCCCCCTGACGGAACTGGCCGAGATTATCCGCCCCACCACCGAGCTCACGGAGGCCGGGACCGCCTCCCGCAAGCAGTCCTCCGGCGAGGGCAACGAGGTGGCCGTCGCCATCACCCGGGACCTGCTGCAGCGCGTCACCGTGCTGCTGGATCTAGGCCTGGGCTACCTCGCGCTGGGCCGGTCCACTCCTACACTCTCCCCCGGCGAAATGCAGCGGCTCCGGATCGCCACCCAGCTCCGCTCCGGCCTGTTTGGTGTGATCTACGTGCTGGACGAGCCCTCCGCCGGCCTGCACCCCGCCGACGCCGAGCCGCTCCTTGCGGTCCTGGACCAGCTCAAGTCCTCCGGCAATTCGGTGTTCGTGGTGGAGCACAACATGGACATCGTCCGCCGCGCGGACTGGCTGGTGGATGTGGGTCCCCGCGCCGGTGAAGGCGGCGGCGAAGTGCTCTACAGCGGGCCCGTGGCCGGCCTCGCCGAGGTGGACGCGTCCGTCACCCGGCCGTTCCTGTTCCCGAACGGTTCAGCCGGCCCTGCCGGAAAGTCTGCCGTCATGACGGACGACGGCGGCGGTTCTGCCGCCAGCGGCCCCCGCCGGGATGCCGCCGGCTGGTTGGAGCTGCGCGACATCAGCCGGCACAACCTGCGCGAACTCGACGCCGACTTCCCGCTGGGCGTGCTGACCGCAGTCACCGGCGTCTCCGGCTCCGGCAAGTCCACGCTGGTCAGCCAGGTCCTGGCCGAGGTGGTCGGTGCCCGGCTGCACCCGGAATCCGGCGCCGAGGCGAGCCCGCCTGTTGAGGACCTGGAGTCCCAGGCCGGCGAGTCCACGGGCCCGCTCAGTGTGGGACCCGTGTCCGGGCTGGACCAGCTGGACCGGCTCGTCAAGGTGGACCAGAAGCCGATCGGCCGAACCCCTCGCTCCAACCTCGCCACGTACACCGGACTCTTCGATGCGGTCCGCAAGGAATTCGCGGCCACGGACCAGGCCAAGGCGCGGGGCTTCGGCGCAGGGCGCTTTTCCTTCAACGTTGCCGGCGGCCGCTGCGAGACCTGCCAGGGTGAGGGCTTCGTCGCCGTCGAACTGCTGTTCCTGCCCGGCAGCTACGGCCCCTGCCCGGAGTGCCAGGGCTCGCGCTACAACCCGGAAACCCTGGAGGTGACGTACAAGGGCAAGAACGTGGCAGAAGTTCTCGGCCTGACGGTCAATGCCGCCGCAGAGTTCCTCGGAGGAGTGCCGGCAGCGGCGCGCAGCCTGCAAACGCTGCGCGAAGTGGGCCTGGGCTATCTTCGCCTCGGCCAGCCGGCCACCGAGCTCTCCGGCGGCGAGGCCCAGCGCATCAAACTCGCCACCGAACTGCAGCGTGCCCAGCGGGGCCACTCCCTCTATCTGCTGGACGAGCCCACCACCGGGCTGCATCCGGCCGACGTCCAGCTCCTCATGGCCCAGCTGCACCGGCTCGTTGACGCAGGCAACACCGTCATTGTGGTGGAACACGACATGGATGTGGTGGCCGCAGCGGACTGGGTGATCGACCTCGGCCCCGCAGGTGGCGACGCCGGAGGGGAGATCGTCGCGATCGGGACCCCCGCCGCCGTCGCGAGGTCCAAGAACAGCAGGACCGCTCCGTACTTGGCCGCGATGCTCGGAAGCTGAGGCACGCGAACGTGTCCGCGAGCATCCGTTACGAGACAGCGAGCGGCGATATCGGCCCCGACGCGATGGGTTACCACGCGATGGTAACGGCAAAAACAGCAAAAATAACGTCTTGATAACGGACGGGGCCTGGCTTAGCCTAGTGTGCATGCCCGGCAACCGGGTATTGCATGCCCGGTGCTACCACCACCAGATACTGCCCGACCGGTAGACACCGCAAATGACCTCTATTGTCAGGGGCGGGCAGTGGCGCGACAACGTCCGGGGACGGACCGAGCGCTGGTGGCCCTCAGGAGCATCTGAAATCATGAAGAAATCAACCTATGGCACTGCCGCGCGCCGCGGCATCACCCTGGCGGCTGTTTCCATCGCAGGCGTCGCGCTGTCCGCTTCCGCCGCTAACGCGGCCGTCCCGGCCACAGCCCCCGCCTCCACCTGGGACTCGCTGGCCCAATGCGAAAGTGGCGGGAACTGGGCCACCAACACAGGAAACGGCTACTCGGGCGGGCTGCAATTCAGCGCCAGCACGTGGGCGGCCCATGGCGGCACGGGGTCCGCGGCGAACGCCAGCCGTGAACAGCAGATCGCCGTCGCCCAGAGAGTGCAGGCCAGCCAGGGTTGGGGCGCGTGGCCAGCCTGCGCCGCGAAACTGGGCCTGCGCGGCGGCGCCGCGGCTCCACAG
>NZ_CAKKMF010000133.1 GCF_918697925.1 Arthrobacter sp. Bi26
ACGCAGCACATGCCCAGCCTTTCAAGCGAGCCGTGGACATAGTGCCATCATGCCCGCTCCCCGGCCCGAACACTGGACATGTCCCGCAGAACCCGCCCCGCAGCCATCCCCGAACAATGGACATGTCCCCCGCCGCGGACACAACTTTCTGCGTTCATGTGGTTTTTCATTGACAAACCAACACGAACGAAGATAAAGTCAAACAATTCCACTTCATGTGACGGGAGTCACCGAAGCGGCGGGAACGGGTTTTCGAAATACGGAAGCCCGGGCAAGAACAAAACCAAGTCAGACGCAGTACGCAATGGAGGGTAAGTGTTCGCCGAAGAGCGCCAGCAGCTGATCGTGGGGCTCATCTACGCCAGCGGCCGGGCCAGCGTCACGGACCTGGCCGAACGCTTCAGCATCACCACCGAAACCGTCCGCCGGGACCTCGCCGCCCTGGAAGCCGCCGGCAGCGTCCGCCGGGTGCACGGCGGCGCTGTTTCCCCCGACCGCTTCAGCACCACGGAGGAAAGCATCCTCGAGCGGACCGTTCAGCGGCAGCCCGAGAAGATCCGGATCGCCGAGGCCGCTCTTGCCCTCATGCCCCCGGGCCTCACCGGCAGCATCCTGATCGACGCCGGCTCCACCACGGAGGCCCTCGCCGAGCTCCTGTCCGCCCGGGCCGCCGGAGCCGCCGCAGCCGGCAGTCTGCCCGGACCCGGGTCCGACGCCGAACTCGTCGTCATCACCCACTCCCTGCCCATCGCATCCAGGCTCTCCGGCGAACCCGGCATCGCCCTGCACCTGCTCGGCGGCAAAGTCCGCGGCCTGACCCAGGCCGCTGTCGGCCAGTCCACGGTGGAGGCCGCGCGCCGGATCCGCCCGGACATCGCCTTCATCGGCACCAACGGAATCCATGCAGCCTTCGGGCTGAGCACACCCGATCCTGAAGAAGCCGCTGTCAAGGCTGCCTTCGTCCAATCAGCGCGCCGCATAGTGGTGCTGGCTGATTCCTCCAAGCTGGACGCGGAGACGCTTGTCCAGTTCGCCTCGTTGAAAGATCTGGACACCGTGATCACAGACACGCAACCCAGCCGGGAACTCGCCGACGCCCTTGCGGAAGCCGGAGTGGAGGTGGTGGTCGCGTGATTGTCACCCTCACCGCCAACCCCAGCCTGGACCGCACCGTAGCGCTGCCCGGCCCGCTCCTCCGCGGGGAAGTTCAGCGGGCCATCTCCGTCCGCCAGGAATCCGGGGGCAAGGGAGTCAATGTCTCCCGCGCCCTCGTCGCCTCGGGGCTCAAGACAATTGCTGTCCTCCCCGGCTCGGAGGCCGACCCTGTCCTCACGGGCCTGCGGGAGACCGACGTTCCGTTCGCGGCCCTCCCGATTGGCGAGCCGCTGCGCAGCAACGTGGCCCTCACGGAGCCCGGCGGCGTCACCACCAAGATCAACGAACCCGGACCGGTCCTCAGCGCGGATCAGCAGGAGGCCCTGATCAGCCTGTTGCTGGACCACGCACGCGGTGCCGCCTGGGTGGTCCTGGCCGGCTCGCTCCCACCCGGGGTTCCAGCCGACTTCTACGCGACCGTCACGCGGCGGCTGCGTTCCCTGTTCGACGGCGAGACCGCACCTCGGGTCGCCGTCGACTCATCCGGCGAACCCCTCGCCGCAGCGGTCTCCGGCGACACCTCGGGAAAACCGGACCTCTTGAAACCCAACGCCGAGGAACTGGTGGAACTGGCTGCCGCAGCCGGGTTCGCCACGAACAAGTCCGCCGAGGAGCTCGAAGCGGACCCGGAGGCTGCAGCAGCGGCCGCCTCCGCCGTCGTGCGCTCCGGAGTGGGTGCTGTACTGGCCACCCTCGGTTCCAAGGGCGCCGTTCTTGTGACGGCCGACGGCGCGTGGCTGGCCACGCACCCGCCGGTCACCGCGGTCAGCACTGTCGGCGCCGGCGATTCCTCGCTGGCCGGATACCTGCTCGCATCCAGCCAGGGCGCCGCCCCGGTCGATTGCCTCCGTCAGGCGGTGGCCCATGGTGCCGCCGCCGCTTCCCTGCCTGGCTCCACTGTCCCGGCAGTCAACCAAACCACCCCTGATGCCGTAACCATCACGGCCCTCCGGAAGGATTGACAGTGACACAGCTCATTACTACCGAACTGGTCGAGCTCGACCAGAATCTGGGCAGCTCGCCCGAGGACGTGATCCGGCATCTGGCAGGCAGAGTTGCAGCCACCGGACGCGCCACCGAGGCCGAAGGCCTCTTCGCCGACGCCTTTGCCCGGGAATCGAAGACCGCCACGGGAGTCCCGGGCGGCATCGCGATCCCGCACTGCCGCTCGACGGCGGTCACCGAACCCACCCTGGCGATGGCGCGGCTGTCCCAGCCGGTCGACTTCGGCGCCAAGGACGGGCCCGCGGACATTATCTTCTTCATCGCCGCTCCTGAAGGCGCGGACCAGGACCACTTGAAGCTGCTGTCGAAGCTGGCGCGGTCACTGATCAAAAAGGACTTCACGGCCAGCCTGCGCGCCGCGACCTCCCAGGCGGAGATTGTCGAGCTCGTCGACGCCGCCTTGGCGGACAAGCCGGCCGCCCACACCCCTGCCGAAGCGACCGGCGCCGCTTCCGCGGCCGCCGCCTCAGCCACTGTCGCGGGTGCTGAGGGAGAAGGTGCCGGCGCAGCGAAGGCCAAGAGGCCCAAGCGCCTCGTCGCCGTCACAGCCTGCCCCACCGGCATCGCCCACACCTACATGGCCGCCGACTCGCTGGTTGCCGCGGCCAAGGAAGTCGGCGTGGACCTGCAGGTGGAAACCCAGGGATCCTCCGGCGCCAAGGCCCTTGACCCCGCCGTGATCGCGGCCGCCGACGCCGTGATCTTCGCCGTGGACGTGGATGTGCGCGGCAAGGAGCGCTTCGCCGGCAAGCCGGTCATCAACGCGCCGGTCAAGCGCGGCATCGACGAACCGGACAAGATGGTCGCCGAAGCACTCGCCGCCGCGGACAATCCGCACGCCCACCGCGTGCCGCACTTCGGCGCCGAGGAGCAGGCCGAGCTCGCGGCCGAGGAAAAGAGCGAACACATCGGCACGAAGCTGAAGAAGGCCCTCCTGACCGGTGTCAGCTACATGATCCCGTTCGTGGCCGGCGGCGGTCTGCTGATCGCCCTAGGCTTCCTGTTGGGCGGCTACGACATCACCGCCTTCGCGGACAAGATCCTGGCGGAAAACAGCCTCTTCAACCTGCCCACCGTGTATCCGGAACTGGCGTGGGGCCCGCTGGGCGCATACCTCGGTGCCGTGATGTTCAAGATTGGCGCCCTGTCCCTGGGCTTCCTCGTACCCGCACTGGCCGGCTACATCGCCTACGCCATCGCTGACCGGCCCGGCATCGCCCCGGGCTTCGTGTCCGGCGCTGTTGCCGTCTTCATGGGCGCAGGGTTCCTCGGCGGCATCGTGGGCGGCCTGATCGCCGGCTACGTGGCACATTCGATCGGCAAGCTCAACGTGGCCCGCTGGCTGCGCGGCCTGATGCCGGTGGTCATCATCCCGCTCATAGCGTCGCTCGCGGCTTCCGGCCTGCTGTTCGTGTTCCTGGGCGCCTACATCGCCCGGGTCACTGTCGGGCTCAACGAATTCCTGTCCGGCCTCACCGGTGCCAGCGCCATCGCCCTGGGCGTCATCCTGGGCCTGATGATGTGCTTCGACCTCGGCGGTCCGGTCAACAAGGTGGCCTACTCCTTCGCCGTCGCCGGCCTGGGTGCAGCCTCCATCACCAACCAGGCCCCGTGGCAGATCATGGCAGCCGTCATGGCCGCCGGCATGGTCCCGCCGCTGGCCATGGCACTTGCTGCGACCGTGCTGAACAAGAAGCTCTTCAGCCTCGCGGAACAGGAAAACGGCAAGGCCGCCTGGCTGCTGGGCGCCTCGTTCATCACCGAAGGCGCCATCCCGTTCGCCGCCGCCGACCCGCTGCGCGTCATCCCCGCCAGCATGCTCGGCGGAGCCGTGACAGGCGCCATCTCGATGGCGGCGGGCGTGGGGTCCAAGGCCCCGCACGGCGGAATCTTCGTCTTCTTCGCGATCGATCCCTTCCTGATGTTCGTCGTCGCCATTGCGGCCGGTACCGTCGTGAGTGCCTTCGCCGTGATCGCGCTCAAACGCTGGGCAGTCAAGAAGCCGGTTGATACGGTGGAAACGGTTCCCGTAGCCGCCTGAACCAGTGCATGATTCTTTCAAGCAAACACCCACAGCTGATAAACACAGAAGCTGACTTCAAGGAGCAGAAATGACCGAACGTAACGCCACCATTGCCAGCCGCGTTGGGCTGCATGCCCGTCCGGCAGCCATCTTCGCCGAGGCTGCAGGCGAGTTCGACAACCTCGAGATCACGATCGCCCGCCTGGGCGAGCCGGAGGACGAGGCCATGGACGCCGCCAGCATCCTGTCGCTGATGAGCCTGGGCGCCTCCCACGGCGAGGTTGTGGTGTTGCGTGCCAAGGGCGAAGGCGCCGACGCGGCACTGGACCGCCTCGTGCAGATCCTTGAGACGGATCACGACGCCGAATAGCCTCACCTTCCGGCCCCGCGCCGGAACACCGGCAGCTTCAGAAGGCCCGGCCGCCCCCGATGAGGGGCCGGCCGGGCCTTCGCGTTGCCGGGCCACCCCTGTGGCTGCGCCGGCTTGAACTGGCTGGATTGGCTGGATTGGCTGAATTGGCTGGGCTGGCTGGGCTGGCTGCGCGGGAGACCGTGATTTTTGTCAGTGAGCTTAGTGAATGCTTGTCACGGCTCCGCGGCGCGGCTAGTTTGGAATCCCCGGCGGCACCGTCCGCGGGCCGCCGCCCAAGTGGTTCCCGGCCGAAGGAGATGATCGCGCAGCCATGCCAACAAAGAAGGGCGAGCCCCGCGGCTCAGAAAGCCCCAGCATCAAGGACCCCGAGCTCTACGAGAAGCTGCTCGAGGACGGCGCCTCCAAGCAAAAAGCCGCCAGGATCTCCAACGCCGCCGCCAAACGGGGCCGTTCCTCAGTCGGCCGCAAGGGCGGCAAGGCCGGAGACTATGAGGACTGGACAGTGCCGCAGCTGAAGGCACGCGCCAAGGAGATCGGCCTCACGGGCTACTCTGCCAAGAAGAAGAGCGAGCTCATCTCCGCCCTGCAGAACTCCTGATTAGCGTGCGCGACGGCGCCAGCCGGCTTCCGGGCTCAGGCACCCTTTCGGGCCGTCTTCGCGGCCGTCGCTGTGGGAGCCGCCGCCGTCTTGGAAGCCGCAGTCTTGGCAGAACCAGCCCTGGTGGAGGCCGCCTTGGTGGCTGTGGACTTGGACGCCGGCGTCTTCGCGGCTGCCTTGGGGGCGGCCTTGGCCGCCGGTCCGGAAGCCCCGGCCGGCGCCTCCGCGGCACCTCCCCCTCCGCCGCGCTTTTTCTCGATGCTGCGTTTGAGGGCTTCCATCAGGTCGATCACTTCGCCCTCGCCGGCCTCGGCAGGGGCGCCGAAGGTCTCCTCCGTATCCAGCGACTCCCCCTTGTCCAGCTTCGCCTCGATCAGCTGGCGCAACTGCTCCTGATAGTCGTCCGTGAACTGGTCCGGCTCAAAGTCGGAGGCCATCGAATCGACCAGGGCGGCGGACATCTCGCGTTCCTGCGCCGAGATCCGGATGGAGGTCTCGAGTGCGGGAAAGCTGGCTTCGCGGACTTCGTCGGCCCACAACAGCGACTGCAACACCAGGACCTCATCGCGAATCCTCAGCGCGCCCAGCCGCGTCTTGTCCCGGAGCGCGAACTGCACAACTGCCACACGGTCCGTGTCCTCCAAGGCCCGCCGCAGCAGCACATAGGCCTTGGGCGACTTGGAGTCGGGTTCAAGGTAGTAGCTTTTTTCAAACATCATGGGATCGAGCTGATCGGCCGGAACGAACTGGACCACTTCGATTTCGTGGCTGTTTTCCGCCGGGATGGACTTGAGCTCGTCGCGGGTCAGGACCACCGTGCGGCCATCGTCCTCATACGCCTTGTCGATGTCCTCGTAGTCGATGATCTTGCTGCAGACCTCGCAACGGCGCTGGTAGCGGATCCGGCCGCCGTCGGCGTTGTGGACCTGGTGGAGGCTGATGTCGTGGTCCTCGGTGGCGCTATAGACCTTGACCGGCACGTTGACCAGCCCGAACGCTATTGCGCCTTTCCAGATGGCTCTCATGGATCAAGTGAACATCACAGTTGCGCGGAGGTGAAGGGTTTTGCCCAACGGTAAAGAGCGCGTCCGGGTGGACGGACGCGAACTGGTGCTCACCAACCTGGAAAAAGTCATGTACCCGGAGACGGGCACCACCAAGGCCGACGTCCTGGCCTACTATGCCGCCGTCGCACCAGTGCTGATCCCCGCGGCCCGCAACCGGCCGGCCACGCGGAAGCGCTGGGTCCACGGCGTCGGGACCGCCGATGCCCCCGGGGAGATGTTCTTCCAGAAGAACCTGGACCATTCAACGCCCGGCTGGGTGCCCCGCGCCGCCATCACGCACAAGGACCGGACCATCCAATATCCCCTGGTCAATGATCCCGCCACCCTGACCTGGCTGGCCCAGATCGCGGCCCTGGAGATCCACGTGCCGCAGTGGCGGGTGGACTCCCACGGCAATGCCTTGCCTCCCGACCGGCTGGTGCTGGACCTGGACCCCGGCGAGGGTGCGGGACTGGCGGAGTGCGTGGAGGTGGCCCGGCTGGCCCGCACCATCCTGCAGGACGTGGGCCTAGATCCCGTGCCCGTAACGAGCGGCAGCAAGGGCATCCACCTCTACGCCGCCCTGGACGGATCCCAGAGCTCGGACCAGATTTCCGATTTCGCCCACGAACTGGCCCGCTCGCTCGAAGCAGACCACCCGGATCTGGCCGTCAGCGACATGAAGAAGACCCTGCGCGCCGGCAGGGTGCTCGTGGACTGGAGCCAGAACAACGCCGCCAAGACCACCATCGTGCCGTACTCGCTGCGCGGCCGGCCCCGGCCTACGGTGGCCGCACCGCGCACGTGGCGGGAACTCGGATCCCCCTCGCTGCACCACTTGGACTTCCAGGAGGTAATGAAACGCGTCGCCGCCGGCAAGGATCCGTTCGCTCCCGTCTCCGGCGGCCGGCACGACGGCGGAGCCGCCGCGGCCCACGCGGCGGAACACCCACCCGGAGGACGGACCGAGACATCTCCCGAGCAGGCCGGCAACGGCGGCGACACCGACCCGCGGCTGGACGAGTACCGCACCAAACGGGACCGGGCAGGCACGCCAGAGCCCTTCACGGCGGAACGGCACCAGGCCGGGGACGACGGCGGGACACGGCAGGAGAAATTCGTCATCCAGGAGCACCACGCCAGGCGGCTTCACTACGACTTCCGGCTCGAACGCGACGGGGTGCTGGTGTCCTGGGCACTGCCCAAGGGCGTCCCGACCAGCAAGGCCAAGAACCACCTCGCGGTCCAGACCGAAGACCACCCGATGGACTACGCCGACTTCGAAGGTGACATTCCCCAGGGCCAGTACGGCGCCGGGACGGTCAGCATCTGGGACCGCGGATACTACGAATGCGAAAAGTGGATCGCCGGCAAGGAGGTCATCGCCACCCTGACCGGAGCGGAGGGCGGCGGCCTTGGCGGGCCCCGCAGGTTCGCCCTGATCCACACCGGTCAGGCCAACGACCAATGGCTCATCCACCTGATGGACCCGGCGGGCTCGGCCAAAGGCCACCCCGGCGCGCGGCGCCCGTCCGGCACAGCGGACGACGCCGACGACGGCGGCGGCGGCCACGTCGAGGGCGAAGTCGAGGGCGACGACGGAGCGGACGCCGGCACCGGCGCCGAACCGGCCCCCGACGCCTCCGGGTTCAGTCCGATGCTGGCCACGTCCGGGACCCTGGCGGACCTGCCGGACCTGGACTGGCAGTACGAGCTCAAATGGGACGGCGTGCGGGCCCTGGTCATCGGCGACGCCACCAGAATCCGGCTCATCAGCCGGAACGGCATCGACATGTCCGTGAGCTACCCCGAACTCACGGACCGGGCCCGTTGGCCGGAACAGGGCTTCGTCGCCGACGGCGAGATCATCGCCGTCGGGCGCTCCGGCCGGCCGGACTTCGGCCTGCTGCAGAGCCGGATGAAACTCAGCAAGGCCGCCGACGTCACCAGGGCGCAGGAGTCGACGCCTGTGCGGCTGATGCTGTTCGATCTGCTCTTCGACGCCGGCCAGGACCTGCGCCGCCTGCCGCTGAGTGAGCGCCGGCACCGGCTGGAGCAGTTCTTCCGCCCTTCCGCCGGCCCGGTGGAACTCTCCGGCGTGATTGACGGCGACGCCGCGCACATCCTGGAAAGCGTCGCCGAGCTGGGGCTGGAGGGTGTCATGGCCAAGCGGACAGACGGGCGCTATGTCGGCCAGCGCAGCCGGTCCTGGCTGAAGCTCAAGATTGAGCGGACCCAGGAGGTGGTGGTGGGCGGCTGGCGGCCCGGAAAGGGCGAACGCGGGGATTCCGTTGGCTCGCTGCTGCTGGGAATACCGGACGGCTCGAAGC
>NZ_CAKKMF010000134.1 GCF_918697925.1 Arthrobacter sp. Bi26
CCCTCGGGCAGACCGAGCTCCCGGGCCTTGAGCAGGCGCCGGAGGATCTTCCCGCTGCGGGTCTTGGGCAGCGCGGTGGTGAAGTCGAGCAGCCGCGGTGCGACGGCGGCGCCCAGCCGCTTGCGGGCGAATCCGATGATCTCCAGTGCCAGCTCCCCGGACGGGTCCCAGCCGGTCCGGAGCTCAACGAAGGCCTTAACTACCTCGCCGGCCACCGGGTCCGGAACTCCGATCACACCGGCTTCGGCCACGGCCGGGTGCTCCATGAGGGAACTCTCCACCTCGAACGGGCCGATCAGGTGCCCCGAGGACTTGATGACGTCGTCGCCCCGGCCGACAAACCAGTAGTAGCCGTCGGCGTCGCGTCTGGCCAGATCCCCGGTCAGGTACCAGCCGCCGGCGAAGCAGCGGCGGTAGCGCTCCTCCTCGTGCAGGTAGCCGCGGAACATGGAGGGCCAGCCGGGCCGGAGAGCCAGTTCCCCCATGGCGTCGGGGGCCGTGACCAGCGCCGCTTCGCCGTCGCGGATGACGGGCTTGCCGTCCGGGTCCCGGGCCACGAGGGCTGCCTCGACGCCGGGGAGCGGCCGGCCCATGGAACCGGGCCGGATCTCAGTGGCGGCGTAGTTGGAAATCATGATGCCGCCGGTTTCGGTCTGCCACCAGTTGTCATGCACCGGCTGCCCGAATGCCTCCTGCCCCCACACCACCACCTCGGGGTTGAGCGGCTCGCCGACGCTGGCGACGAAACGCAGGGCGGAGAGGTCGTGTCCCGCGGTCCGGCCGGTCCCGGCTTTCATGAGCATGCGCAAGGCCGTCGGGGCCGTGTACCAGACCGTGACTCCCTGTTCGGCGAGGATCCGGTACCACCGGTCTGCGTCCATTTCCTCCTCGTCCACGATGGCCGTCACCCCGTGGCTCAGGGGTGCGATCACGCCGTACGAGGTTCCGGTGACCCAGCCGGGGTCCGCCGTGCACCAGTAGACGTCCCCGGGGTGCAGGTCCAGGGCAAAGGTGCCGGTCGCGTGGTGGGCGGTCACGGCGTCGTGCACGTGGATGGCGCCTTTCGGGGTGCCGGTGGTGCCGGAGGTGAAGTGCAGCAGGGCCATGTCTTCGGGTTGGGTTGCCGCGATCTCCCCGTCCGGCGGGGCTTCCCGCATGAGGGCTGTCAGGTCCAGGGTTCCGGGCTCCGGATCGCCTTCGGCGTCGATGAGCAGGACGTGGCGCAGTTCCGGGAGCTGCTCGCGGAGCTGGGCGATCTTCCGGCGGTATAGCGCCCGCGTGGTCACCAGCGCCCGGCCGGAGCCGAGCAAGAGGCGCTGCCGCACGGGCTCGGGGCCGAACGCGGAGAACAACGGGCAGAACACGCTCGCGTTCTTGAACGTGCCGAGCACCGCGACGTACAGGTCCGGGCCGCGGCCGGTGAGGGAGAAAACCCGTTCCCCGCGGCGGATGCCCAGACTGCGCAGGACCCCGGCGAAGCGGTTGGTCTGTTCCGCGAGTTCGGCGTAGTTCAGCGAGTGCGTGCTGCCATCGGCCCGGACGAACCGCAGAGCCTCCCGGCCGGCGCCGCTGCCGGCCGCGTGCCGGTCCACTGCCTCGTAGGCAATGTTGAGGCCGCGGCCACCGGGGAGCCCGGACAGGGCGCGTCGGCCCTCATCCCAGGTGAACGCCGCGCGCGCCGCGTCATAGTCCACCAGGTTCGGCCGGACCCGGAAACTGCCGATGTCTTTGGTGATCGCAGGCCAACGCATGGATGGTTCGGTTCCTGCCGTCATGGTTCCATCCGACTCCCGTGTGCCGGTGCCGCCAAGAGTAAAAGGTCCCGGGCCGTCGGCCCCGGACCAGCCACTAAACTGGGACCCATGACTGCCACCCGTGACTTCGCAGCTGACGCTGCCTCTGCCCGTGCCCGACTCCTGGAACTGATCAAGGAACTGGCCGTCGTCCGCGGCAAGGTCATTCTCTCCAGCGGAGCGGAAGCCGACTACTACATTGACCTGCGCCGCATCACGCTGCACCACGAGGCGTCCAAGCTGGTGGGACAGGTCATGCTCTCCCTGATGGAGGACGCCGGGATCGATTTCGAGTGCGCCGGCGGGCTCACCATGGGGGCAGATCCGGTGGGCACCGCCGTCATGCATGCCGCCGTCGACGCCGGCCGCCCGGTGGACGCGTTCGTTGTCCGCAAGGCGCAGAAGTCCTACGGCATGGGCCGCCAGGTGGAAGGTCCCTCGGTCGAGGGTCGCAAGGTCCTGGTCCTGGAGGACACCTCAACCACCGGCGGTTCCGCGCTGACCGCCGTCGAAGGCGTCCGTAAGGCCGGCGGCAACGTGGTGGCCGTCGCCGTGATCGTGGACCGCGACACGGGAGCCAAGGAAAAGATCGAGGCCGAAGCCGGTGTTCCGTATCTCTTCGCCTTCGGCAAGGACGAACTGGGCCTCAACTAGCGCTCCGCCCTCGGCTGACGGGGATGGACGGGGTACAGGGGGTGACTTATCATTTCTTAAATACCCCCGTCCGTACCCGCATCTGGAGAAACGCGCCATGCTCCCGCACCCCGAAGACTTGAGGGCTGACTCCGTCGGCACTGTCGACCAGATCCAGAACCTGATCCTGGACAGCGCGGACTTCGAAGTGTTCCTGAACGAACTCGCGCGTTTTTCCGCGCACCAGGTGGCGGGCTCCGGCGACGACGCGCTGTGCGGAATTACCCTGCTCCGGGACCGTAAGGCCGCCACGATCGGGTGGAGCAGTGACTCCGCCCGCGAAGTGGACGAGATCCAGTACTCACTGTCCCAGGGCCCATGCCTGACCGCTGCCAAGGAGGAACGGGAAGTCTACGTCCCTGACCTCTTCGACGAGGACCGCTGGGGCCCTGACTATGCCTCCGCCGTCGCCTCGCACGGCCTGCGCTCGGTGTTGTCGGTGCCTTTCCACCTCCAGGGCGAAGCCCAGGCGGCGCTGAACCTCTACTCCGATGTCCCGCACAAGTTCGACGGCGACGTCGCTGTCCGGGCCCGCGGCTACACCCGTGAAATCTCCCAGGCGCTGCGGCTGGCAGTCCGCTTCTCGCTGCACACGGACAGCGCCACCAACCTGCGCGCCACCCTTGAATCCCGGACCGTCATCGACATGGCGATCGGGATCGTCATGGCGCAGAACCGCTGCGACCAGGAAACCGCGGTCCGGATCCTCACCGATGCGTCCAGTAACGGCAACGTCAAACTCCGCGATATCGCCACCTCCCTGGTGCAGTCTGTGGGCGGAACGGCAACCCGGACGCACTACGAAGAGCCGGACCGGCGACAGGCGGGCTGAACCGGCAGTCGCCTATGACTTGTGTGCAACCACAAGCGCGGATACGCTGAATGAGGTTGAGCCGTCGGCCATAGACATCCTTCTTTGGAGTACCTATGGACCAGACACTGCAAGCCCACGTCAAACTCGATGTCGTTTCCGACGTCGTCCGGATTAGTGTCCGGGGGAGCCTCACGCAAGCCTCCCGCCCCTCCCTGACGCACATTGTCCAGCGCGTTCGCCGCATGGGGATCATCTCGCACATCCGCGTCGACCTCGGCCTGGCCGCATTTGTGGAATCATCGGCGCTGGCCGGCCTGCGCAACGACCTCAACGCGATCGACGGCGGGAGCGCCGGCTCGGACATCGCCGGCATGCCCGCCCCCGGCGGCGTTTCCCTGGAGCTGACCGCGCACCGCGACGATTCCGCCGCATTGCCCACCCTGGACATGTCCGGGGAATTCCTGTCCTCCGTCGATCCCTCCGGCACCCGGCGGCTGACCCGGTTCTCCGACGACGAACTCTTCGCCGCGAGCGACTGTGTGTTCGGCCTGCTCGATGACCCCGCTGACATGGCCCGCTCGGAACTGCTGGCAACGTATGACGAGATCGGCATGGAGATCAGCCGTCGCGAGGTCGGCCGCGAGCCCGAGCCTGTCTAGCCGGCCAGCGGCGGCAACGCCGCTCCAGGCTGCCCTTCTGTCTTCCGGATTGGTCGGGTTTCTCATCCCCGCCGGACCGTGGATACGGTAGTAATGTGCCGGCCGAGATGGAACCGAACCATCCGCGAGGCCCCGGTGCTGCCGAGGCCCGCATGCTCCGCCGCGCCGTCGAGCTTAAACGGGTTTCCCGGCGGACATTCCTGATCGGCGCCGGGTCCGCTTCACTGCTGGCGGCGGACATGCTGTTCACGCGGCGCGTGCAGACCGATCGGCGTGTCACCCGGATCCTCGAAGTGCCGGATGACGTCGCCGAACTGTACTATCCCCACGCCAGCTGGATCCTGTTCCCCGGCTACAAGACGGGCTGGGAAGAAGCCCTGTGGATCCTGAACGCCTTGCGCGGATCCTTGAACAAGAGGGGCCGGCTCGGCGCCGTCGGGTATTCCAACGAGGGGCTGGACATCGACGAGGTGGTCATTGCCGTGATCGAGTACGTCCGCGCCCACAATCTCACCACCCTCTACTTCTACGGCCATAGTTTCGGCGGCATGGTGGCAACTCAGGTGGCTGCCCGGCTGCGCGAGCTGCACGGCGTCGAAGTGGCGTTCATCCTCCTGGATTCCAGCCCGGCGAGCCGGCACGACGTGCTGGACCAGAGCTGGTTTGAGGGCGTGGTGCTGCTCTACGAAAGCGGGTTCCGCTTCCCTACGGTGCTGCGCGGTGGCTACGAGCTCGGCGAGAGGATGCTGCACAAGAATGAGCGCAGTTGGGGCCAAGTAGTGGACCAGACCCTGGAACAGCTGTCTCCGCTCGCGCCGTCCAGCGTGCTGATCCAGTCCGAATCCGCCTACATCTACCACTTTGAGGCAAGCCGTTTCGTCGGGAAACTCGGCGAAACAAAGATGGCGTTCATCGGCAACCCCCGGGACAAGACCGTGGACTACGAGACCGCCCGGGATACGTGGTCGCTGACCTTCAAAGCCAACATGGCCTCGGATGACCTGCGCACCGACGGGGCGAGGCCGGAGCACGCGAGCCCGGGCTGGAGCCCGTTCGTCTACCGGCCCATCATCGACAAACTCCAGGACGACCTCTTTCCGCTGCCGGGCGGCGGCGGGAAGAAGACCGCGTTCTAGGGGTTTCCTCAGATCTGGTTCTTGAGGTCCGCCACGGAATTCAGGATCTGGTTCGGCCGGAACGGGTACGCGGCGATGTCGTCCCGGTGGGTGATGCCGCTGAGCACCAGCACCGTGTGCAGGCCCGCTTCCATGCCGGCGATGATGTCGGTGTCCATGCGGTCGCCGATCATGGCTGTGGTTTCCGAATGCGCGTCGATCTGGTTCATCGCCGAGCGGAACATCATCGGGTTGGGCTTGCCCACAATGTACGGTTCGCGGCCCGTGGCCTTGGTGATGAGGGCGGCGATGGCCCCGGTGGCAGGCATGGGGCCGTCCTTCGAGGGCCCGGTGGCGTCCGGGTTGGTGGCGATGAAACGCGCGCCGGCCAGGATCAGGCGGATGGCCATGGTGATGGCTTCAAACGAGTAGGTGCGGGTCTCGCCGAGCACCACGAAGTCGGGGTTCTGGTCGGTGAGGATGAAGCCTGCCTCGTGGAGCGCCGTCGTGAGTCCTGCTTCGCCGATCGTGTAGGCGCGGTTCCCCGATTCGGAGCCGCGGACCTGGTCCTTGAGGAACTGGGCAGTTGCCAGGGCCGACGTCCAGATGTTCTCCTCCGGGATTTCCAGTCCGGAAGAACTGAGCCGGGCCGCGAGGTCCCGGGGCGTGAAGATCGAGTTGTTGGTCAGCACGAGGAACCGTTTGGAGGTGTCCACCCAGCGCTGGATCAGCTCCGAGGCGCCCGGGATGGGCTGGTTCTCGTGGACCAGCACGCCGTCCATGTCCGTGAGCCAGCATTCGATTTCCTGGCCACTGCGGTACATCGAGGCATATGAACGTGCCCCGTCTGAGTCGGTCCCCTGCTCTTCGCGCTGATCTGCCATGGTGTCCTCCGCCGTAAGTGTGCCGCTACCTGCCTCCCAGTCTAATGTTGAGGCGTGACTGAACCCGAGATCCCCGGCGACGCCGGCGTAGAGCCTGTGCCAGAGACGTCAGCGGACCCGGCGGCAGTGGCGGAACCGAAGGCGGAGGTCGGCGTCGGCCCCTGGGAAGGCGAACTTCCACAGGGCGAGCACTGGGACCCGGACCTCCTGGCGGACGGCGACCGGCGCAACGTGGTGGACAAATACCGCTACTGGAAGCACGAGGCGATCGTGGCGGACCTGGACTCCAAGCGCCACAATTTCCACATCGCGATCGAGAACTGGCAGCACGACCTCAACATCGGCACCGTGGTCCGGACCGCCAACGCGTTCCTCGCCAAGGAAGTCCACATCATCGGACGACGCCGGTGGAACCGCCGCGGGGCCATGGTTACCGACCGCTACCAGCACGTCCGCCACCACCCCACCGTTGAGGACTTCGTGACCTGGGCGCAGGGGGAGGGGCTGGCGATCATCGGGATCGACATCTTCCCGGACTCCGTCCCGCTGGAAACCTACGAACTGCCCAGGGACTGCGTCCTGGTCTTCGGCCAGGAGGGCCCGGGCCTGACCCCTGAGGTCCACGACGCGGCGCTGGACACCTTGTCGATCGAGCAGTTCGGCTCCACCCGCTCCATCAACGCGGCCTCTGCCGCCGCGATCGCGATGCACGCCTGGATCCGCCGCCACGTGTTCGGCCAGCACCTCTAACTGCCGCCGAGATGGCACTTCACGGCAATGCTTTCGCCCAACACTGCCGCGAACTGCCGTCTGGGCGGGAAGCTCGGGCGGTGAGCGGCAGGCGGGACCGCCGGGGGAGCGAGTGTTACACAGGCACAGTGACCGGAGACACTGCCCCGGAGCAGGAATGACTAGGATGGTTCCTAGCCGACGAGGTTCCCTCCAGGAGCACCAGCCCGTAGACGAAATTCACTTTAGGAGTCAGCATGCCCATTGCAACCCCAGAGATCTACTCCGAGATGATCGACCGTGCAAAGACGGGTGGCTTCGCCTTCCCGGCTGTCAACGTCACGTCCTCCCAGACCCTAAACGCCGCCATGCGCGGCTTCGCCGAGGCGGAATCCGATGGCATCGTCCAGGTCTCCACCGGCGGCGCGGCCTACTGGTCCGGTGCCTCCACCAAGGACATGGTTGCCGGCTCCCTGGGCTTCGCGGCCTTCGCCCGCGAGGTCGCCAAGAACTACGGCGTCAACATCGCCCTGCACACGGACCACTGCCCCAAGGACAAGCTGGACGGCTTCGTGCTCCCACTGCTCGCCGCTTCCGAGGCAGAGGTCAAGGCCGGCCGCAACCCCTTCTTCAACTCGCACATGTGGGACGGCTCCGCCGAGACCCTGCAGGAAAACCTGCGGATCGCCCGGGAACTGCTCGAGCGCACGGCTGCCGCCAAGATGATCCTCGAAGTTGAGATCGGCACCGTTGGCGGCGAGGAGGACGGCGTCGAAAACGCCATCAACGACAAGCTTTACACCACGGTCGAGGACGCCCTGGCCACCATCGACGCTCTCGGTTCCGGCGAAAACGGCCGCTACATCACGGCGCTGACCTTCGGCAACGTGCACGGCGTATACAAGCCGGGCGGCGTCAAGCTCCGCCCGGAGATCCTCAAGGACATCCAGGAGCAGGTGGGCGCCAAGATCGGCAAGTCCAACCCGTTCGACCTCGTGTTCCACGGCGGCTCCGGCTCCTCGGACAAGGAAATCGCGGACGCCGTCTCCTACGGTGTCATCAAGATGAACATCGACACCGACACCCAGTACGCGTACACCCGCCCGGTGGTGGACCACATGTTCCGCAACTACGACGGCGTGCTGAAGGTCGACGGCGAGGTCGGCAGCAAGAAGCTCTACGATCCCCGCGTCTGGGGCGCTTCCGCCGAGGCCGGCCTGGCCGCCCGTGTGGTCGAGGCCGCCCAGCAGCTGGGCTCCACCGGCAAGACCTTCTAGCCATGTCCGACGAGTTCCGCAAGAACCTGATGGGTCCCGAGCCCACGCTCCTGCCTGCCGAGACTGAGATCTACCAGCACCTCGCGCTCGGCCAGGAAGCCGTGGACCTCGTGGCCAAGCACCCCACGTCCTCGCTCCTGTGGGCCATCCTGGCCGAGGAAGCGTGGGACGAGGGCCGCACCATCGATTCCTACGCGTACTCGCGGGTGGGCTACCACCGCGGCCTGGATTCGCTGCGCCGCAACGGCTGGCGCGGCGTCGGGCCGATCCCGTGGGAGCACGAACCCAACCGCGGCTTCCTGCGCTCCCTCTACTCGCTGGGCCGGGCGTCCGCGGCGATCGGCGAGGCCGAGGAACCGGAGCGGATCGAAAAGTTCCTCAAGGACTCCGATCCCGGCGCAAGGGCCGCCATCGAGTCCGAGGGCTGACGCGCGGTTAACCG
>NZ_CAKKMF010000135.1 GCF_918697925.1 Arthrobacter sp. Bi26
ATCCTGCCGGGGCCGCCGTCGTTCCGGCCCCTGTTTCCGCCCGTGGCGGCCCCGGCAGGATCGTCCTCGCGGCGACGCCGATCGGTAACGCCGGCGATGCCTCGGCGCGGCTCGTGGAGTTGCTTACGACGGCGGACATCGTTGCCGCGGAGGACACCCGGAGGCTGCACCGCCTCGTGCAGAACCTCGGCATCACCGTGGCCGGCCGGATCATCAGCTATCACGAGCACAACGAGGTGGCCAAGACCGCGGACCTGCTGGAACAGGTCCGGTCCGGCAAGACTCTGGTCATGGTGACCGACGCGGGCATGCCGTCCGTGTCGGACCCGGGGTTCCGGCTGGTTGAAGGTGCCGTGGCGGCCGGGCTCACCGTCACTGCGGCGCCGGGTCCCTCCGCCGTGCTGACCGCCCTGGCCCTCTCCGGCCTGCCGACGGACCGCTTTTGCTTCGAAGGGTTCCTGCCCCGCAAGGCGGGCGAACGCTCCTCGCGGCTGGCGGACCTCGACGCCGAGCGGCGCACCATGGTGTTCTTCGAGGCGCCGCACCGGCTCGAACCGATGCTGAGGGCCCTGCGCGAAAGCTTCGGCGCCGACCGCCGGGCCGCCGTGTGCCGTGAACTGACCAAGACCTACGAAGAGGTCATCCGCGGCACCCTGCGTGAACTGCTCGAATGGGCCGAGTCCAACGAGGTGCGCGGCGAAATCGCGGTGGTGGTGGGCGGTGCTCCCGAACGCGAACCAGGCCGTCCCGAAGATCACGTGGCTGCCGTCAACGGGCTGATAGCCCAAGGCATCCGGTTGAAGGAGGCCGTCGCCGCCGTGGCCGACGACGCGAAAGTCAGCAAGCGCGAACTCTATGCCGCGGTGCTCGCCGCGCGGTGATGAAAGCCGCGGGCTCCGGGCGGCTCTGAGCCGCACCGGCCAGCTGGATCCGGACCCCGCGGATAGCATGGAACAGTTGTGCAGCTGCACAGCATATTCTGGATCGGGTAGTGCGCGCATGCATAGACTTGCCCGTGAGCGCAGCAGTACCGTGGCAGTAATCCAGACGCCCGGGCCTGCCTGCGGGAACGAGCGCCTAAGCCAAAAACTAATTCAAACCAACTAGTGCCAACAAACTAGGGCCAACCGAATTGCTGACGAGGGAGTCATTGTGACTGTAACTGCCCAGCCTATTGTTTCCGCGGAGCGCGAGAGCGCCCTGCTGGCGTCCGTTCCGACGGGCCTGCTGATCAACGGCGAGTGGCGTCCGGCCGCGTCCGGGAAGACCTTCGACGTCGAGGACCCTGCCACCGGGAAGGTCCTGCTCAGCATTGCCGACGCCGGTCCCGAGGACGGCATGGCGGCCCTTGACGCGGCCGCTGCCGCGCAGGAGTCCTGGGCGAAGGTCCCGGCCCGGGAACGCGGCGAGATCCTGCGCCGCGCGTTCGAGATGGTGACCGAGCGGGCGGAGGACTTCGCGCTGCTGATGACCCTGGAGATGGGCAAGCCGCTGGCCGAGGCCCGTGGCGAGGTCACCTACGGGGCGGAGTTCCTGCGCTGGTTCTCCGAGGAGGCTGTCCGCGCGTTCGGCCGCTACTCCGTCTCCCCGGACGGGAAGTCCCGGCTGCTGGTGACCAAGAAGCCGGTGGGCCCGTGCCTGCTGATCACGCCGTGGAACTTCCCGCTCGCGATGGCGACCCGCAAGATCGCCCCCGCGGTCGCGGCCGGCTGCACGATGGTGCTCAAGTCCGCGAACCTGACCCCGCTGACCTCGCAGCTCTTCGCGGCCGTGATGGTCGAGGCCGGGCTGCCCGCCGGTGTCCTGAACGTCATCCCGACCTCCACCGCCGGTGCCACGACCGGGCCGCTGATCAAGGACCAGCGCCTGCGCAAGCTGTCCTTCACCGGCTCCACCGAGGTCGGCCGCCGGCTGCTGGCGGACGCCTCCGAGACGGTGCTGCGGACCTCGATGGAGCTTGGCGGGAATGCCCCGTTCGTGGTGTTCGGGGACGCCGACGTCGATGCCGCCGTCGCCGGGGCGATGCTGGCGAAGCTGCGGAATATGGGCGAGGCGTGCACCGCGGCGAACCGGTTCATCGTGCACGAGTCCGTCGCGGAGGAGTTCGCGGAGAAGTTCGCCGCGAAGATGGCGCAGATGACCACGGCCCGGGGCACCGAGGCCGAATCCAAGGTCGGCCCGCTGATCGATGCGAAGAGCCGGGACAAGGTCCACGAGCTCGTCACCGACGCCGTCGCTGCCGGCGCGGTCGCGGTGACCGGCGGTTCCGCGGTCGAGGGCCCGGGCTACTTCTACCAGCCCACCATCCTCACCGGCGTGACCGAGGGCACCCGGATCCTGTCCGAGGAAATCTTCGGACCCGTCGCCCCGATCATCACCTTCGACACCGAGGACGAGGCCGTCCGGCTCGCGAACAACACCGAGTACGGGCTCGTGGCCTACGTCTTCACCCGGGACCTGAACCGCGGCATCCGGATGGGCGAACGGCTCGAGACCGGCATGCTGGGCCTGAACGCCGGCGTGGTCTCCAACGCCGCGGCACCGTTCGGCGGGGTCAAGCAGTCCGGCCTGGGCCGTGAGGGCGGCCTCGAGGGCATCGAGGAATACCTCTACACCCAGTACATCGGCATCGCCGACCCCTACGCCGGCTAAGCCCACAACCTAGCCGCGACGCACCCGGCGGACGGAGCTGCGGATCTTCCCCCAGGATCCTGCGAGCCCCCGCCGGGTGCGTTGTGCTGTGCGGGCGAGGAGCCGGCGGGGCCGCGGGAGGGCCCGCCGCCAGCCGGAGATGACCGACGGCGGCAGCCAGGCCGCGCGCAGCCGGACCAGTGCCCCCGCGTTGGCCCGCAGCGAGGCCTGCACCAGGGCGATCCTGGCCGCGGCGGAGTCGGCCGGATCCGGGGAGTCTGCGTTCTGCGCCGGACCCCCGGCGCCGCCCGGGCGGCCGTATTGCTCACGTTCAAAGTCCTCGGTCAGCGCGGCCGCGGCCCGCTGCCCTGGCGCATCCTCGCCGTCGGGTTCCCCCAACGCTGCCGAGGCACGCAACCGCTCCGAGAAATGCCGCGGCGTCTCGCTCGCTCCGGGCGCCACGCCGTAGTCCGTGGCCAAGTCCCGCAGTTCCGCCCAGGCCGGCAGGGCCGTTCCTGCCGTGGCGCCGGGATAGCCGCGGGCCGCCGTCCTCAGCCTGCGGCGCCGCACGCCGCTGCGCACCAGCCGCGGGGAGGCCACCAGCAGTGCCAGCAGCAGCGCCGCACCAACGCCGTACAACGCCTGTGCCACCTGCGTGCCCCCGGGCGCCGGCGTGCCGGCCCCGGGCGCCGGAACCGTGCCGGGGACCGGGAACGGTGCCGGGGTGGAACCGTCCCCGGGGGTCAGGGCGTCGTTGCGTTCGTTGGTGCTGGCGCCGCTGGGCAAGGAGGCCTCCGTGGCGTAGGCCGGAACTAGGCCGCGGGACGGCGTCGGCTCAAACGCGACCCAGCCGACGCCCTGGAAGTAGAGCTCCGGCCAGGCATGGGCGTCCCGGGCATCGACCTCGAACTCCGGAAGCGGACCTTGGCCCGAGACCGCCACCGTGGCCCCGGTGGGGCGTCCCGGGGCGTAGCCCACGGCGATCCTGCTCGGAATGCCCTCCAGCCTGGCCATGACGGCCATGGCCGAGGCGAAGTGAATGCAGTAGCCGCTCTTCTGGTTCAGGAAGTCCGCCAGCACGGACAGGCCGTTCCCGTCGTAGCCGCCCTGCACGGGGGACTGCAGGGAGTAGGCGAACTCGGTGGAGCGCAGGTACCGCTGGATGGCCATGGCCTTCGCATACGGCGAGGCTGCTCCGGCCGTCACGGTCTTGGCCGTGCTGCTCACAACCTCCGGAACGTTCGACGGTTGCCGCAGGAACTGCTCCGGGATCCCGCGCACCGGCTCGGAAGCCCGCGCCAACAGCGCCGCCGTGAGCTGCGGAGTGACGGACGTGACCAGGTACTGCTGGTCGCGGGAATTGGTGTCGACCCCCTTGATGCTCAGCGTCGCAGGATCCCAGCTCCAGCGCCCCGTCAGGCCGTTGACCGCTTCCGGCGCATACGGCGCGGGCAGGTACGGGCTCGTGTACTGGCCGGTGTTGACGGCCGTGATCACCCGGAGCTCTGTCGGGGCGGTGTCAAGCCCGGACTCGATCCTGCCGGTCCCCGTTTGCCGGGTGGACTCCCGGTCATCGGGGGACCAAGAATCGCCGTCAAAGTTGTCCACCGTCACCGAGCGCAGGTACGGCGTCGTCGGCGCGTTTGTGGCGAAGGTGATCCGGCCCTCGCCCGAGGGACTGCGCAGGCTGGTGCCCAGGCTGATCATCGGATTCAGGCCGGTGGCGCTGCCGAACGGGTTCAGCCGCGAGCCTTGCGGGAACGTGCCCTGGTCGAAACCCGGGATGACCGGCTGCAGCAGGAGCGTGACGGTCAACGCCGCGGCGGCCGTGATCGCGCCGCGCCGGAGCTGCCCGGGGTTCCGGGCCGTGTCGGCCAGGGTGCGGGCATCCGGCGTGAACCAGTGGCTGCACCCGAGAATCAGCAGATACCCGACGGCGGCGCCCACGAACCCCAGCACTCCCACGCTTTGCGGCTTGACCATGGCCGGTACCACGAGGATTGCCAGGATCCCCAGCCCGCTCGTGGCCGGCAGCGCCAGCGGGAACGCCAGGGCATCGATGAGGATCACCAGGAGCCCGAGCACCGCGCAGATCAGCATGACGATGCCGGCGTTGGGGGCCACCGGGGTGCTCTCGGCAAGGACGGTTTCGCTGGCCCGCCGGAGGAACTTTCCCAGGTAATTCATGGTCTCCGGCGACGGAATGAACCCGGCAATGCTGTGCTGCCGGAAGAAAATGAAGGTCAGGGCCACAATGAGCGCCACCAGTCCGCCGGCAGCCACGAGCCAGGTCCGGGCCCGCAGCGACCGGAGCACCGCCATGGAGAACGCGACGGAGAGGACGACACTGAACACCGGGGAGTACCAGGCCCACCCACGCAGGACGCCGTTGAAGCCGAGGGCGGCGCCCGCGACGGCCACCGCGACGGCGGTCCCCATCACCCAGGGCTGGGCGCCGGGTCCGTCCGGCCGGGACGTCACGCCGGGGGACAGGACTGTCGGTTCTTCCGTGCCGGCCGGGCCGGCGTCAGATCCGGAGCTGCGGTGCGGCGCGAGCGTCATGGCCGGCCCCCCACGCCGCGGCGGACGTCGGCCGCGGAGGACATCGCCGGGTCTGCCTGGTCGAAGGCCGCCCATGCATCCGGCAGCGGGCTCCGCGCAGTTACCGCCACGGCCCGCCACCCGCCCAGCCGCAAGGCCTCCAGTACCTCGGGCATTTCGCCGGAATCCTGTGCCTGGTCCGTGACCAGCAGCGCGAAGGCGTTCGCCCCGAACCCGGCTGCCGGCGACAGCGCCCGGGCCTCGGCCAGGGACAGGCTGCCCAGGACCGCCAGGACCGGTCCCCGCAAGCGGTGGGCGGAGAGCTTGACCATCAGGGCGTCGTCGAAGACCTGCGGGGCGTTGGGTCCGGCCTTGGCCTCCTGCGGGCGCGACTGCGGCCGCGGCCCCTGGGCGCGGTCACGGGGCGGGCGGGTGTGGTGATGGTGGTGCGGGCCGGAAAGTTCGATGGCGGCCAGGCTTTCCGCGATGGACTGCAGCCCGGCCGTTCCGGTGTACTCCTCGGCTTCCGGGTCGGGAGCGGACGGAGAATTCCGGAAGGCGGGCCGGCCCGCGCTGTCCAGGAACCGCAGCGAGTAGTTGCGTTCCGCGAGGTGCGCGCCGATCGACATCGCCGCCGTGACAGCCCATTCGAAGGCGTCGCAGGTCAGCAAGTCATGGCCGTCGCCCTCCCCGCTCCCCGAGTGGCCGCCCGGGGAGTGGGCGCTGTGGCCAAACACGCCGTGGGGAAAAGCCGAGAGGCGCTGCTCCAGGATGATCGTTGCCTCGGGGGTCGTGACGGATTCCTCCTGCCGCACCATGAGGGACCCGTGCCGGGCGGTCGCGGCCCAGTGCACGCGGCGCAGCGGATCCCCGTGCCGGTACTCGCGGGTCATGACGTCATCGTCGCTTGGATTGGCCCGGGCCCGGGTGGGTGTGACGCCGTCGTGTCCGCGGGCACCGGCGAGCCCTGTCTCGGGGAGCTCCACAGCGGCGGGCGTCACGGTGAGGAGGTCGCCGTCGTCAATCGCATGGCGGTGGAAGGACAGCCCGAAGGGGTCGCTGAACTCCGCCGTGACGGGCCCGATCAGGAACTGGCCGCGCCGGGCCGAGCGAAGGTGGTACTCATAGCGGCTGGTGCCGCCGGCGGCCGCACGGGCCGGGAAACGGAAGACCGGGGATTCGCCGAACCGGGCCGGCAAGTGTTCCTCCATGATCGCGTGGCCTGTACCGGCCCCGGTCCGCGCGACGGCCAGCCGCACCGTGGTGCGCGCGGACGTTTCGACCGGCGACGGGCTGAATTCGCGGTAGACCTGGAACCTCGGCTTCAGGACCCGGGTTCCGGCCAGGGCCAGCACCGGCAGGACCAGCAGCAGTACGGCCAGCGCCAGCAAATCCCGGCGCCCCATGATCTGCGCGGCCAGCAGGGACAGCGCACCCGCTCCGAGCAGGCCCCAGCCGCGGGTGCTGAAGAAGTGTCCGGGGAACCGATCCCTCAACGCCACGGCGGAACCATGCCCTAGCGCGGATTCGGCAGTTTGGGTGAGGGCGCGGCTGCCATGGCTGAGGCCTGCTTCCGACCAGGGCGGCCGGTTCCGTTGGTTGAAGCCGTCACTTCCGGCGTGACGGGGATCTTGGCGATGATGGCCCGGATGACGCTTTGCGGCGTTTCGCCCGCGCTGGCCGCCTTGCGGTCGAGGATGATCCGGTGGGCGAGCACCGCTTCGGCGACGCTGACGACGTCGTCCGGCAGCACGAAGTCCCGGCCCTCCAGTGCGGCGGTGGCCTTCGCCGCACGCAGGAGCTGAAGCATGGACCGCGGGCTGGCGCCGAGCCGGAGAAGCGCGCTTTCGCGCGTGGCCCGTCCCACGGCCACCGTGTACTCCTTGATGGACCGGGACACGTAGACCTGCTGCACCGTGGCGATCATGGCGGCCACTTCCGCCGCGGTGACCACTGCCGTCACGCGGGCCAGGGGAGAGGATGCCTGATGGGTCTCCAGCATCTCCATCTCGGACTCACGGTCCGGGTAGCCCATGGAAATCCGGGCCATGAAGCGGTCCCGCTGCGCTTCCGGCAGCGGGTACGTGCCCTCCATCTCAATGGGGTTCTGCGTCGCCACCACCATGAACGGCTCATCCAGCCGGTAGGACGTGCCGTCCACCGTGACCTGGTGCTCCTCCATGCACTCCAGGAGGGCTGATTGGGTCTTGGCCGAGGCGCGGTTGATTTCGTCCCCGATGACGATATTGGCGAACACCGCGCCGTGCCGGAACTCGAAGGTCCGGGTCGCCTGGTTGTAGATGGACACGCCTGTGACGTCGGACGGGAGCAGGTCCGGCGTGAACTGGATCCGGTTGACGGAACAGTCGATAGTGCGGGCCAGGGTCTTGGCCAGCAGCGTCTTGCCCACCCCCGGGACGTCTTCCAGCAGCAGATGGCCCTGGGCAAGGAGCACGGTGAGCGCCAGCTTGGCCGCTTCAGCCTTGCCGTCAATGACCGTATTAATGGCCGTCAGGATCCGGGTGCTGGCTGAGTGGAAGGCGTCCGCGTCCATAGCCGGCGCCGAGGACCGGTGTCCGGCTGCGTTTGGGTCCAGGCCGGGGCGGCCCGGGAGTCTCTGTCCTTCGGGGAGGATGTCGTCTACGGAAGTGCGGTGGTAATCCATCGGCAGCCTTTCAGCCCTGGTGGGTCCCGGAACCGACCGCCAGCGGCCGCCGGACCCCGCAGCAGCGTTCGCCTGTTTCCTAACGGGGAAATAACAGAGTACTTACAGACTACTAACACAACTGCCGGGCCTGACAGAGAGTTCCGGGGATTTCTGGGCGCCGGTTAGGGTGGATGAATGCTCAATCCCCTCACTCCCGTCCCGTTCCGGGCGCCCGGAACTGACGGTACCGGACGCAGCGGGTATCCGCCCGCACCGGAGCCGCTGCCCGTGTCGGTCATGGACAACCACACGCATCTGGACTTTCCCGACGCGGAGCTCACCGTGGGCATCAGGGACGCCCTCGACGCCGCCGCAGCGGTGGGCGTCCAAGGTGCGGTGCAAGTGGGCTGCGACCTCGAGTCGTCCCGGTTTACCGTCAAGGCGGTTGACCTTGACCCCCGGCTCCTGGGCGCAGTTGCCCTCCACCCCAA
>NZ_CAKKMF010000136.1 GCF_918697925.1 Arthrobacter sp. Bi26
TGCCAAGCGTGCGAGGTCGCCGGGAAGGTCCGGCGACCTCGGGCGCTTCCGGCGAACTCGCGTCGCCGCGCCAGTCGATCGCACCGACGAGAAAAAAGTTCTTGACAAATAAAATTGTCGGCGGGCAGACTTGAAGCATGTTGGACATTGAAGTGATTGAGGATCCGGCCGCGGCGGAGGCCTCGCTGGACCCGATCCGGACGAGGATCCTGCGCGAGCTGGCCGAGCCCGGATCCGCAACGCAGCTCGCCGCGAAGGTGGGCCTGCCGCGGCAGAAGGTGAACTACCACCTCAAGGCCCTCGAGCGGCACGGGCTTGTCGAGCTCGTCGAGGAGCGGCGGCGCGGCAACGTCACCGAACGCATCCTGCGGGCGACGGCGGCGTCGTACCTGATCTCGCCGGCGGCCCTGGCTTCCGTGGCGCCGGACCCGCGGCGGTTCTCGGACCGCTTTTCCGCCTTCTGGCTGCTGGCGCTCGCCGCCCGCATGGTCCAGGAGATGGGCCAGCTGATCGCCGGGGCGACCGCGGCCAGGCAAAAACTCGCCACCTTTGCCATCGACGGCGAGATCACCTTCCGGTCGGCGGCGGACCGGGCGGCCTTCGCCGAGGAGCTCGGCGAAGCCGTGACCCGGCTCGTGGACAAGTACCACGATGGCGGACGCGACCTCCCGCCAGGTTCGCCGGCAACGACCCCGCCGGCAGGGCGCAAGCACCGGCTGGTCGTCGCGCTCCACCCGTCATTGAAGGCGCCGGCGCCCAAGGCAGCGCAAGCAGACCCGCACGCAGCCCCAGAAACTACACACCCACAAACTGCAAACCCACAAGCTAAGGAGCAGGACAATGACTGACAAGCGGAATTTCGAGATCGTCTACGACACCGAACTGCCCGGCACCCCCGAGCGGGTGTGGGAGGCCGTTACCAAGGACACCCCGGCCTGGATGTTCCCCACGGACCAATGGCCGGCGGTCCGGACCGTGGATGAGTACCCCTCCCATCTGGTGTCCCGGATGGACGGGCCTGATGGCTGGTTCAACCAATTGGAGCACGTCCTGGAACCTCTCGACGGCGGCCGGGCCCGGCTGCACTACGTCCACAGCGGCATCTTCGCGGACAACTGGGATGAGCAGTACGACGGCGCCAGCAAGCACACCGCGTTCTACCTCCACACCCTGGGCCAGTACCTGAAGTACTTCGACGGCAAGCCCGTCGTCTTCACGGACATCCAGGCACCCGCCGCGTCGCAAACGCCGGACGGCTTCGACCGGCTCAAGAGGGCCCTCGGCGTCGACACTGCGGCTCAGGGGGAGGCGGTTAAGCTGGAGCTCGACGGCGTCGGCCCGCTCAGCGGCGAAGTCGACTTCTCCAACGAGAACTTCCTCGGCCTGCGGACCGCGGACACGATGTACCGCTTCTTCGGGCGCAACGCCTTCGGCGCACCGGTGGGCATGACCGTGCACGACTACAGCGGCAGCGGGGACACCGCGGCGACGGCCAAGGCCTGGGCCGGCTTCCTGGCGAAGGTCTACGCCTAGCCGCGACGCCCATCCTGCCTGGCGACGCACTGATGCCCTGTCGACACCCGGATTCGGGCGTCGGCAGGGCCTGTGCGCAGCGCCGGGAAGAGCGGGCGTCGGCAGGGCCTGTGCGCAGCGCCGGGAAGAGCGGGCGTCGCAGGACGGGCCTGTGGGACGCCTCTGGATTCAGGCGATGGCCGCGGCCGGCGGGGCTGAGACGTTGCGCCTGAGCTGCGGCGAGGCCTCCAGCCGATCCTGCGCCGAGCGCAACGCCAGGACGGCCGTCTCCAGTTGCTCCGGCGGCAGGGTGAACGGCAGCCGCAGGTACTGCTCAAACGCGCCGCCGACGCCGAACCGCGGCCCCGCGGCGAGCCGGATCCCGACGTCGGGAGCCACCACCGCAAGAGCCGTGCTGATCGGCGCCGGAAGACGGCACCAGAGGGACAGTCCGCCGTCGGGCCATTCCGGCTCCCAGCCAGGAAGGTGCGCGTGTATCAGTTCGAGCAGCGCGTTCCGGTTCTCGCGCAGCGCGGCGAGCCGGGCAGGGAGGGGCTCCGTCATGGCGTTGACCAGATGCGCCGCGGCAAGCTGTTCCACCACGGGCCCGCCGAGGTCCAGGGTGGTGCGGGCGGCGGCGAAGCGCTGGATGAGCGGCTCGCTGGCGCGGATCCAGCCGGTGCGCAGCCCTGCCCAGTGCGACTTGCTGAGGGAACCGAGGGAGACCACCGCCGGGCTGAATGCGGCCATGGGGGTCGAGGCGGCGCCGTCGAGGTTCAGCTCCCGCAGCGTCTCGTCCGCCACCAGCACGGTGCCCGACGACGCTGCCGCCGTCACGAGGCGGCGCCGCTGCGCATCGGGCATCAGCCGGCCGGTGGGGTTGTGGAAGTCCGGCACCACGTAGGCCATCGCGGGCCTCTGCTGCAGCAGCGCCGATTCCATGGCCTCGAGGTCCCAGCCGCCTGCGCCGAGGGGGCCTGCACCGTGGCGGCCCTGGCCGATGGGGTTCGCGGCGGGCATGGCCACCGGGACCGGGCGGCAGCCCGCAGCCCGGATCGCGTCGAGGGCGTTCGGGTAGCTGGGATGTTCCACAAGCACTTTGGTCCCCGAACGGCGGGCCAAAGCGCGGAGCACAATGTTCAGCGCATGCTGGGCGCCCGAGGTGACCAGGATCTGGCCGGCCGTTGTGGGGACCCCGGCGGCGGTGTACCGGGCCGCAATGGCTTCGCGGAGCGGGCCCACGCCCAGGGCGTCGTAGCCGAAGCCCGGCAGCAGCGCCGGCAGCTCGGTCAGTGCCGCGGCAAAGGCCCGGTGCACCACTTCGCCGCTGGCGGGCAGGGAGGCATAGGCCAGGTCAAGGATCCCGTCCGGCACGGCCAGGCCGGGGGCGCCACTCAATCGCAGGGCGCCGTCATGACCGCCGGCATGCCCGGGCCCCTGACTCGGGATGCAGCTCCGGCTCCGGCTGCCCTGGCCGCTGCTAAGAAATCCCTGGTCGCGCAGCAGGGCGTACGCCGCGGTCACCGTGGTGCGGCTGATGCCAAGGGCGGCCGCCAGCGAACGCTCGCTCGGCAGGGCGACGTCGAGGGCGACGCGGCCGTCGAGGATTAGCAGGCGGACGACGTCGGCCAGTTCGCGGTAGGCGGGGGCGGCACCAACGTTCCACTCACCCAGCAGGCGGGCCAGCGACCCCGGAGTCAGAGAGATGAGCATGTAGCCAGTATTTCAAACTGGCTATGGATTGCAAGGCCAGTTTTCTAGGAGGATGGACACCATGTTGACCCGCAGACTCCTCCAGCTCCTGATAGGCCTCGCCCTATACGGCATCTCCCTGGCCATGTTTATCCGTGCCAGCCTCGGCACGGCGCCTTGGGACGTGCTCCACCAGGGGCTGACGGCCAGGACCGGGCTCAGCCTCGGTACGGTGGTGATTGTTGTCAGCTTCCTGGTGCTGCTCCTGTGGATCCCGCTCCGGCAGTGGCCCGGCGTCGGGACCTTGTGCAACGCGGTGCTGGTGGGGGTCTTCGCGGACATCGGGCTGGCGCTGATTCCACAGTTCTCGCATCTGGGCGGCCAGATCGGCCTGCTGGTCGGGGCCGTGCTGCTCAACGGCGTCGCCTCTGCCTGCTACATCGGCGCCCGCCTGGGCCCGGGCGCACGGGACGGCCTCATGACCGGGCTCGCCCGGCGGAAGGGCTGGCCCGTCCGGGTCTGCCGCACCGGCATTGAAGTGGTGGTCCTCGGCGCCGGCTGGCTGCTGGGCGGCTCGGTCGGGGTAGGCACGGTGCTGTACGCGCTGGCGATTGGACCCCTGGTGCAGTGGCTGCTGCCGCGGTTCACCGTACCCGGTGCGCGGCCCGTCTCCGTGGCCGGGACTGAAACGGAAGCCGCTGTTGCAGGGACGGCAGTCCCGGCAACAGCATCCAGCGCCCGGACAGATTGATCCCCCGCGCGTCCCGTCAGCTGACGCTCTCTGGCCCGGGGCCCGGCAAGGGCTGGCACATAGGGCAGTAGTAGATGTTCCGTTCCTCCGTGTAGGTGCCGGTGCCTGTGTCCCTGCCAAGGATGCCGCGGCGGATTGGGGTGCCGCATTTCAGGCACGGCTGGTGCTCGCGCCGGTAGACCCAGTAGCCGGGGCGCCCGGCGGTGCGGCCCACAGGCACGCCGCGCGCGTTCAGCACAGTGGTCCGGCGGCCCGGCCCGAGGTTGGCGGAGAGCAGGACCTGCGCATCGGTGATGATGGCGGGAAGATCCGGCACTGTGGACACGGGCGACGCCGGATGGACTCCCGCGAGGAAGCAGGCCTCGCACCGGTAGATGTTCCCGATCCCCGCCAGTTTGCTCTGGTCCAGCAGGGCGACGCCGATGGGAACGTCCGGGGCCGCCAGCAGCCGGCGTTCGGCCTCGGCGGCGTCCCAGTCCGGGCCCAGCAGGTCCGGGCCGAGGTGCCCCACGATGGCGTCTTCCTGGTCGGTGCGGACCACCTCGAGAATGCCCAGGGAGAATCCGACGGCGTCGGCCGTGGCGGTCCGCAGCACGCAGCGGGCTGTGAAGCCGGGCTTCCGCCAGCGGCCCCCGGGCGGGTACACCTGCCAGCTGCCCTCCATCTTCAGGTGCGAGTGGATGGTGAGCCGGTCCTTCGGCGTCGGGCCCTGCACGCGCATCAGCAGGTGCTTGCCGCGCGGCACCACCTCATCGACGGTCCAGCCGCCGAGCTTCAGGGTGGCGAAGCGCGGGACCCGGAAATCGGACGAGACCAGTTCCTTTCCGGCCAGTGCCGCGTGCAGCTGTGCCGCGGCGCGAAAGACCGAATCGCCCTCAGGCACGGATCCTCAGTCCCTTCGGAGTGGAGTAGGCCCCGGCCTGGGCGAGGGCGGCCGCCACCGGGGTGTCCAGGATGCCGTGGCCATTGACTTTTTCCATGATCAGCTTGTCGATGGCCCCGCGGGTCACCACGCCCACCAGGGCCGAACCGGCCGCGGCCAGGACGTCGGTGTCGTCGCTGAAGGCGAGCAGGGTCTTGCCGCCGCGCTCCACATACAGGGCCAGGGCGCCGTCGACCAGGACCACGAGGGCGCCTGCCTTCCGGCCGGGGCGATGGCCCGTGCCGGCGTCGACGTTGAGCGCAGGCCACGGCAGCGCGGCGCCATAGGGGTTGGCGGGGTCGGTCGCGGCCAGGGCCAGGGCCACCGGCTCGGCCTTGTGCAGCTGGGCGTCCTCGACGTAGGACCGCAGCCGGTCCACCGTGGCCGGAACGGCGAACTGCGCCGCGCCGAGGTGTTCGATGAAGTAGCCGCGGCGGCAGCGTCCGGCTTCCTCGAGCCGGGCCAGCACCTTGTACATGAGGCCGAAGCCGCCGAGGATGTTCTCCGCCATGACCGAGCCCCGGGTGACCACGCCGTAGCGGTCCAGGAGCAGTTCCGCCGTGGCCCGGGCATGGATGGTGGGATCGAGTTCGGGGGAGGGCAGCGCGGACCAGCGTCCTGCGGCGAGCGGGGGTGCAGGTGCGGTGCCGGTCAGGGAGCCGTACCGGCCGCCTGTGAGTCCGGGCGATCCCAGCAGGCCGGTGCCGTGCGCCCGTCCGAGCCGGCTGAGCCGCGGCGCGCGGGCCCGCGGGGCACGCCCCACCTGCCGGTGCGCGGTGTGGCCGCCGGCGATCAGGGCCCTGACCGGGGCGAAGGTGTCGCCGGTAATCCGGCCCGCCCAGGCGAGATCCCAGAGGGCGGCCACCACGTCCTGTTCGCTCAGCACGGAATCCATGCCGCCGGCAACCTCGGTCAGCTGCCGGAAAAAGTAGCCGCCGCCGTTGTTCTGGAGGTGCTCAAGGAGCCGCCGCTGCGCATCGCCGGGTTCGAAATCGATGGCAGGATTCAGCGTCAGCTCGGCCGAATCCGCGAGGTGCAGGCTGACCCAGCCGTCGTTGCCGGGCAACGAGCCGGCACCGGACCAGAGGACTTCGCCGGCGGCCATGAGTTCGTCCAGCATGGCCGGCTGGTAATTCGAGACACGGCTGGCCAGGACAAGCGGTTCCCACGCGGAGGCCGGAATGGGCACGCCGGAGAGCTGGTCGATGGCCGTGATGATGCCGTCCAGGCCGCGGAGCGCGGACTGCCCGCGCCCGCCCGGGGTCCGCACGTTCTGCCAGGCGGGAAGGAACCGCCCGTACGCGGCGGCGTCCACGGGCTCCACTTCGGCCCGGAGCGCGGCGAGCGAGCGGCGGCGCAGCTTACGGAGGACCTCGGCGTCGCACCATTCGCTCACACCCGCCGCAGGCAAAACGGCAGGCAGAACGGCAGACGGGACCGTGGCGGGAACGGCAGCTGGGACCGCCGTGTCGCCGGACCCCTCAATGCCGGATTCCTCAACTCCGGATTCCGCAACTCGGGACGCCGCAACCCCGGCTGCCGTGCCGGCCGGCGTGACTCCCGGTGGCGTAGCGTGCGGGCGGAACTCGCCTTCCACCACGCGGCCGTCCGCGGCCAGCCGCTTCAGCGCCGTGCCGACGACGGCGACGCCGAGTCCCAGCCGCGCCGCGGCCTCGGCGGCGGTGAATGGCCCGTGCGTGCGGGCGTAGCGCGAGACGAGGTCGCCGAGGGGGTCCGCGACCGGTTCGATGAAGGCCAGCGGCACGCCCATGGGCAGCGGTACGCCGAGGGCATCCCGGAGCCGGGCGGCATCCTCGACCGCCGCAAAGCGTTCGATGCCGCCGATGTTGACCTTGATCGCCCGGTTGGCCCGCTGCAGGGCCGCGAGGTGGGCAGCGGCGTCGGCCTCCGTTGCCGGGGTTTCGACGGGCAGGACCGCCGGGGTTTCGAGAGGCTCAGCCGCCGGGGCGGTCCCGGCGGTATCGCCCGCCGGGACCGGTCCGGCCACCGGCTCCAGGCGGGCGGCGACTTCGTCCGGCGCGAGCGGACCCAGGAGGCGCAGGAGGTCCGCGACGCCCTCCAGCCCGCGTACCTGGCGGTCCCGGGCCAGGCGCTGGAGTTCGCGCTCGGTGGCGTCGATGACCTTCGCATCCAGCAGTTCGCGCAGCTCCACGCGGCCCATGAGCTCATTGAGCAGGGTGGAATCGAGGGCCAGGGCGGCGGCACGGCGCTCCGCGAGCGGGGAATCGCCTTCGTAGAGGAACTGGGCCACGTAGCCGAAGAGCAAGGACTTCGCGAACGGTGAGGGCTGCTGGGTGGTGGTCTGGACGATCCTGAGCTCGCGGCGCTCCACCGAGGCGGCGATGTCCTTCAGCGCCGGAAGGTCGTAAACATCCTGCAGGCACTCGCGGACCGTCTCGAGGACAATCGGGAACGTCGGGTACTTCCGGGCAACATCCAGCAGCTGCGCCGAGCGCTGCCGCTGCTGCCACAGGGGCTGCCGCTTGCCGGGATTCTGCCGGGGCAGGAGCAAAGCACGGGCGGCGCACTCGCGGAACCGGGACGCGAACAGGGCGCTGCCACCGACCTCAGCCGTCACAATCTGCTCGATTTCCTCCGGATCGAACAGGAACAACTCGGCGCCCGGCGGCTCATCCTCCATCATGGGCACGCGCAGCACGATGCCGTCGTCGGCGGCCATGGCCGAGCCGTCCATCCCATAGCGCTGCTGCAGGCGCTGGCCCACGGCCAGGGCCCACGGTGCGTGCACGGGCATGCCGAAGGGGCTGTGCAGCACCACGCGCCAGTCGCCGAGCTCGTCGTGGAAGCGTTCCACCACGAGGGTGGTGTCGCTGGGGACCACCTCGGTGGCGAGCCGTTGTTCGGCGAGGTACTGGATCAGGTTGTTCGCGGCGTAGTCGTCCAGTCCGCTGGCCTTGCACCGCTCGGTTGCCGGCCCGACGTCGGACGCCGCCAGTTCGCGCATGAACGCGCCGAGGGCGCGGCCCAGGTCCACGGGCCGGCCGAGCGAATCGCCCTTCCAGAACGGGAGCTTGCCGGGCTGGCCGAACGCCGGCGAGACCAGGACGCGGTCGTGCGTGATGTCCTCGATCTTCCAGCTCGTCGCTCCGAGGGCGAAGATGTCGCCAACGCGGGATTCATAGACCATTTCCT
>NZ_CAKKMF010000137.1 GCF_918697925.1 Arthrobacter sp. Bi26
TGCCCGCCCCGCCCATCAGGTTCTTGAGCATTTCGGCCAAGGGATCCTTGGGTTCCTCGTCGCCATTGGACGGATTGAGTGGGTTGGAGGTCATGATCCCGCCGATCGTCGGTGTGGCTGCTTCTCAACTTCACGGTACCCCTCGGCAAGAGCGGCTGTCTGCCGAAACCGCGCCACGTTCGCTGTAGGCAAAGAGCGGTCCGGGGTGCCAAGCGCGTAGGCTTGGAAGTTGGAATATTTGCACGCGGCAGCCTCGGGTTTGGCTGCGGCCCTGGTGCGTGGTCGCGGTGTCCTTTCAGGCTTGTCCTGCCGGGGCCGCCGGCCCTCGTGCCGGCACGGAGAGGTCGTTCAATGACAGTCACCCAAGGTGAGCAGCCCGCCAGCGACCCAGCGGCCGGCCCTGTCCGGGGCAGGAGGGCGCGGCTGGCCGGCATGGGCGTGCGGCGCAAGCGCAACAACCGGTCATCAGCCATGCTGGTCTCGGGGCTGCTGGCCGTTGCCCTGGGCATCACTGCGGTGAGCCTGCCGGTGCCCTACGTGATCGAGTCTCCCGGACCCACCTTCAACACAATCGGCCAGGACAACGGCAAACCGGTCATCAGCGTCAGCGGCCATGAGACGTTTCCCGCCAAAGGCAGCCTGGACCTCACCACGGTCTATGTCGACGGCGGTCCCAACGGTCCCGTCAGCGTCCTCGAGGCGTTTTCGGCATGGCTCAACGGGACCAAGGCCGTCTACCCGCAGGAGCTGCTGTTCCCGACCGGCGTCACCAAGGAGCAGTCCCAGCAGGAGAGCGCGACGGCGATGACCACCTCCCAGGAGAACGCCGTCGCCTCGGCACTGAAGGAACTGAATATTCCGTTCGGGCAGAAACTGCAGGTGGCCGGCCTCCCGGACGACTCCGCCTCGACGGGGCTGCTGCAGGCAGGGGACGTCCTGGTCTCCATCAATGACAAGCCCATCACGGCCCTCGGCGTCGTCCAGGCGGAACTGGCCGCCGGCAACGGCAAGCCCGTCAAGGTCATTGTGGAACGCGCCGGCGGCCGGGTGCCTGTCACCATCACTCCGGCCAAAAACAGCGCGGGCCGCTTCATCCTCGGCGTCTTGCTGCAGTACAAGTTCACCTTCCCGTTCAACGTCACCATCTCCCTCGACAAAGTCGGCGGCCCCAGCGCGGGCATGATGTTCGCGCTTGGCATCATTGACACCGTCACCCCGGGCGACCTGACCGGCGGCAAGCACGTCGCGGGAACCGGAACCATCACCCCGGACGGTGCCGTGGGACCCATCGGCGGGATCGCCCAGAAAATGCAGGGGGCGCGGTCCGGCGGGGCCACGTTGTTCCTGGCCCCGGCAGCCAACTGCGACGACGTCCTGGGCCACATCCCCGACGGCCTGCAGGTGGTCCGGGTGGAGAACCTCACCGAGGCCCGCAAAGCGGTTGAACTGGCCGCGTCAGGCGGCGACACATCGGGCCTTCCGGTCTGTTCCAGCAACTAGACTGACCGCGGAACTAAGCGCCCTCCCCACTCGTGGCACTAATGACGGCCGCCGCCGTCCCGCGGGGACCCTGCTGCAGGGCCCTGACGGAACGGCAGCGGCGGCCGTTAGAATGCATCAAACCCTGCAATACCGGCACTTAGCCGCCCGACTGAGTCACAGCAGCGACTAATAACTAAAAACCAGCAGTAGACGACCAGCTATGAGGTACCGAGTTTGTCCCGTCCCGCCAGCCCTGCCCCGCCCGGAAGACCCCAGACACGACGCGGCGCCCTGACGCCGACGCTCATCATCGTGGCCCTGATCGTGGTCGGATTCATCTTCTTTGCCAATGTCTGGACGGATGTCCTCTGGTACCAGCAGCTGGGCTTCTTCGAAGTGTTCATGACCGAGAACCTGGCCAGGATCGGGATCTTCATGACAGGTTTCGCCGTCATGTTTACCGCCGTCTTCTTCGCCATCCGGATTGCCTACCATGCGCGGCCGGTGTACGCTCCCGACTCGGAAATCCGGGACAACCTGAACCGCTACCAGGCCCAGCTCGAACCCGTGCGGCGCGTCGTGATGGTGGGCATTCCTATCCTCTTTGGCCTGTTCGCCGGCAGCGCCGCCGCCAGCCAGTGGCAGAAAGTGCTCCTGTTCTTCAACCAGGAGGCCTTCGGCCAGAACGATCCGCAGTTCGGCCTGGACATCAGCTTCTACCTCATGACCCTTCCGTTCCTTGGCTTCGTCACGGGGTTCCTCATCAGCGTCACGGTGGTCGCAGGCCTTGCCGGCATCCTCACGCACTACCTTTACGGCAGCATCCGGATCATGGAACGCGGAATCTTCACCAGCCGCGCCGCCCAGATCCACCTGGCTGTCACGGGCGCTGCCTTCCTGGTGCTGATGGGCGTCAACTTTTGGCTGGACCGCTATTCCACCGTGCAGAACAACGGCGGGCGCTGGGCCGGTGCGCTGTACACGGATGTGAACGCCGTCATTCCGACCAAGGCCATCCTGGCCGTGGCCGCGGCGATCGTCGCCGTGCTGTTCATCGTCGCCGCGGTGATCGGCAAGTGGCGTCTGCCGGTGATCGGCACCGCCATGCTCATCATCACGGCCATCCTCGCCGGCGGCGTCTACCCGTGGGTCATCCAGCAGTTCCAGGTCCGGCCCTCGGAGCAGACGCTGGAGAACGAATTCATCAAGCGGAACATCGCAATGACCCGCGCCGCCTACGGCCTGGACAAGGTTCAGGAGAAGCGGTACAACGCCACCACCGCAGCCACCTCCGGTGCGCTGGCTCCCGATGCGCAGACCACCGCCAACATCCGTCTGCTCGATCCGAACCTGATCTCGGATGCGTTCTCGCAGCTTGAACAGTACCGGCCTTATTACCAGTTCCCCAGCGCCCTGAATGTGGACCGCTACGAGATCGACGGCAAGATCCAGGACACGGTCATCGCCGTCCGTGAACTCAACCCGGACGGGCTGGCGACGAACCAGCAGTCCTGGCTGAACCGGCACGTGGTCTACACGCACGGCTATGGCGTCGTCGCGGCCAAGGGCAACAAGTTCACCGTGGACGGCAAACCGGACTTCCTGCAGTCGGGTATCCCGTCCAACGGCGCGCTCGGCAACGACTCGACCTATCAGCCCCGCGTCTACTTCGGCCAGGACTCGCCCGACTACTCGATCGTGGGTGCCCCGGCCGGTGCCGCGCACCGCGAGCAGGACCGGCCGGCGGCCAAGGAAGGCGACGGCGAAACGCAGTACACCTTCACGGGCAACGGCGGCCCGAACGTCGGCAGCTTCTTCAACAAGATCCTCTACGCGATCAAGTTCCAGTCCTCGGACCTGCTGCTTTCCGACGGCGTGAACGCCGAGTCCCAGATCCTCTACGACCGCAACCCGCGGGACCGCGTCGAAAAGGTGGCGCCCTACCTGACCGTGGACGGCAATCCGTATCCCGCCGTCGTCGACGGCAGGGTGAAGTGGATCGTGGACGGGTACACCACGAGCCCGTACTTCCCGTACTCCCAGCAGGAGCAGCTCTCCGCGGCGACGGCCGACTCGCAGACCGCCGCGAATCGGACGGTAGCCCTGCCGAACAGTTCGGTGAACTACATCCGCAACTCGGTCAAGGCCACCGTGGACGCCTATGACGGCTCTGTGACGCTGTATGCCTGGGATGACCAGGACCCGGTACTGAAGTCCTGGCAGAAGGTCTTCCCCACGTCGGTGAAGCCCTATTCCGAGATGTCCGGTGCGCTCATGAGCCATGTGCGGTACCCGGAGGACCTGTTCAAGGTGCAGCGCGAACTTCTTGGCCGCTACCACGTGACCAACCCGGACAGCTTCTACACCAACATTGACGCCTGGTCCGTACCCAACGACCCCACCGTCAAGGACGAGGTCAAGCAGCCGCCGTACTACATGTCGCTGAAGATGCCCGACCAGGACAAGCCGGCGTTCCAGCTGACCTCGTCGTTCATCCCGCAGGTAGTCAACGGCAACGCCCGCAACGTGCTCTACGGCTTCCTGGCCGCAGACTCCGATGCCGGCAACCAGAAGGGCGTCAAGGCGGACAGCTACGGGCAGCTCAGGCTCCTGCAGATCCCGCCGGAGACCCAGGTCCCGGGCCCCGGCCAGGCACAGAACAAGTTCAACTCCGACCCCACCGTTTCGCAGGCACTGAACCTGCTGCGTCAGGGTGCGTCAGCGGTGCTCAACGGCAACCTGCTGACCTTGCCGGTCGGCGGCGGCATGGCGTATGTCCAGCCCGTGTATCTGCGGTCTACCGGTGAAACCTCCTACCCGACGCTGCAGCGCGTCCTGGTGGCGTTCGGCGACAAGATCGGGTTCGCGCCCACGCTGGACGAGGCACTGAACCAGCTGTTCGGCGGAAATTCGGGGGCCGCGGCAGGGGACTCGGCGAACAAGGGTCAAACGCCGGCCACGCCCACCACCCCTGGGGGTACACCGGCAGCGCCTGGCACCACCGACGCGAAGGCAGACCTGAAGGCCGCCCTGGACGAGGCCAACGCCGCGATCAAGGCCGGCCAGGACGCCCTCGCAAAGGGCGACTTCGCGACCTATGGTGACCAGCAGAAGAAGCTGGCCGCCGCCTTGCAGAAGGCGCTCGAGGCCGAAGCGAAGCTGGAAACCCCGGCCGCCCCGGCGGGCACCGCCTCGCCGTCGGCCACACCGTCGGCCACTCCGTCAGCGACGGCGGGCAGCTAACGCAGCGCTAGCGACCAACGGCAGGCCGGGTTTGCCCTCTCCGGAGAGGCGAACCCGGCCTGTGGTGTAGACGGGCCGGCCGCGGTCTGCGCGGCTTTGGCCGCGGGGCCCCGGGGCCCGGGCGGAAGCTCCGGCGGGCGGCGAGATACACATCACGCCACCTCGATTTGGCCTCAAGTTCACCGGCAGGTAGAGTTGATCTTGCGACGCGGGGTGGAGCAGTTCGGTAGCTCGCTGGGCTCATAACCCAGAGGTCACAGGTTCAAATCCTGTCCCCGCAACTGGAGAAAAGGTCCGGAACATTGGAAACAGTGTTCCGGACCTTTTGCTTTAAGCGTTCCGGACCTTTTGCTTTAAGCACTGACTAGGCACCGCGACCGCGACCCGGAACCCGCGCGACGGGACCCGACACAACCGGCGACCGGAGGCGAGCCGGACATCCCTGGACCGGGACTGGGGCAGGTTTGGGGCCGTGGTCAGGACGGCCCGGAAACTAGGGTAGAGTTGATCAAGCGACGCGGGGTGGAGCAGTTCGGTAGCTCGCTGGGCTCATAACCCAGAGGTCACAGGTTCAAATCCTGTCCCCGCAACCAGGAAACACCAGCAGTACACAGAAAGGCCCGGATCTGATGATCCGGGCCTTTCTGTTTCCTCTGCGGGCGGCTACCTCTGGGGCGCCGCCCGGGCCCTCTTACGGGCGCTCAGCCGGCCGTCAGCCGTCCTGGAGCCGCTGATAGGTCGCCAGTGCGCGCGCCCGGGACTCGGCAAGGTCCACGATGGGTGCGGGGTAGCCGGGGGCGGCGCCGTTAGCTTTCCAGGGCTCGTGGACGGCTTTGTCGTCCAGCGCGGCGAGCTCGGGAATGTACCCGCGCAGATATCGCCCGGCGGCGTCGAACTTCTTGCTCTGCGTAACCGGGTTGAAGATCCGGAAATACGGCGAGGCGTCGGCCCCCGAGCCCGCGACCCACTGCCAGTTGGCCGGGTTGCTCGCGGCATCGGCATCCACCAGCGTGTCCCAGAACCAGGCCTCGCCCAGCCGCCAGTCGGCCAGCAGGTTCTTGACCAGGAAGGACGCGGCCGCCATCCGCACGCGGTTGTGCATCCAGCCCGTCTGCCAGAGCTGGCGCATGCCCGCGTCCACCATCGGGTAGCCGGTGCGGCCCTGCTGCCAGGCTTCCAGCTCGGCTCCGGCCGCCGGCTGCCACTCGAAGCGGTCGAACTCCGGCCGGTAATTCCGCGTCGCCAGGTCCGGATTCTCATAGAGCAGCTGCCAACAGAATTCCCGCCAGCCAAGTTCGGAACGGAAGATCCCGACGTCGGCCGGCGCTCCCGGCGCAAAGCTGTCCCGCAGTGTGTGCCAGATCCGGAAGGGGCTGATTTCGCCAAAACGCAGATGCGGAGAGAGCCGGCTGGTACCTTCGACGCCGGGGACGTCGCGGCCGGTGCCATATTCAGCCGCCGGCCCGTCCACGAAATCCGTGAGGCGGCTGTAGGCGCCAGCTTCTCCGGGGGTCCAGGTGGCAGCCAGCCCGGAGCTCCAATCGGGATCACGGGGGAGCAGGCCCCATACGTCGAGTGTTTCGCTTGCCGGCAGGCCGCCGCTGCGGGTGCGTGCCGGGGCCGGCAGCTGGTCCGGGGCCTCCAGAGGGTGCCGGGGCTCGGTGCCGGCCAGGCAGGCCTTCCAGAAGGGCGTGAAGACCTTGTAGGGGCCCCCGCTGCCGGTCCGCACGGTCCACGGCTCGAACATGAGGTTTGCCTGGAAGCTCGTGGCGTTCATGCCCGCGTCAGTGGCCCAGCTCTTCAGGCCGGCGTCGACGGCGCGTTCTGGCCCGCCGTAGCGGCGGTTCCACAGCAGGGTGTCGGCTGACGTCTCCACCGCGAGGTCCTGGATGATCCGGGCGGCCGGGCCGCGGCGGAGCACCAGCCGCGAGCCGGTGGCCTCCAGCGCGGCGGCGAGCCCGGCCAGGGAGTGGTGGAGCCACCACTTCACTGCTCCGCCCAGGGGCCGGACGCCGGGCGACTCCTCGTCCAGGATATAGACGACGGTCAGGGGTGTGCGCAGGGCGGCGGCTTCCGCCAGTGCCGGATTGTCATCCAGCCGGAGGTCGTCACGGAGCCAGACAAGGGTCGCAGACATGGATCCACGGTACACGCGCGGCCGCCGTCACGGCCGGCGGTGCGGTGCAAAAGGGCACAACAAAGGGCCGGGCTCCGGCGGGCGACCCTGAGGTGTCAGGCTCACCCGCCGTAGTCCGGCCCTGGGTCAGGAACGGCCGGCCGGTCAGAGCTTGTCGAAGTCGGCCTCGTCGACCGTGGAACCGGACTCGGTGCTCCGGTCCCCGGTGCCGATGGCGGCGGGGGAGCCGCCGGACTTCAGCGCTGCCAGCCGGGCTTCGATCTCGGTCTGCTCGCCCAGGTCTTCCAGCGAGTTGAACTGGGCGTCCAGGCTCGACTCGGCGAGTTCCTGCTGGCCGCGGACCTTGGCTTCCTCGCGGCGGATCTTCTGTTCGAAGCGGCCCACCTCGGAAGTGGGGTCCATGATGTTGATGCTCTTGAGGGCGTCGTGGACCTGGCTCTGGGCCGCTACGGTCTTGGACCGGGCCACCAGCTCATTGCGCTTGCTGGTCAGCTCGTTGAGCTTGCCCTTCATCTGGTCAAGCCCGTGCTTGAGCTTGTCCACCACCTCGGTCTGGGATGCGATGCTCGGCTCTGCGGCCCGGGCCTCGTTCTCAGAGCCCATCTGGCGCTGCAGTGCAATCTTGGCCAGGTTGTCGAACTTCTCCGCGTCTCCGACGTCGCCCTTGGCGCGGTATTCGTCGGCTTTGCGTGAGGCGGCGAGGGCCTTTTTGCCCCAGTCCTGGGCGTTGCGGACGTCCTCGTTGTAGTCGTCCTGGAGCATGCGCAGGTTGCCGATGGTCTGGGCCACGGCGGACTCGGCCTCCGCGATGTTGTTCGTGTAGTCGCGGACCATCTGGTCCAGCATTTTCTGCGGATCCTCGGCCTGGTCCAGCAACGAGTTGATGTTTGCCTTCGCCAGCTGCGCCATGCGGCCGAAAATGGACTGCTTAACCATGGTGTTACCTTTCGTCCTGCTCCGTTGTCTCACTGATTCCAGTGATCGATGGTGTATCGCATCTATTCGCTGTCCGGTCCGGCCGGCGCGTGGTCTGTACTCTTCCCGTCAGTGTTTCCCGTCCGGGGGCGGCCACAGCCTAGAAA
>NZ_CAKKMF010000138.1 GCF_918697925.1 Arthrobacter sp. Bi26
CCACAGACCCGAGAGTGCAATCATGATCGAGCCCCAGCCCGCCATCCAGCCGCAGACAACCAACGGCACGGGGAAAACCGGCAAGAAGCGCCGCTTCGGCGGCACCGAGGCCCAAATCCGGTCCGCCCTGAAGTTCTACAAGGTGCTCGCCTACCTGACAGGTTCGATGCTGCTGCTGCTGTGTGCCGAACTGGTCGCCCGGTACGGCTTCGGGCAGTACCTCTACGCCGGCGGCACCAACGCCATCACCGGCCAGCCGTTCGGCCTCGGATTTGCCGACGCCGAGCCGCCAGGGGTGATCGGGGGCGTCAACCTCTCCGTCGCGGTCCTGATCGTGCACGGCTGGATGTACGTCGTGTACCTCATTTCCAACTTCCGGCTGTGGTCCCTCATGCGCTGGCCGTTCACCAAGCTGGTGGTTATGGCCTTGGGCGGCGTGGTGCCGTTCCTGTCCTTCTTCGTTGAGAAGAAGTTCCACGCGGAGGTCGAGGCCGAACTCGCCGCCAACCCGCAGGCACCCCAGCGGTACTGAACCCCGGCGGCTCTAAACAGCGTCACGACGCCGGCAGCCGCCGTCGGGCGTGTGAGTTCGCTTACCTCCGCCCTCGATTCGGGGCCCGCGCCGGCTTCTCAATGTGCGGGCGGGCAGCGGCGCAAAGTAGGCTAGTGGGGTGACTACTCCCTCTGCATCCCAGACGTCCCACAGGCCCGTTCTGGTCGTTGACTACGGTGCCCAGTACGCGCAGCTGATTGCCCGCCGCGTCCGGGAAGCGAATGTGTATTCGGAAGTGGTTCCGCATACCTACAGCACCGAGCAGCTGCTGGCTAAGAACCCCTCCGCGATCATCCTCTCGGGCGGCCCCTCGAGCGTCTACGCCGACGGCGCGCCCAGCGTCGGCGCTGACCTCTTCGAGGCCGGTGTCCCGGTCTTCGGCATCTGCTACGGCTTCCAGGCCATGGCCAACGCCCTCGGCGGCAAGGTGGCCCAGACGGGGCTCCGCGAATACGGCGCCACCGAGACCACCACCCTGGGGGAGGGCCGCTCCATCCTGGCCGGCATGCCCCAGCACCAGAGCACCTGGATGAGCCACGGCGACTCCGTCCATGAAGCCCCCGAGGGCTTTGAGGTCCTCGCGACGACGGCGGGCGCCGACGTCGCCGCGTTCGCCAACGAGGACAAGCGCCTTTACGGTGTCCAGTGGCACCCCGAGGTCAAGCACTCGGCCTACGGCCAGCAGGTCCTGGAAAACTTCCTCTTCAGGGGCGCCGGGCTGGAACCGAACTGGACCACCGGCAATATTCTGGAAGAACAGGTCCAGCGCATCCGCGAACAGATCGGCGACTCCAAGGTCATCTGCGGACTTTCCGGCGGCGTCGACTCGGCAGTGGCCGCCGCCCTGGTCCAGCGCGCAGTCGGCGACCAGCTGACCTGCGTCTTCGTAGACCACGGGCTGTTGCGCGAGGGCGAGGCCGAACAGGTCGAACGTGACTTCGTGGCCGCCACCGGCGTCAAGCTCTATGTCGCCAACGAGCAGGAGCGCTTCCTGAACGCACTTGCCGGCGTCAGCGATCCCGAGACCAAGCGCAAGATCATCGGCCGCGAATTCATCCGCGCCTTCGAGGAAGCCGAACTGGCGATCATCGCCGAAGCCGCGGCGCACGGTGAAAAGATCAAGTTCCTCGTCCAGGGCACCCTGTACCCCGACGTCGTCGAATCCGGCGGCGGCGAAGGTGCGGCCAACATCAAGAGCCACCACAACGTGGGCGGGCTGCCCGAGGACCTGCAGTTTGAACTCGTTGAACCGCTGCGCGCCCTGTTCAAGGACGAGGTCCGCGCGGTCGGTGCGCAGCTCGGCCTGCCGCAGGAAATCGTCGGACGCCAGCCCTTCCCCGGACCGGGCCTCGGCATCAGGATCGTCGGCGACGTCACCAAGGAACGCCTGGACCTGCTCCGCAAGGCCGACGCGATCGCCCGCGCCGAGCTGACCGCCGCCGGACTGGATGACGAAGTGTGGCAGATGCCCGTGGTGCTGCTGGCGGACGTCCGCAGCGTCGGCGTCCAGGGCGACGGCCGCACCTACGGACACCCGATTGTCCTGCGCCCCGTGTCTTCCGAGGACGCCATGACCGCCGACTGGTCGCGGCTGCCCTACGATCTCCTGGCCCGGATTTCCAACCGGATCACGAACGAGGTGGACGGCGTCAACCGCGTGGTGCTGGATGTGACCAGCAAGCCGCCGGGAACCATCGAGTGGGAATAGCAATGTGAATGGCCGGCCTTTCGAGGCCGGCCATTTCATTTTGTTCCTGACAATTCGAGCCGAATTTCGCACCGCCCAGTGTTGCGGCCCCGCACGTGCCGGGGATTCGGGCTACCCTCGAAAGCATGCCGGTATGGTCCAAGGCGTCCCGCGCCAGCCAGACAACCGCGAGCACCCACAACGCGGCCAGGGAAAGCGCGGACGCAACACAGACGAGCGTTGATACGTCGAACGCGCTAGAGTCGAGCCCGCCACGGTCCGGCGCAGAGAAATCGAGCACAGAAAAGAAGGCAGCAGTGTCAGTTGGTCAAGGCCACCCCGAGGGCTCCGAGGAGTTCAGGAAATGGCTGTCGGAGCTCAAGCCCGTCACCGGAGCAGATACCATGCTGCGCTTCACCAAAACGCCTGAAGGCTCGATCGACCTGACCCATGCCCATCCGTCCGGGCTTGCCCAGCTGATGGCAGGCCGGCGCACCCGGCTCTCGACGTTGATCCGCGACCGCCAGCAGTATGTTGTTGCGGCCAGGGCATCGCGGAACCTGCGCTCCAAGATTTTCGAACTCGCCAATGACCGCGGCATCGACGCGGGGTATTTCTCCGCCGGCACGGTCGTCTGGACGTCCGCCGTCGGGGGTAAGCCGCAACGGATCTCGGCCCCGGTCATGCTCACCGCCATTTCCCTCACGGTGCGCCCCGGCGAGGACGACTACGAACTTCAACTCACCGAACAGGCGCAGATCAACCCGGCGCTGGTTCGGCACCTCAAGTCAGTCCACGGGATCGTCTTTGACGTCAACGCGGTCACGCGGATGGCGTACAGCACGGCCCGTTATGACCCCCAGCCGGTTCTGGACCGTCTTGGCACCCTGGTCCAGCCGATCCACGGCGCGGAAGTCGAGCACAACCTGCTCGTCTCCACCTTTGCGGACCTCTCCGGCAACCTGGATGATCCGTGGATCAACCAGAACAACCCCCTTGTCACCGCGCTGGCACGGTCCGGTTCCGGCGAACGGGTCGACGTGCCCGCGCTTGAGCCCGGCCGCTTCCCCAGTACGGATGAGCGGGACCCGGCCGAGGAGCTTTTGCTGCTCGACGCCGACACGGACCAGCAGTATGTCATCGACGCCGTCCGGGCGGGTGACTCGTTGGTGGTCAGCAGCCCGCCGGGCACCGGCCAGACCCAAACCGTCATCAACACCATCGGCGCCCTCGTGGACGAGGGCAAGTCCGTCCTGGTGGTGGGTGACCGGCGTGCCAGCCTCGCCGAGATCTCCGCGCAGCTGGACGGCCTTGGCTTGGATTCGGTGCTCTTGCAGCTCACCGGCAACGCCAGCCCGCTGCAGCTCAAGGGCCAGCTGGTCCGGGCGATCGTCCGCAACGAGAAGTCTCTCCAGCCGCAGCTGAGCAACCTGCACGCCACGCTGACCGGGCACCGCCACGCCCTGATGGACCACGTCGCATCCCTGCACAATGTCCGGGCCCGCTGGGGCTGCTCGCCGTACGAGGCCATGCAGTCGCTGGCAGAACTGACCTCCATCCAGCCGGCGCCGGCCACGACGGTCCGGCTCAAGCGCAGCGTACTGGACAACATCCGGGACCGCGAGGAACTCGCCGGCCGGCTCCGCCGAGCCGCCGAGCTCGGCAGCTTCAGCCGCGCGTCCACCACCAGCCCCTGGCACGGCGCGCGTCTGCTCACCCGCAAGGAAACGCAGGAAGCGCAGAACGTTGCCCAGTCCGTGGCGGAGAAACTGCCGTTGCTGCGCGGGCGCATGGACGCCGTGGCGGAACACGCAGAGATCCGGCTCGGCGGGACGTTCGCCGAATGGGGCGAGCAGATCGAACTTCTCGTGGCCGTCCGCGAAAGCCTGGACAAGTTCACTCCCGACATCTTTGACCGGCCGGTCCATGACCTGATCTCCGCCACGGCGTCCTCCGCCTGGCGCCGGGAACGCGGGATCGAGATGCCGTCCATGCAGCGCTCGCGCCTGCGCCGGGTGGCCAAGGAATACGTCCGGCCCGGCGTGCACATCGCGGACCTGCACAGTTCCCTGGTCCTCGTGCAGGAGCAGCGCGCCGCCTGGTCCGGCTACGCCACCACGCAGCGGCACCCGGCCGTGCCGTCCGGGCTGGGCGAAATCACGGGCCTGTACCGGGAGCTCGCAGCGGAACTGGCTGAACTCGGCCAGGCGGTCAAGCACACCGCCGCCGGCGGCGATGTGGATCGCGCGCCGTACGATGAACTCCTGCCCCGGGTGCGGCGGCTCGTCGCCGACACCGCGACCCTGGAAACCCTGCCCGAGCGCACCCTGCTGGTCGAAAGCATGCGTGAGCACGGCCTCGGCGAGCTCCTCGCCGACCTTGCAGAGCGCGAGGTTCCGGAGGGGTCGGTGACCGCCGAGCTGGAGCTGGCCTGGTGGCAGTCGGCCCTGGAAGCCATGATCAGCGGCGATGACTACCTCGCCATGTCCGACGGCGACGCCCTGCGCCAGCTTGAGGCGGAGTACCGGCTCGCGGACAATGCCCATATCGCCAGTGGTGCTGCCCGGCTGCGGTGGAACCTGTCCGAGCGGTGGCGTACGGCAATCGCGGCGTACCCCCGCCAGGCCGAGCTGTTGCGCAGCCTGCTCAAGGACGGCCGGGTGACCCTGGCAGCCCTGAGCGGCCAGGCGCAGGAGCTGCTGCCCACCCTTGTACCGGTATGGTCCGTCAGCCCCTATCTCCTGACGGGCCTCCTGCCGATCGAGCAGACCTTCGACGCCGTCGTGATCCTCGACGCGGAGACGACTTCGCTGCAGGCAGTCCTTCCGGCCATCGCCCGGTCCCGGCAGGTCATCGCCTTCGGCGACGAACAGGTCGCCAGCCCCCGGACCTTTACCGTGGGCGTCGAACGGCTCGCGGCCGGGGAGAGCTCCTCCCAAAGCGTTGAGAGCTCGTACCGGGCACTCTCCGCTGTGCTTCCGGTCTGGAACCTGAGGACCGTGTACCGTGCGGTCGATGAAGACCTGGTGCGCCAGCTCAGCAAGGGTTTCTACGCCGGGGAACTTTCCCGGCTCCCTGAGGGGCAATCCGCCACGGGCCTTGACCGTGCCCTCAGCGTGGAGTATCTGCCCGACGGCACGGGGCTGCCCAGCGCTGACCACGACGGCGTTGAATCGGTTGTTGCCGAGGTGAACCGTGCGGTGGAGCTCGTCTTCGAGCACGCCCGGCTCCGGCCGCGGACCTCGCTGGCCGTGGTGACCGGCAGCCTTCGCCACGCCGCCCGAATCGGCGAGGCCATCAGGGCGCAGCTGCCCAACTACCCTATGCTCGGCAGCTTCTTCACGGCGGGGGACGAGTCCTTCCGCGTGGTGGATCTGGAACGGGCCCAGGGCCTGGTCCGCGACCACGTCATTTTTTCCCCGGGCTATGGCCGCACCCCGCATGGGCGCACCCTCCACAGCCTCGGGCCGCTCTCCGCCGACGGGGGCCGGGCCAAATTCGCGCTGGCGATGACGCGTGCCCGCCGGTCCCTGCACGTGCTCAGTTGCTTCCGCCCCGAGGACCTCGATGTCAGCCGCCTCAGCCACGGCGCCGTGGACTTCTATGAACTGCTGGACCGTGAGATCGCGGGCAATACAGATCTTGGCAGCCCCGCGTCCCGGGCCGCGGCCAGCGAGCAGGCGCTCGGCGCCGATCCGCTCGTGGCCGACCTGGGCGACCGGCTCCGGGCACGTGGGGCACGCGTGTGGCACCAGTACGACGGCGTCCTGAACATGGTGGCGGCCGCCGATCCGATGACCACGATCGGCCAGGACGATGCTGATATTCCCCGTCCGGTAGCAATCGAGTCAGATGGCACCGCCCACTACCGGCGAATGAGCGTCCGGGAACGCAGCAGGCTCCGGCCGCAGCTCCTGGAGCGGCTTGGCTGGCGCTACATGCCACTATGGACCATAGAGGTCTTCACCGATCCCTCGGCCTGTGCCGATCGGATTGGCGGCTACCTCGGGTTGGAGAAGCCTGCCGTGTCCAGCCGGCTCCGGACATCGCACGGGTTCTTCGATGACGACATCGACCACCTGGCGATTGACGAGGCGCGGGCCGCTGGGCACCACGTGGCGGACGAAACCGCGGGGCAGGTACTTCGGGGCCACGGAACTGCGGGCCAGGACTACCACCGGCAAGAACCAGGAACAGGAATGACAGGCAATACAGGCAGTAAGGAGGCCGGCGGCATGAGTGCGGACGGCGACATCCAAGACAACACCGGCGCCAAAAGGGACGACGCGACCAGCGCCGCTGAGCCCAAGACCGCTGAGCCGAAGACCGCTGAGCCGAAGTCCGGCGAGTTGACCGGTGACGGGCCGGACCAGGAAACGGCGAAGGAGCCGTCCCGCCGTTCGGAGGCGCCGGCCACGGTCCCCGAAGGCGTGCTGCCGAACAAGGCGGCGGAAGATGACCCCCGGCGCTGGGGTGACCAGCCTGACAATTACGATCACGACGCATGGCTCCAGGAGCAGAAGCCACCGCACTGGGGCTGACGTTGCGTGGCCGGCACCGCGGAGCCTGCGGTGCCGGCATCACCCGGCGGACGGGCTGCCCTGGGCCCAGCGCGGCACGCTGCCCGGGCCTAGCCCGGCGCGGCCGCCACAAGGACGAAGAACAGCTTGCCTTGGGTAGAGGCGCCCGCCAGTCTGCGTGCCTGGTCGGCCGCCGCTGCCACGACTATCAGCCCGTCCGTCTCCGCGGTGGCGGGCCACGGCGAAGCATTGCCGCCCTGCACTGACGTCCAGAGCACCGGAACGGCTTCGGCCAGGAGTTGGCTTTCGCCGGGTTGGTCTAAGCCGTTTCCGCCGGTGAGCACCACGTTGACGAGCTGCCCGGGGGAGACCAGCTGGATGGAGGCCGGATCCGCCATCCTGAGCGGCACGGCCGCAGAGCCGGGCGGGCTTCCCGCGAGCAGGCCCGGGCCAAGGATCTGGGCATCGGTGAGGAGTTGGCCCTGGCGCAGCGGTGCGGCCAGTTGTTTTCCCTCGAACGCGGTCTCGCTGCCGGGGTTGCCGGCAGGCACGAGGCCCGGCGGGACACTGATGCTGCTGACATCGCCGGGTTCCAGGGTCTTTCCGGCGGGAAGATCCGCCGCTGCGGCGAAAGCAACCACCGTGGCAGTGGGCGCGGGAGCTAGCTGCTGAACCGTGAGGCCGGCCGGGATGCAGAACAGGAGGGCCGCGATAAGTCGCCGGTTCCGGTTCATCCAGCCGCGCAGGCGGCGCTGTGACGGACGACCGCGGGGAGGCCGCTGCCGGCGGGACTTCGCCGGGCCCCGGCTCCGGAACGGGCGGGCCGCCGCGGACAACGTGGCGGCGGGAAGGTTGGCGGCGCGGATCCCGGCGCGGGCCCAGCGGCCGGAGCCTTCGACGGGCGTGGGGCGGGACGGCAGGGACGACGCCGTGGAGGGTGCCCGGGACGAAGGGGTGGATGACGTCCAGGGCCAAGGCGGGGAAACCGCGCTGAGTGAAAGGGCCATGCCGTCACGCTACGGACCCGGGCGCATCGACGGGAGCCGCAGAACCGCCTATGTGGACAATGGCCACCGGCCCAAGGATTACGCTGACTCAGCCAGTAG
>NZ_CAKKMF010000139.1 GCF_918697925.1 Arthrobacter sp. Bi26
CGATCCACAACTACGGCATCCAGGAATACATGCAGCACTCGGATGCGACCAACGAGGTCTTCGAACAGTCCATGACCTTCGTGGACGGCTACCTGCACCCGGGAGACAAGCCCGGCATCGGCGTCGAATTCAACGCCGAAGCCGCCGCCGCCTACCCCTACCAGCAGGCCTACCTGCCCTACAACCGCCTCGTCGACGGCACCGTCCATGACTGGTGATCCGGCCATGACTGGTGAACCGGCCATGACAAGTGAACTGAAGACCGCCGGTCCCGCCCACATCGTGGTGATGGGCGTGACGAGTTGCGGCAAAAGCACCGTAGGCGCCGCTATCGCCGACCGCCTCGGCGCGGAATTCCTCGACGGCGACTCGCTGCACCCGCAGGCCAACATCGACAAGATGGCCTCCGGCATCCCGCTGGACGACGACGACCGGGCACCCTGGCTGGCCGAAATCGGCAGGCGCTTCTCGGCGTCGGACTCCGGTCTGGTCATCGCGTGCAGCGCGCTCAAGCGCTCCTACCGCGACATCATCCGCAGCGGGGACTCATCCGTAGTGTTCGTGCACCTGCACGGCACCCGGGAACTGCTGCACAAGCGCATGGCCGCACGCCCGGGACACTTCATGCCGCTCTCACTGCTGGATTCGCAGCTGGAAACCCTGGAAGAACTCCAGTCCGACGAAGCAAGTGTTGTAGTGGATATCGCCACGCCGGTGAAGCAGATCGTAGATGACGCTGTTGCGGCCCTCGCCGGGCCGCAGGGCGATGCAACCCGGTTCCTGGTGGACCTGAAGGCCGCGCCGTTCAACCTCGACGAATCCGCCATCGCCTGGGTGGAGTCCACCATCGACTCCATGACGGATGAGGAAAAGATCGGGCAGCTGTTCATCAACCACAACAACGACTACTCCCCGGAATACCTCGACGGTGTCCTGGAGCAGTACCACGTGGGCGGCATGCGGTACCGGCCGGGGCCGTCAGCCGACGTGCAGGAACACATCCGCTACGCGCAGTCCAAGACACGGGTACCGCTGCTGATCGCGTCGAACCCCGAAATGGGCGGCGCCGGCAGCTGCGACGACGGGACGTTCGTCTCGACCCACCTGCAGGCGGGTTCGCACCCGGACAAGGACATCGCCCGCCAGATGGGGCGCGTTGCCGGTGTGGAGACAGCCGCGCTGGGCTGCAACTGGGCCTTCGCGCCGATCGTGGACATCCACTACAACTGGCGCAACACCGTCATCTCCACCCGGGCCTTCGGCAACACCCCGGAAATCGTGGTGGAACGGGCCAAGGAGTACTTCGACGGCATCAGCGAATCGCCAACCGTGTGCGCCATGAAGCACTTCCCGGGGGACGGCCTGGACGAACGCGACCAGCACGTGGTCACGTCCTACAACACGTTCGGCTACGAGGAATGGACCAGGACCTACGGGCATGTGTACCGGGAGATGATCGGGCACGGCGTGCAGTCCATCATGGTCGGGCACATCGGCGCGCCGGACTTGTCACGGCATTTCCGTCCCGGCCTGGCGGCGGAGGACATCCTGCCCGCGACCCTGGCGCCGGAACTCCTCCAGGACCTGCTCCGCGGCGAGCTCGGCTTCAACGGGCTGATCCTCACCGACGCGTCCCAGATGATCGGCCTCACCCAGGCCATGAAGCGCAGCGAGCTTGTGCCGGCCACCATTGCGGCGGGCTGTGACATGTTCCTGTTCTTCCGCAACCCCGCGGAAGATTTCCGGTACATGATGGACGGCTTCAAGTCCGGGGTCATCACGGAAGTGCGGCTGCAGGACGCCCTGCGCCGGATCCTGGGCCTGAAAGCCTCGCTCGGACTGCACAAGGCCGCACGGGAATCCCTCGTCCCGCCGGTCGAAGCGCTGCAGCTGATCGGGAGCGCAGCCCATTTGGCCATCGCTGCCGAAGTTGCGGACAAGACCGTCACGTTGGTGAAGGATACTGCGCAGAACCTGCCCATCACCCCGGAGACGCACAAGCGGATCCGGCTGTACGGCATCTCCGGCGGTGCGGATTTCACCATGGCGGATCCTCTGGCCTACCTGGACACTGTCCGGGACGAGCTCGAGAATGCCGGGTTTGAAGTCCATCTGTTCAAGACGGCGGCGCAGCGCAAGGCGGCAGGGGAGGAGGGCGTGAATTTCATGTCGGTCATCTCCGAGGAAGCCACGGCGGATTACGCGCAGAAGTACGACGCCGCGTTTGTGTTCGCCAACGTGAAAGGCTTCGCCCAGGAAGCAGCCATCCGGATCAAGTGGTCAACACCCATGGCGGCCGAGATTCCCTGGTACGCCACCGAAGTCCCCACCGTGTTCGTCTCGCTCAACCAGCCCAACCACCTGATTGACGTGCCGATGGTGAAGACGGCCATCCACGCCCACGCCGGGTCGCCCGAGGCCATTCGGGCGACCATCGAGAAGATCCAGGGCAAGTCGGAGTTCCAGGGCACGTTCAACGAGAACGTCTTCTGCGACTCCTTCGACACCAGGCTCTAAGCCGGCGACGCCGGGCTGCGCGGCGCCCAGGTTTCGGCTCGCCGCTACGTTCTCGGGCTGGCGCCAGGGTTTCGGGCCGGCGCTACGCGGATCCCCGCCGCGCCGGTCCGAAGCCGCAGCGCAGGTCCAAAACCTGCGCGAAAACCCCTCCCGCGCCACCCCGTGCAGGCGTAGCGTGGGGCCATGGAGAAGACCGGATGCGCGGTGGTGGGCGGTGGACCTGCGGGGATGATGCTTGGACTGCTGCTGGCCCGGGCCGGGGTGCAGGTGACAGTCCTTGAGAAGCACGCTGACTTCCTGCGGGATTTTCGTGGCGACACGGTGCACCCCTCCACGATCCGGCTGATTGACGAACTCGGGCTCGGGCAGGACTTCAGGCAGCTGCCGCAGAGCCGCCTGAAGAATGTCGCTTTCCCCGTCCCGGGCGGGCCGCCCGTGACCATGGGCGACTTTAACGCCCTGCCGCCGCCGTACAACTACGTCGCCATGATGCCGCAATGGGATTTCCTGAACTTCCTCGCCGCCGCCGCAGCCGAAGAGCCGGGATTCACCCTGCTCATGAGCCGTACGGCCACCGGGCTGGTCCGCAACGGGGGCCGTGTCCGCGGAGTCCGCTTCCGGACCCCGGACGGCACGCAGGACGAACTCCTGGCGGACGTCGTGATCGCAACGGACGGCCGTCATTCCGTGCTCCGCGCCGCGGCCGGGCTGGCGCCGAAAGAGTTTCCCGTGCCGTTCGATACCTGGTGGTTCCGGTTGCCGCGGTATGCCTCCGAAACTGGCGAGGTGGCGGGCATCGTGCCGGCCTTCGGCCCCGGCGAGGCGCTGCTGGCGCTGTTCCGCAACGACTACTACCAAATGGGCTACCTGGCGGCCAAGGGCACCGACGCCCGGATTCGCGCGGAGGGCGTCGAAGGGTTCCGGCGGCGGGTCGCGGCGCTCCGCCCGGACCTCGCCGACCGCGTTGACGCCATCCGTTCCCTCGATGACCTCCACTGGCTGGACGTGCGCCTGAACCGGCTGCGCTCGTGGCACATCAACGGGCTTCTGTGCATTGGCGACGCCGCCCATGCGATGTCGCCGGCTGGCGGCGTCGGAATCAACCTCGCCATCCAGGACGCGGTGGCCACCGCCGAGTACCTTGCCCCCGCACTGCTCCGCGGCCGCGTGAGCACGGAAGACCTCAAGAAAGTCGAACGACGCCGGCGGCTGCCCACCGTCATCGTGCAGACCGTGCAACGTGTCATGCAGCGGGCGGTCTTCGTCCCGATCATGACCGGTAAGCGGTCAAAGGCGCCGTCCGCGGCACTCTTCCTTGCCCGGCACGTTCCGGTGTTCCGCACCATCATTCCCCGCTTTATCGCTTTCGGTCCGCGCCCGGAGCACGCACCGGCCTTCGCACGCCGGGCCGAACCCCAGCCGCAGCCCTAGCCGCGGCCTGTCCGCCACCGTCGATTGCTCCGTAGCCGCCCTTTAGAGCTCTCAAAACGGCGGTTACGGAGCAGCCGATGGGTCAGCCGTGCGCCGCGAGGTACCCGATCAGCCCCTTGACCGTGGACACTGCCGGGTAGTCACGCTCCGGGATGTCCACGCCGGTGTCCGTGTCGATCGTTTCCACCAGCCGAAGGAAATCCAGCGAGTCAAGCTCGAGGTCCTGCCGCAGCCGGGCGTCCTCGTCCACCTCGGCCAGGTCCACGTCCGGTGCCACCTTGCCTATCGCGGACTGCACCGCCGCCCGGGCGTCTTGTTCGTTCATGGTTCCTCCGGTTTCACAGGTGCTCCGGTTCTTGCAGCAGTTCGTCGATCCGGGCCAGGTAGCGGCCGCCGCGCAGTCCGTCGCTGACCCGGTGGTCCGCCGAGAGCGTGGCAATGACAGCGTGCCGGACCCCGAGGAGCCCGTTCTGGGCCCAAGGCTGTTCCATTACGCGCCCGAATCCCACCATGGCGACCTGGGGCGGGTAGATCACGCCGTAGACACTGTCCACGCCGAGGTCCCCGAGATTGGTCACGGTCAGGGTCGGATCGGCCATTTCCGCTCGCTGCAGCCGCCCGGCCCTGGCCCGGCTGACAAGATCCCGCAACTGCTCCATCAGCACGTCCAGGGGCAGGGTGTCGGCGTCGTGGATTGCCGGGGCCACGAGGCCGCCCTGGCGCAGGGCCACCGCTATGCCCAGGTGGACCGAGGCGCTGGGCCGGAACTCGCCGGCGTCGTAAAATCCGTTGACCTCCGGTACGTCCCGTGCCGCCAGCGCCGCGGCCTTGAGCAGGAGCGCCGAGGAGACCAGCCGGGCGGAGACGGGCCGGTGCGCGTTGACGGACTGCATCCATTCGACGGCGGCCCGCAGATCCAGCGTGGTGCTTAGGTAGTAGTGCGGGATGGTCTGCTTCGAGCGCGTCATCAGGGCGCCGATGGCGCGGCGCAGGGTGGCCACGCGCTCCGACGGCGGCCTCCCTTTTATTGGCGCCGTAGGCGCCGCCGGCGCTTCCGGCGTCGCCAGTGCCGGTATGCCGCGGTCCGGCACCCCTGGCTCCGGCCCTGCGAGTTCCGGCCCGGCGACGGGCAGGGCGGTCTCCGGAAGTCCCGGACGCGCAGCGCTGGCGGCGCCCTGCACGTCGGCCACCGTCACGGCGCCGTTCCTCCCGGTACCGGTCACGGTTGACAGCCCGATCCCGAGCTCCGCCGCGAGGCGCCGGGCCCGCGGCGAGGCACGCACCCTGCCCGCATCGCCGGGCCTGGCCGCCATCGCGTGTTCCACGTCCGCCCGGGTGATGGTGCCGTCTTTGCCGGTGCCCTGGATCCTGCCGGTGTCCACGCCCAGCTGGTGCGCCAGGTGCCGCACCGGTGGCGCGATCGGCGGACCCGGCGTAGGGCCGGGCGCTTCCGGAACCTGGGACTTGGCCGCACTGGCTGGCGACGGCGTCCGCGGCGGGACTGCTTCATGAACCGGAACCCCGACCTCGGCCGGGGTCTGGGTGATCCGGGCCAGCGGGGTTCCCACCGGAACAGTCTCGCCGAGGTCCACCAGCAGTTCGGCGACCACCCCCTCCTGGAAGGATTCCACGTCCATGACGGTCTTGTCTGTATCCACGACCGCCACGAGGTCCCCGCGGCGCACATAGTCACCGGGCTTGACCAGCCATTCGACAATCTTGCCGTGCTCCATGTCAGCGCCGAGTGACGGCATCAGGAAGTCACCCACTGGTATCCACCGTCATTTTGGCCGCGGCCACGATTTTCGCCTCGGACGGGAGTGCCGCCAGTTCCAGGTGCTTGGCATAGGGGATCGGTACCTCGGCGCTGCAGACTCGGGCCACCGGCGCATCGAGGTCGAAAAACGCCTGTTCGGTGATCCGTGCGCTCACCTCGGCCGAAAGGCTGCCGCTGCGCCAGCCTTCATCGACCACCACGGCTCGGTGCGTACGGGTCACGGAGGCCAGGATGGCGGCGTCGTCGAGCGGTCGGAGCGTGCGCAGGTCCAGGACCTCGGCGTCGATCCCGTCAGCCGCGAGCTGTTCCGCGGCGCTGAGCACCGCGGGGAGGGTCCCGCCGTACGTGATCAGCGAGATGTCGTTGCCGTGGCGCCGGATGGCGGCAGTGCTGATGTCCACGGGGCCGGCGTCGTCGGCCAGTTCCCCGGGGACGTTGTACAGCGAGCCGTGCTCGAAGATGAGTACGGGGTCCGGGTCCTGAAGCGCCGTCCACAGCATGCCGCGGGCGTCTTCGAGGGTAGCCGGGGCGAGGATCCGCAGGCCCGGAATATGCGCGTACCAGCCCTCGAGGCTGTGCGAGTGCTGGGCACCGAGCTGGCGGCCCGCACCGGTGGTCATCCGGATCACGAGCGGCACGTGGAACTGGCCGCCGGACATGTGCAGCAAGGTGGCGGCGTTGTTCACGATCTGGTCGAGGGCCAGGAGGCTGAAGTTGACTGTCATGATTTCCACGATCGGGCGCATCCCGCCCAGGGCCGCCCCGATCCCGGCGCCGACGAACCCGGATTCCGACAGCGGGGTGTCACGGATCCGGTCCGGGCCGAACTCCTCCAGCAGGCCCAGGCTGACCGCGAACGAGCCGCCATAGGCGCCCACGTCCTCGCCCATCAGGAACACCCGCTCATCGCGGATCATGGCGTCGCGGATGCCCGCCCGGAGCGCCTCACGGTAGCTGGACTTCATGGGGCGCCAGTTTCCTCTCCGGCACGCTTTCCGGCAGACTGCGTGCCGGCGCCAGTGACCGTGCCTTCTCCGGCGACACGCTCGCTGTAGACAAAGCGGGTCAGTTCCTCCACCGGTTCCGGGGTTCCGGCCTCGGCGAAGTCGACGGCGGCCGCGATTTCCGCCTGGGCGTCCGCCTGCAGCTTTTCCCACTCAGCGGCCGGGAGCTGGCCCGCGGATTCCAGTGCGGTCCGCAGCAGCGTGATCGGGTCCCGTTCCATCCACCGCGACACCTCGTCCTTCGTGCGGTAGCGTTCGGGATCAAACATGGAATGGGCCCGGAAGCGGTAGGTCCGCAGCTCCAGGAAGTGCGGTCCGCCGCCGGAGCGGACGGCGTCCACTGCGCGGCGTGCGCCCTCCTCGACGGCCAGGACGTCCATTCCGTCCACGGCCCACGCGGGGATCTCGTACACGGCGGCCTTGAGGGCGATGTCCGTCTGCGATTCGGAGCGGGCCAGCGCCGTTCCCATGGCGTAGAGATTGTTCTCGCAGCAGAACAGCACGGGCAGATGCCAGAGGGCCGCCAGGTTAAGGCTCTCGTGGAATTCACCTTCGGCCACGGCGCCCTCGCCGAAGAAACACACCGTGACGTTGGTGCGTCCGGCCATCTTGTCGGCGAGCGCCAGGCCTACCGCGAGGGGCAGGCCCCCCGCGACGATCGCGTTGCCGCCGAAGAAACGGGTGGCGGCATCGAAGAGGTGCATTGAGCCGCCGCGCCCGCGGCAGCACCCTTCAACGTAACCGTACATTTCGGCGAGGATCGCCCCGGCAGAGACGCCGCGCAACAGCGCGTGGCCGTGCTCCCGGTAGGTCGCGACCACGGCGTCTTCCGGTCCCAGGCACGACAGGACACCGGCGGCGACGGCCTCCTCGCCAATGTAGACATGCAGGAAGCCGCGGATCTTGGCGGCACTGTAGAGCTCGACACATTTCTCTTCGAGCTGGCGGACACGAAGCATCTGCAGCAGCAGTTCCCGGCCGTGGGCCGCGTCCACGGGGCCTCCGCGCGGGCCCGCCGTGCCCGTCATTTCGGCGCCTGCTGTGTCGGGGCCGGCTGCTTGGGGTGTGGGGCACTCGCCGGGGC